>JBJEVY010000066.1:0-6769 GCA_051884775.1 Candidatus Spyradenecus sp. | reverse complement strand
AGGGCGCGTCGGCCGGGGTGGAGCGCACCGCGCTCCCGAGGTGCAGGGCGAGAAGCCCTGCCGAGGGGTGTGGGGGCGAGCAGCCCCCACACAGGGTTGGACAATAAAGAGACTGCCGTAATCAGGCGATTACGGCAGTCTGTTGTAGCCCGGAGGGAACGCTTAGTCTTCCCAGAGCTTGGCGGGATACTCGCCGGCGGCGACCATCTTCTTGATGGCTTCAACGACGACGGGCTTATCTTCGCGGTAGGTGACGCCGAACCAGCTGCTGTTGGTGGGGAGCACTTCCACGGTGGCCTTGCCGGCCTTGACGAGTTCGTCAACATAGAAGGGAATGTACCACTCGGCCTTGAGCTGGCCTTCGTGCTCGTGGAACCAGGTGGCAAAGCGCTCTTCCATCCCCTCAAAGAGAGCGGGGGTGAAGCCCCAGAGATTGAGGGAGACGCGGCTCTCGCCCTTGAGCGGGACGGGGTTGGCGGGATCTTCCTCGTTCTGGATGGCGCCGCCGTCCTTGCGGGTGATCTTGGTCATCTCAGTAACGCCCAGGAGCTTGCCCTCGGGAGAGACTTCGCAGATGCCGCGGGCGACCGAGCCATTCTCGGAGAGGGTCTGGTCCAGGCGGTAGCCGACCATCGCGAACTGCTTGGGCTGAGCGGTCTCATCAACCGTGGAGAGGAAGCCAGCCAGGCGCTTGAAGGCGTCGGCACCGTAGAAGTCATCGGCATTGATGGCGGCGAAGGGGGCGTCGATGACGGTGCGGGCCGAGCGGATGGCGTGAGCGGTGCCCCAGGGCTTCTCGCGGCCTTCGGGGAAGGTGCAGCCTTCGGGGAGGTCAAGCGGATCCTGGAAGGCGAGGGCGATCTTGATCTTGCCTTCGTACTTGGCGACAATCTTCTCGCGGAAGGCTTCCTCGAAGTCCTTGCGGATGATGAAGACGATGCGGTCGAAGCCGGCACGGATGGCATCATAGATGGAGTAATCCATGATGGTCTCGCCCGAGGGGCCGACGGAATCGATCTGCTTGAGGCCGCCGTAACGGCTGCCCATGCCGGCAGCCAAAATCAGCAGGGTGGGTTTCTTGCTCATATCAATCTCCTTGTGAGTTAAATTACTTGCCGGCAGCAACGATGGCCGCGAAGGACTCGGCTTCCAGCGCCGCGCCGCCGATGAGGCCGCCATCAATGTCAGGCTTGGCCATCAGGTCGGCCGCATTGTTGGGCTTCATCGAGCCGCCGTACTGGATGCGGACCTTCTCGGCCTTGGCGGGGTTCATCTTGGCGAGAGTGGCGCGGATGAGCGCGTGCACTTCCTGGGCCTGGGTGGAGGTGGCGGTCTTACCGGTACCAATAGCCCAAACAGGCTCGTAAGCAATAACAATCTTTTCGAAGTCTTCCTGGCAGCCAGCGAGGTCCTTGGTGACCTGGTTGACGATGACATCCTGCATCTTGCCCTCTTCGCGCTCCTGGAGCGTCTCGCCCACGCAAACGATGGGGGTGAGGCCAGCTTCCAAGGCGGCCTTGAGCTTGAGGTTCACGGTCTCATCGGTTTCAGCGAAGTACTGACGGCGCTCGGAGTGACCGAGGATGACATACTGGACGCCGAGATCCTTGAGCATTCCGGCAGAGATTTCGCCGGTGTAGGCACCATTGGCCTTCCAGTGCATATTCTGAGCGCCGAGGCCAATCTTCGAGCCTTTGAGCGCGGCGGCAGCGGCCGGGATGTCCACGAAGGGCACGCAGACAACCACTTCCACACCGCAATCGCCTTCGTTGGTGGCCTTGCGGATCCCCTCGATAAGCGCGGCGGCCTCGGAGGGCAACTTGTTCATCTTCCAATTACCTGCGACGATTTTGGTACGCATAGTGAATGAGCTTCCTTTCTGGGTTTACAAATAGACAACGGGTTGTTTGCCAATGCACTCCTGCGGGCAGTGTTCGCAGTCGCCATCACACGGGTCGAGTTCATCGCCAGTGGGAAGGCTCTCGAAGCGCTCGGAGCTGATTTCCTCAATGGCAAGGGCCTGCGCGATGGAGAAGTTTGCGAAGTCGGTTCCCTCCGGGAAGGTAACCATATAGTAGGCCTCCTCATCGACTTCGGCAAAGGTGAAGAAGGTAAATTCAAGCGAAGTATCCTGCGTGGCGGTAAGCCCAAGGCGAGCATAGAGCTCGGGGCCAACGCCCTCATCGCAATTGAGCATATCGGTGAGGTCGGCGCCAACGCAGGCGATCTGGTGCTCGCCCACATAGCGCAAATCGAGGCATTCCTCCTCGTACGCTTCATTCTCTTCTAAAGAGGGGTCTTGGTCCATCACGACTCCTTAGGGAATGAACTGGTAGTAAATCACGCGGTCGGGCAATTCGCCATAGGCATCGCGCCAGACGAGGGCCACAGCCCGGGCGGTGGAGAGGGGCTTATGGGCCGAGAGCTCGCGCGCCGAGTTGTAGGCAATCGCGTCCGCGCGCAGAATGAAGAGGAAGAGTTGCTGCCGGTCGCCAAAGCTCTCCTTGGCAATTGCGAGGAGCGTGGTCATGTCATTTTGCCCGAGCTTATCAGCCGACCCCTTGGTCTGGTTATAGGCTTTCAGGCGATCGGCGAAGGAACCGTTGGGATCATCCTGGATAATGAAGTCGAGGGTCTTTGGGCGCGTGGGGGTGCCAGTCTTGTTCTCGTAGAGCTTCTGGCTGCCGGACCACAACTTGGCGCGATTATAGTTGCCGCCAGATGTGCTCGGGAGCGGGAAGAGATACTTGGTGACGAACTCATCGTACTTTGGCTTGGCCTCCTCGGAGGTCAAGGGAACATCCGGGGTAAGGGCCTTGAGGGCCTTGAGATCCTCATTGACCATCCCAGAGGCAACACGCTTGACGCTTTCGGTGGCCTTCAACCGCTGATAGGTGACATAGGCCGCCTGCTTGATGGTGGGCGGAATGCCCAACAAAGCAAACTGCTTCAGGCGCTGGTGGAGAACGTAGTTATCCTGCGCAGCAAAGGCATTGACAATACCGCGATGCTCTTCAGGGAAGTTCTCGCCCCCAAAGCCACGCAAGAGCGAAGCGATCTTGGTGTACTTGGTGTAGTCCAGCGCTCCATCGTTCAAGTCGACCGCGGGCAGGGTCCGGAAGAAGGAGGCTTGAGCCACCCGCGAGTGATAATTCGAGAAGGAGTTGGACAAATAGCTGCCACTGTTCGGAGACCAAGCGCTGTGATCGCAGGGCACCGGCAAGAAGGCAAGCTCGGCCGGTAAGAGTAATTGCCCGGCATCATTGTAACCATAGCGGATGTCCTCAACCGCGAGGCCCCAAGAGAAGGGCACCAAGTCGCTATGAGCGCTGGCGTAATCCTGCTGAACCTGAGAGGGCGTATTCTCGCCGCTGGTCAACGCCCCAGCGGGCTGGAAGATCCAGTGCGGCGAAGAGAAGTTCTTGCGATAGCCGCTGCTCTGGCCCAGATAGGCGGAGGGTTCATCAGCAGTGCCCAACATCGGCGAGAGCCAGTTGTAGCGCGGGTCAATCGTGAACCAAGCCCCCTCATCCGGCGAGAGGGAGAGGTAGGAAGCCTTATCCTCCGAGGCCGGCTTGAGTTCCTGGGAGTCCATCTTCAGGCTCGAGGAAATATTCACCTCGACCTTCACCTTTAGGGCCTGCTCATCAATCTTGGCCGTATAGGTCTTCTGCCCTTCCGCGCTCTCCTGCTCTTCAATCTTCCACTGAAGGGTGCAGGTAATCGTTACCGGGCGCGTAATGCGGAAATACTGCGCATCAAGCTTGCTGATGTCGCCAATCGTCAGGCGGTTGGCGAGGGTGGAGGGAAGATTGCCCTCGCCCCGCTCAGCACCAGACCTAGCCGAAGGGCAGAGATCGACCACCCGAGCGCCTTGCTTGCAGGGCACGCGGAAGAAGAAATCCACCAGCAAGTTCACCTGCATCTCCTCGGCATCATCCGGGCTGGACTTTTCGCAATTGGCCACCGGCAACTCCGTGCCCTTGAATGCCAACTGGAACTTGCCCGTGTTCATCGGGATATTCGGCTGAGACCCCGTGCTCCGGAAGAGCGCTTCCGAGCCGCCATCAACCTCCAACGAGCCCCCCACCGAGAGCGGGCCCTTGACAACATCCTTCTCCATCTTCAGCTTCTTATTGCCCTGAGTTGCCACCGCATACACGCCGGCAAACCCCTCGGGCGAGAAGGTGAAGTTCCCCGTTGCAGTCTTTCCGCCGGGGAAGTAACTTCGCAAGCCAATCGTCTGCGAAAAGGCCGGCAACTCAATGGTAATCTGTTTATCGCCAAAGTGGCTCGGGATATCCTCAATGCGTGTGACAGCCCCGTCTAACTTGGGCGTCTGCCCCTTGAAGGCCTCCGTAAAGGCCTTCTCAATGGCCGTCACCACGGTCTCGCCATCGCCCCACCCCTGCGCATCATAAGCCACCTCCGAGAGCATCGGCACCCGTTCAACCGTTGGCATCGCATTGGCCCAGAGCGATTCGGGGCCTTCTGCATTGGCATCAGAGGGGACAGAATCGGTATCCAGATAGTCGTGCAAGAGCAAGACCAAGTTGTCGCCAGCACCGCTATCCGAGCCAAGCGCCTGCTTGACCGCATTGGCAAGCTCGAGCCCCGTGCCGGAGGAGGGATCTGCCGTTGAACCTTCATCGAGATCGTTACAGGCGAGGGTCGTTTCCTCCGAATCGGAAGAGGCGCGCGCACCATCCTCCTGCTTGCGTTCGCTCTTAGGCCAGAAGCTATAGACCGAGAAGGGAGAATAGAAGCCATCCTCCTCATTGGCGATGGCATCCTGCCAGGAGAAGGGCGAAATGCCATCACTCTCCATCACCAACTCCTCGCCGCCGCTACTGGCAGCGAATTGGGCCAAGTCGGCATTCGAGCAAAAGGTCTGCAGGGTCAACTCTGTGCCATCGACCGTATTGCGATTCTCCTTCAACAGCTCATAGGCCTCTGTAACCTTCGCAGGATCCGTGATGCCAAAGGCGAACTCCGAGGCCGTCAACCCCAGGCCGCGGCAAGTTGAGGCCGAACCCACGGCATTGATATCCAGCGAATCAGAGAGGTTCACCACCGCCCAAGCCATACGCCCAACCACGGACTCCAAGATGGTGTTACCCGCAACGGCGACATCCACGGTCATCTTCGGGATTTTCGCCTTGATTGGCTTCCATCCGGCCGACCAATCAATGTTATAGCGAGAGCCTTCGCCCAGCGGGTCGGCCCCTTCATTCAACACCTGCTGTTGCTGCTCCAGGGCCATATAGACCGGATAGGCCACATAGGGCGGCACATGCGCGAGCACCTTGCTATCGAGTAGATAAGCCACCGGATCATCACTCACGGTGGTGGCATCAAAGGCATCGCTATTGCGCGAAGTAATGAGCCGCCCGTAACGATCCTCACCGGGATACTTGAAGGGCGCGAGCGCCTCAACGGTGCGCGTGGAGGCATCATTGCGGCTAAAACCGGCCTCCTCGCGCTGAACTTCAAGGGCATAATCGAGCGTGGCACGGGCATCAGCGAAGGTGGAGGAGAGCAGTTCGCGCGCCATCAAATTGCGGCGGTAAGCAGCCGCCGCCGAGCGCTCGGTTCGCATGGAGATAGAGAAGGCCACCGCGCTAATCATCAAGAAGGCCAAGAGCCCTAGCACAATCAGCAGGGCCGAACCGCGGCGGGAAGGGAAGTTGGAACGCATAAAACAAAGTCTCCCAATCAGTTCTTCATCGGCTCAAGGGCTCGGTGGCGCCCCACGATTGGCACAAAGATAACATAATCATCCTCATCCTGCTCGGTAGGCGTCACCTTCCGCATCCGGATGCGATAGGGGTTGCCCCAAGGATCGCAGAGGCGGTTCTTGCGGATGGCATTATCACTAGCCTTATAATAGACCACATTGCCATTCGCCGCGCTGGGCAAGGTCAAGGTGCGCGTGAGCTCGGGCGAGGCCTCGTTGAGCCCCTCGCGCAGTCCCAAGTCGCCCAAGGGATCACCGCCATCGGTGTCGTCATCGGCCGTATCGAGCATAGTCATGCCGTAAAGGCGGATGGCGTTCCCGAGTTCACGCGCCTCAACCGTGGCCTTAGCGATTCGCGCATTCTCACGCGCCGAGGAGGTGGAGGAAGCAAACGTTGCAATCAATACGCCCAGGATAACAATGACCACGAGCAGTTCAATCAAGGTAAATCCGGAGCGAAGCGAAGGGCGCGCAGGGGCTGTCAAGAATGGGAACATAGCGTCTCCTTGCAAATGCGATTCTGGGCCATTGGCTACTTGTTATCCTCACCCTCAACCCAGGGGCGAATATCATCCTCGGTGCCCCACTGGCCATCAGGACCGCAAGAGGCCACAGCAATTTCGTAGTCGTTGATGGTTTCGGGGGTGTGAGGCTTAACCTTGATCTCGATGCCGGACTGATCGTAGAGCGAAGCGAAGCCCTTGTAGTTCGTGCCAGAGGGTTCGGTGAAGGAGATGCTGCCGCGGCCAAGGTTGAAGCGCGTGTCGCGCTGCTGCTTGAGGCGGGGCGGATCGCCAGCAAAGATCTCCTCTTTGCGCGTAACATTCGAACCTGAAGAGTAAGTCAAGTGAACCAATTCGCGCGTGGGCAGTGAGGAATCGGCCATATCCGTCATCGAGAGGTCGGCTGGACGGAGAATCCAGAAATCGAGCGAACCGGAGAGGGCTCCATCGGCAGCATCGATACTCCCGGCAGAATAGGCACTATCGCGCGCCGAACCATCCTGCTCTGCCGGAGCAATGACGAAGTTGG
>JBJEVY010000065.1:0-24924 GCA_051884775.1 Candidatus Spyradenecus sp. | reverse complement strand
GGTTCGATTGAGGAGGCCGAGATGGCCTTGGAGATGGCCGATGCCGAAGCGCCCGGTGAAGAGCAGGACTTGATGGCCGGCGAGGCCGAGGGTGCACTCGAGAAGGCCGAGAAGATTGAGGATAAGCTGCGGTTGCAGTCGCTCCTCTGTGGCAAGCTCGATGCGTGCAATGCCATCTTGACCTTGCACTCCGGCGCCGGCGGCACGGAAGCGTGCGACTGGGCATCGATGCTCTACCGCATGTATCAGATGTATGCCGAGGACGCGGGCTTCGAGGTGGAAGTGCTGGACCTGCAGCCGGGCGACGAAGCGGGCATCAAGAGCGTGATGTTCGTCATCAAGGGGCCCTACGCCTACGGTTATCTGAAGGCCGAGCGCGGGGTACACCGCCTCGTGCGCATTTCGCCCTTCGATGCGGCCAAGCGTCGGCACACCTCCTTCGTCTCGCTGGATGTGGTGGCCGAGATCTCCGACGATGTGGATGTGGAGATTAAGGAAGAGGACCTGCGCGTGGACACCTATCGCTCCGGTGGCGCCGGCGGCCAGAAGGTCAATAAGACCGACTCGGCCGTGCGCTTGACCCACTTGCCCACTGGCATCGTGGTGGCCTGCCAGGTGGAGCGCTCGCAGCACCAGAACAAGGCGCGCGCGATGCAGGTCCTCAAGGCCAAGCTCTACGAACTGGAGATGGATAAGAAGCGCAAGGAGATGGAGCGCTTCTATGGCGACAAGGGCGAGATCGCCTGGGGCAGCCAGATCCGCTCCTACGTCTTCCAGCCCTACACGATGGTCAAGGACCACCGCACTGGCCACGAGACGGCCAATGTGCAGGGGATGATGGACGGCAAGTATGTTCAGGGCTTTATTGAAGCCTATCTGAAGCAGCGCGCACAGGATTCGCAGTAGTTCTTAACAACAGAAAGGAAGTTTCGCTTATGACGTACGAAGAAGCCAAGCAGGCGCTTGAGGCCAACGGCCAGCCCCAGGTGCTGCAGTTCTGGGAGAAGCTCGATGCCGCCGCGCAGGCCGCGTTGCTCGCGCAGATCGAGACGCTCGACTTTGCCGCGATTGCGCGGATGCAGGAGATGCTCAAGCAGAGCGGTACCCCGGCCGCCGCCGCAGGCGCCTTCGAGCCGGCTGCCGTCGAGATCCCCGAGGGGGATGCCTTGGCCGCTTGCGTTGAGCAGGGCGAGGCGTTGCTTCGCGCCGGCAAGGTGGCGGTGCTCCTCGTGGCCGGTGGGCAGGGCTCACGCCTGGGCTACGAAGGCCCCAAGGGTGCCTATCCGATTGGGCCGATTACCGACGCGCCGCTCTTCTGGTTCCACGCGCGCAAGATTCTCGGCCTCGACCGCACCTACAACACGCACGTGCCCTTCTATATTATGACCTCCGAGACCAACGACGCGGCCACCCGCGCCCACTTTGAGGAGCACGATTACTTCGGCCTCCCGCGCGAAGATGTCTTCTTCTTCGTTCAGGGCATGTGGCCGGCGTTGACCCCCGAGGGGAAGATTATCCTCGATAAGCCTGGGCACATCTTTATGAGCCCCGATGGTCACGGCGGCACCCTCGCGGCCCTCGATCGCTCCGGCGCCCTGGCCGATATGGCCAAGCGCGGCATCGAGCAGGTCTTCTTCTTCCAGGTCGATAACCCGATGGTCGAGATTGCCGACCCGGCCTTCGTGGGTCTGCACGCGGCCAAGGGCGCGGATATGACCCTCAAGGTCTGCCTCAAGCGCGATGCGCACGAGGGGATGGGCGTGGTGGTCGTGCGCGATGGTCACTTCGCGATGGTGGAATACTCCGAACTCTCCGATGAGCAGATGGAGCGCACCAATCCCGATGGCTCGCTCTGGCTCGCCTACGGTTCGCCCGCCATCCACATGTTCTCCTACGCCTTCCTCAAGGCCGAGGCCGAGCGCAATATGCCCCTCCACCTCGCCCACAAGAAGATCGCGATGGTCAACGCCGCCGGCGAAGTCGTCAAGCCCGAAAAGCCCAACGGCTACAAGTTCGAGAAGTTCATCTTCGATGTCATCCCCAACGCCAAGCAGGTCTTCACCCTGGCCTTCGACCGCACGCAGGAGTTCTCCCCGGTGAAGAATGCCGAGGGCAACGACTCCCCGGCCACCGCCAAGCGCGATATCCAGACCAAGTGGCGCGCCTGGCTCGCCGAAGCCGGTATCACCCTCCCCGAGGCCACCCCCGTGGAGATTGACCCGGCCTACGCCCTCAACGCCGCCCAGCTCAAGGCCAAGGGCCTGCGCATTAGCTAAACGCGTGGGGCACCCTTCGGTAGCGAGCGTCGGTCGTCCGGCGCTCGCTATTTGTTGATAGGCAGGAAAACTCCCGCGCGAAAGTGCTTGCCTTTTCTGCGGGGAGTTTGGTAACATTCAGACAGTGCGAGGGCGGTAGCGTGCCGCCGGGCACGTGCGCAACTTAAGGAGTTAAAGCTATGAAGGCAAATCTCAAAAAAGGCTTCACGATGATCGAACTGCTCGTCGTGATTGTGATTATCGGTATTCTTGCAGGCTCCCTCTTCGGCCCTGTGACGAACTTCTTGCTTGAGGGTAACCTCACCGGCATGCTCGGCAATGGGCGCAAGGTGGTCCAGGCCATTATCGCCGCGGATATGTCCGGGCGTTATGAAGGGCTTGCTTGGCCGGCCGATGAGAACAGCGAGGATGCTCCCTCCGAGAAGCCCAACGGCCCGGATATGTACCAGAAGTTCTCCACCACCGCCAAGTACTTTGAAGAGGCCCTCTACGTCAAGGAGACCGACGTTACCAAGCGCAACCGCTTGAAAGTCCTCAAGGATATCGAGCCCGCGATGATTGCCGGTCAGGGCATCCCCACCGCCTCGGGCACGACGATTGACGACAAGAACTGCGCCTGGATCCTCGCCAAGAACGCCAATGGTGGCGCTCCCTCCGCCGCGCCGGTCTTCGCTACGCGTAACGTCAATGGCTCGGCCCTCGTGCAGACCGCCGGCAATGACGTTTCTGCCGATGTCGAGACCCTCCTCAACACCCAGAAGCCCTTCCAGAAGGATGGCTGCGTGCTGATCTACAAGGATGGCTCGGGCAAGAAGTTCAAGGCTGAAGATGTCCTTGCCAAGCAGATGATCGGCGCCCTCGGCACCGGCAAGCTCAATGAATACGAGCAGGGCGAAGGCAACAAGTTCGAGTTCATGCAGACCGGCTCCTCCAAGTAACGGTTGAGCCCTTGGCTGAAACAAATTGCGCGGTGGTTAGAGCCACCGCGCAATTGTTTTTCTTTAGGGAAGCAGCGGCCTTAGGCCAACTGCTTTTCCCAGTCGCCAAAGCCGGCGCGCGTGCCAACGAAGCGCAGACCCACGGGCTGCCCGTTGCGATAGAGGACCGACTTCCAGATGGCGGGGTTGGAGCCATCATCCAGGCGGCGCTCCTCAAGGTCGGGCGAGCGGACATCGCCCAGGGTGTGGAACTCCACCTCCTCCACCTTCATAAAGAGCGGCAGGCGGGGGTCGACCCAGGCCGTGGTTTCGCCGGCGGGGGCGAGGAGGTTCTTGGCGGCGAGTGCGCCCATCAACTGAGCGCGGCGGACGGCGCAGATGGGGAGGGCCTCGGTGGGGCGGGCAACATCGCCAGCCACGAAGATGCCCGGCGCGACGGAAAGGTCGCGCGCCGAGCAGATGCCGCGATCGAAGCGGAAGCCGGCGGCGGTGGCCGGTTCGGCCTTGGGGCGAGCCCCGGTGGAGCAGAGGACGAAGTCGTCATCAGCGATCTCGGTGCCGTCAGCGAGGGTAATCGAGGAGGGATTGATGGTCTGAATGGATTGGCCGACAAAGAGGGTGATGCCCTTCTTTTCAAGGGCCGCGCGCAGGACGCCGTCTCCGCCGTCGCCCAAAACGCCATTGGCCAGGCGGGGGGAAACCTCAATGACGGTGACGCGCAACCCGGCCATCACCGCGCGCAGGGCGCTCTCCAGCCCCAGAACGCCGCCGCCGATAATCGTCAAGCGCTTGCCGGGCGTGACCTTCGCTGCAATGGCGCGCGCATCCGCCATCGACCAGAGGGCGTGGATGCGCTGGGCACCGGTGCCGGCGAAGGGGGGAACGAAGGGGGTCGAGCCATTGGCCAAGAGCACGCCATCGAAGGCTTCCCCATTGACCGACGGGGTGGGGGCGGCGGCGAGTTGGGTGACCGGGGCGTAGGCGATGGCAATGCCCGCCTTGGCGTAGGCTTCGGCCGGTTTAATGCGGATGGCTTCGGGTGTGGCTTGGCCGAAGGCAACGGCGATGAGGCGCGGACGGAAGTAGGGGAGTTCCCCGGTCTCAGCGCTCCAGAGGGTGACTTGGTGGCCGGCATTGGCGAGGATAAAGGCACCCTCAACCCCGGCGTGTCCGGCTCCAACTACTGCAAAACGACTCATAACGCTCCTTTGATGGCGATTGATAACTCTAGACTGCGTGCAGTATAACACAAATAAGCCTTACATTGCCTGGCGGCTTTTTGCTAGCATTGGGACCATCTGGGCGGCAAGCCCTGGATTTTGGATTGGAGTAGGTATGGCATTGGCACTTCAGGCAACGGCACTGCGTAAACACTTCCACGTGGAAGGGCGCGAAATTGAGGTTTTGCGAGGTGTGGACTTGGCGGTTCCGGCGGGTGCGTTCCATGCGGTGATGGGTCCCTCAGGCTCGGGCAAAAGCACGCTCCTCAATCTTCTAGCCGGGCTTTTGCCGCCGGATCAGGGCGAAGTGTGCGTGGCCGGGCGCGTCCTGACCGGTCTGAGCGACCGCGAGCTGACGCTTCTGCGTCGCCGCACGGTGGGCATCATCTTCCAAGATTACAACCTCATCCCCACGTTGACCGTGGCCGAGAATATCGCCCTGCCGGCGCTGCTTGATGGCGCGGGATTGCCGCCGGCACGCCTTGAAAAGCTCTTGACCCTGGTGGGGTTGACGCACCGGCGCGACCAACCGGCCGAACGCCTCTCCGGCGGTGAAGCCCAGCGCACGGCCATTGCCCGCGCCTTCGCGATGGAGCCGGGGATTATCTTGGCCGACGAACCCACCGGCAACCTCGATTCCCCTGCCGCGGCCGAGTTCTGCGCCACCCTCACGCGCCTTAATCAAGAGCTCGGCACGGCCATCCTCCTGATTTCGCACGATGCGCAAGTGGCCTCCGCGGCCGACACCGTCCACGTCCTCTGCGATGGTCGCCTGCGCGGCGCCTTTGCCACCAATCACGCTGCCGAAGAGGTCTCCCGCCGCTACCTGGAGGCCCTCTCGTGAAGGCGCTGGCGCTTCTCTTTCGCGATGCGCTCCGGCGCGACCGCATTCGCCTGGGCTGTGCGCTCTTGGGCGTGGTGGCCGCCGCCGCGCTGCTGACGTGGTCGGTGGGCTTGGCCGAGACGACCCACGCGCAGTGTCGGCCCCTGAGTGAAGCGATGGGCAAGCCCTTCGATTGCTGGGTCTCGACCGGCCGCGCCTCGGCTGCGGCCCCGAAGGGCTCGGGGATGCAATCGCTGGCGCACGGCACGCCCGTCAAGATGATTCCCGAGGCGGTGGTTCAGGCGGTCAAAGCCTCGCCCGACATTGCCACCTTGCGGACCACGGCGGTCTTTCGCTGTGCCATCGATTGGCGTCCGGAAGGGCGGCCCTTGCAGGGGCCTGGCGTGACGGCCGGCTTGGCGGCGGTGCGCGACTTCCCCGAGTGCCCCTATCCCGATGGTCTGGCGCAGGGCCGCTGGCCGCGTGCGGATGCCGCCGAGCCCGAGTGCGCGCTCTCGCCCTTGGCCTTTGGTAGTGAGGGCCTTGCTGTGGCCCCGCCGGTGGGTAGCCGCGTGGAGATGGTGACGCCAACCGGGCGCGTGACCGTGCGCATCTGCGGCTACCTCTCCGAGCGCATCCGCCCGGTGCCCGGTTTCCCGACCCTCTTTGCCAGTGACAACCTGGCCCAGGCGGCCGCCTTGGTCGATGCGCCAGGCGCGTGCAACCTGATGCTCATTCAGCTCAAGCCCTTTCGCAGTCCTGAGGCCTTGGAGCAGCTGGTGCGCAGCGTCTCGCCCGAAGACGATGCCGCGATGCTCGTGACACGTGCGGCCCTCCTGCGGCAGCTGCGCAGCGATGCCACCAACAACCTCCTCTTCCAGTTGCCGCTCCTGGTGGCCCTGGCGTGCGTGGCCACGGTGTGTATGCTCGTCAATGCCCTCTGCGTGGGGCTGGAACAGAATCGCCTGCGCTACGCGCGTCTCCGGGCCCTGGGGATGAGTGCCGGGCAGTTGGCGCGGTTGGTGGCGGGCGAAGGCGCGGCGCTGACGGCCCTCGGAGGCGGGCTCGGCTTTGCCTTTGGCGCGGGGGCGCTGGCGCTCTTTGTCTTACCCAAGCCGGCGGTCTTCCCGGACGGCTTGGCGGTGGGGTGGGTGACGGCGCTCTCGGTGGCCGGGTTCTTACTCCTCTCGCTCGCCATTGCGCTGGTGGTGCCGCTTCGCCGGGCCCTCTCCTTGCCGCCGTGCGCGATGCGTTTGAGCGAAGGCGCGTGGCACTGTGCCCACCCGCTCTGGCGGAGCCTCGGCGCGTTGGCTCTGCTTCTGCCGGTGCTCTTGACCTTGGTGCGTTTTTCGCCAAGCCCCTGGGTGCGCAGTGCGTGGTTCCTTCTGGTGGGATTGCCGGCGGCGACGGCGGGGTTGCTCCTGCTCGTCAAGCCCCTCTTGGCCGCCTGCGAGGCGCTCTTGGCGCGACCCATCGGGGCGCTCTTGGGGTTGCGCCCGGCGCTCATTCGCGGACTCCTGACGCGCGCGGCCTCACGTAATGCCCGGATGGTTCTAACCCTGACGGCCGGCCTGGGGGCCTACTTCGCCATTCACATCTGGGGCGCCTCGCTGACCGATCCCTTCCTGCCCTCCAAAAATCTGCCGCCGGCCATCCTCTCTTTCCTGCCCAACGGTATCAGTCCCGAGGCCTACTGCGCCTGGCGCGCCCAGCCGGCGGATCCAGACGCCCCCTTAGCCGCCGCCACGTGTCCCTTCTCGGCCGAGCAGTATCGCCTGCACGATGAGGACTTTGCGGCCATCGAGGCGCGCACCGGCTTGCAGCCCAAGCAGAACAACATCCTCCTGGTGGCCACGGAGGGCGAACGCGGCGTCACCGTCACCGAGATGTTCGCGCGTCAGTGCCGCCTGGGCGTGGGCGACACCTTCCGGATTCAGCGCAAGGACCTCGATGGCACGGTCCACACCTTGCCGCTCACGATCACGGCCGTGGTCCGCTGCAACTGGCATCTCTTCACCGCCCGCTCGGGGCTGCGCGCGCGCAACGGCAGTCCCTTCGGCACCTTGGGCCCGGTCTTTGTGGGCGCGGAGGTGGCCCGGGCGTGGGATCCCGAGCGTAACGACCGCATCCGCTTCCTGTGGCTGGACACCTTGCCGCCGGCGACCTCCGTTGAGGCCCTCTACTCGGCCACAGACCTCTTGGAGCTTCGCCTGCAGCAGATGGCCGAGGGAGATCCCCAGCCCTACCGCGCCACCTCGCCCTGGGCCAAGGCCCCCGGCATGGCGCGCCGCGGACCGCCTCCCGGGGCCTCCCCGGTCGCCTTCCCCAACGCGGTGGTCCATTTGCGCGACGAGATTAGCCAGGGCACCTTGGCCCACGCGGCAGAACTCTTGGGGGCTCTGGCGCGGATTCCGCTCTGGTCGCTGGTTATCCTCTGCACGGGCTTCATCTCGCTCTTGGCGGCCAATGTCCGTGCGATGGCCGGGGAGTTGCGTACGCTACACGCCATTGGGATGACCTTTGCCCAGATGGGGCGCTTTCTCTTTGCTCAGGCGCTTCTCCTCTGCGTGGCGGCCATTCTCCTCTCGCTCCTGCTCGGGCTGACCATCGGCTGGGGCTTCACCGGCTGGACGCTCGCCTGGATGCCCTTCGGCGGTCTGCCCACCACGCTGATCCTCCCGGTGGGACGGCTTGCGCAGGGTGGGGCAGTGCTCCTGGCGGCGGTGCTCCTGGTGACGCCCTGGCCGATAGCCCTCTTCCTGCGCCGCCTCTTTGTGCGCTCTTAAGACTGTGCGTGCCGTGTCCTCCGCCCGAGCCATTCTCCATGTTGATATGGATGCCTTCTTCGCATCCATCGAGCAGCACGACCACCCCGAATGGCGCGGCCGGCCGGTCATCGTTGGTGCGCCGCCCGACCGCCGGGGCGTGGTCTCCACCTGTTCCTACGAGGCGCGGCGCTTTGGGGTCCACTCGGCAATGCCCTCGCGGCAGGCGGCAGAACTCTGCCCCGAGGGCATCTTTGTCCGCCCGCGAATGGCACGCTACCAGGAGGTCAGCGCGGCCGTCTTTCGCATCTTCGGGGAGATGACCCCCTTCGTCGAAGGGCTGAGTTGCGACGAAGCCTTCCTGGACGTCACCGGCGTGCGCGGCCTCTTGGGCGAGCCCGAGACCATCGCCCGGCGACTCAAAGCGCGCGTGCTCTCAGACCTCGGCCTCACCTGCAGCGTGGGCGTGGCCCCCAACAAGTTCCTCGCCAAACTCGCCAGCGAAGAGCGCAAGCCCAACGGCCTCTTTACCGTCCCACCCGAGGGCCCGGCGCTCCTCTCCTGGCTCGGAGCCAAGCCCATCGGGGCCCTCTGGGGCGTGGGGCCCAAGTTGGCCGACCGCCTCGCCACCGCCAACATCCGCCGCGTGCGCGACCTCCAGCAAGTCGACCCCGAGCGTCTACGCGCGCTCACCACCCCCGGAGTGGCCGACCACCTCCTCGCTATTGCCTTCGGGCGCGACGACCGCCCCGTCACCCCCGAGCACGAGGAAAAGTCCCTCTCCCGCGAACACACCTATCCCGAGGATGTCACCTCCCCCGAACGCCTCCGCCAAACCTTGCGCGAGATTGCCCTGGATGTGGGGCGGCGCTTGCGCGCGGCTGGCCTCTGGGCCAAAACAGGCCGCCTCAAGATCCGCTACGCTGGCTTCCGCACCGTCACCCGCCAAGCTCCCTTCGCCGTCCCCGTCTGCGATGACCGCGCCTTGCGCGAGATGGCCTGGGAGCTCCTCGCCCGCCACCTCGAGCCCGACACCCCCGTCCGCCTCATTGGCTTTGGCGCCGAGAACCTCACCGACTCCCCTTCGCCCTACGGCGAGGATGACCTCTTTGCCGCCGAAGCCGCCGCCCATCCCCGCGCACGCGAAGAGCGCCTCTGCGCCACCCTCGACCGCCTCCGCGCGCGCTACGCCTCCGCCTTCCCCGATTCCAAAGCCCCCTAACAGGCGACTCACGCTACCTGCCTCAACACACCCTGCTTTTGCTGCCCACGCGGCGGGGCCTTTTACCTTTCCCAAAAAAGCGCTTGACGCAGTGGTAGGTGTTGGGTATAGTGTAGGCAACTGGCTAGGGCTATGCGAGCGTGAATGGAAGGAGCCGGCAAGTGAAGAAGATCCTAGTTCTTATAGTGTGGCTTATGAGCGCGCTTGGGGTGTCTAGCGCCGGGGCGGCAGGATTGGGGGAGGAGGCCTATCTTCTTTCGTCCCTTTCGGTTGTTTCATTGAGAGATGCTGTCGAGATTGAGGGGGTGCTACGGCAGGAGCGACCCTCAGAAAAGGGGGTTATTGGGAGTACTCATGCGGAGATTATTGGCTACTTGCTCTCGCGTGACCCGCGCACAGAGGTGGAAAACACCTTGCTCTTCCAATATGCGGTTTATTTGGGGGACGAGAAGCAGGCACAAATGCTGATAGCGGCAGGGGTGGCACCGGATATGGTCTTGAGGGACACGCGGGAGGTGAGGACGCAGGCTCGGCGGCAGAAGCTCGCCCCTGCGCCGGCGGAAGCCTCGGAAGCGCCGACGATCTTTGCGCGATGGCGGGGGCAACCGAGGCGGTTGATTGAGCGCGCAGCAGAGCGAAAGCATTGGGCGATGGTGGAGCTGTTGATGCGTTGTGGCGTTTTGCCACACTATCACCCTCTCGACAACTACTCGATTTTGAGTTGGACGATGATACACGGGAATCAGGGGCTCTACCGCCGGTTGAGCCAGGACAAACAAGCGATACGCGCTGATCCAACGCGCTTGCCAGCGGCAGCCGGTGCATCCGATTACCTCTTCTATCTCTCCCAACTCATTGAATGGGGGTGCCTCTCGGTTGATGCCGAGTTTGAATGCGGGATTTCGCTGTTGGAAGCCGCAGTTCTTGACAATCGTGTGGACCTGCTTGAGTATCTCTTGCAGCGAGGGGCTGATGCCACGCATCGTTCGCCTTCCGGGGAGACGGCCATGGATTACGCCAAAGCACTCAAGCGCCACGCATGCGAAGAGAAGTTGAAAGTCTACCAGGAATCCAGGCAACAAGGGCGCGAATGAGACGTGAAGCGGTTATATGGGGTTGCCAATGCTTCTTGCGGAATGGCTTCAACGAATCGTCCGTGCCCATCCCGACGACGTCCAGGCGTGTGGGCCCTCACCGGGCGTTGAGGCGGTGCTTGCGGAGCTTTTCAAGCAGCCTTATGTCAAGTGACGAGGCTGAGCGTAAAGCTGAACATGCTGCTGTGGACGCAATCTTTGAGCGAGAAAGCGGAGGCGCGCGGAGATGAAGCTGATGCATAATTCCAAGGCGGCCTATCGGCGCTGCGTTATTGTTTTGACGATACTTCTCGTTCACCATCTATTGCTCTATGGTCATCTCTTTGTGGATGAGGCCGTTTATTGGCATTGGCGGTATCATTTATATTGGTTAGTTGGCGCTTGGGTCCTCACATTTGGCGGATGGATGTATGCGCTCGGGCATCCCAAGCCAGAAAACCCACTGCCACGCCCGGCTCGGTGGCGACGCGTTGTGAGAGGGGGGCTGATTCTCCTCGCGATTTGGTGCTTGCTGGGCTGGTGGTTTGGGTGAGTGCGGCTGTGCTGTGCGTTTGCCGGAGCAAAATGATGTATTGGGGTGGAATGTGCTATACTAGGCGCGTTATTTTTGAATTGAAGGAGCCTCGGCGAGGCAAAGCAAGGAGTTGATGATGAATAGCGATCAGATTAAGGCCGGGTATCAGCGGGCGCCGCACCGCTCGTTGTTGATGGCAACGGGGGTTAAGCGCGAGGATATGGGTAAGCCCTTTATTGCGGTGTGCTCATCGTATACCGACATTGTGCCGGGCCATTGCCACCTGCGCACGGTCAATGAGTTGGTGAAGGAGGCCATTCGCGAGGCGGGCGGCGTGCCCTTTGAGTTCGATACGATTGCGGTTTGCGATGGCATTGCGATGGGCCATCAGGGGATGAAGATGAGTCTGCCCAGCCGCGAGTTGATTGCCGACTCGGTGGAGACGATGCTGCGCGCGCACTGTTTCGATGGCGTGATTTGCATTCCGAACTGCGACAAGATCGTGCCGGGCATGATTTTGGCCGCCTTGCGCGTGAATATCCCCACGCTCTTTGTCTCGGGCGGGCCAATGTTGCCGGGTAAGCACCCGCTCACCGGAAAGGATTCGGACCTGAACACGGTCTTTGAGGCGGTGGCCGAGTACAAGAACGAGAAGATCACCGCCGAGCAGTTGGCGGCTATCGAGGAGACTTCTTGCCCCGGCTGTGGGTCTTGCTCGGGGATGTTCACGGCCAACTCGATGAACTGCCTCTGCGAGGCGTTGGGATTGGCGCTGCCGGGCAATGGCACGATTCCGGCCGTGGATCCGCGGCGCAAGGAGCTTTGGCGCCAGGCGGGTAAGCGGATTGTGGAGCTGACGCGCGAGGGCTCGCTGCGTCCGCGGGACTTGGTTGACCAGGATGGCATCGATAATGCCTTCACGCTGGATATGGCGATGGGCGGTTCCTCGAACACGGTGCTGCATGTGCTCGCCTTTGCGCACGAGGCGGGGGTGGATTATGACCTCAAGCGGATTGATGCCATCTCCAAGCGCACCGCGCATGTCTGCAAGCTGGCGCCGAGTTGTGGGTATCACATGACCGACCTCGACCGTGCCGGCGGCGTGTCGGCCATCCTCCACCGCATTGCCGAGAAACCCGGGCTCCTGAAGCTGGAGAAGCGGACGGTGAGCGGGAAGACCTTGGGCGAAATTGCCGCCGAGCACCCGGTGTTGGACGAGACGATTATCCGCCCCTATGACAATCCCTATTCCCCGGATGGCGGGCTCTCCGTGCTGCACGGCAACCTGGCCGAGCAGGGGGCGATTGTCAAGCGCGCCGGTGTCTATGCTTCGATGCTCGACTTCGCTGGCAAGGCCATCTGCTTCAATTCCCAGGAGGAGGCCTGCGAGGGCATTCTGGCCGGAAAGGTGCAGGCTGGGCACGTGGTGGTCATTCGCGGCGAGGGCCCCAAGGGCGGTCCTGGCATGCAGGAGATGCTCGCCCCGACGGCCTATATTATCGGTGCAGGCTTGGGCGAAAAGGTGGCGCTCATCACCGATGGTCGCTTCTCCGGGGCCACGCACGGCGCGTGCATTGGCCACGTTTCGCCGGAAGCGGCCGAGGGCGGTCTGATTGGGTTGGTGCAGGATGGCGATACCATCCACATTGATATTCCGCACAACAGCCTTTCGGTGGCCTTGAGCGAGGCGGAGATTGCCGCGCGCCGCGCCGCTGCGCAGCCTTGGCCCGAACGCCCGGTAACGGGGTGGTTGCGGCGCTATGCCAAGCTCGTTGGCAACGCTTCCACGGGCGCTACGCTGCAATAGGATGCCGGAAGGAGTCGACAGTCGACAGTCGACTGATGACTGTTCACTGCGAGCGCCGCGAGCAAAAGGAAGGACGCGTATGCGGATTTTGATGGTTGGCGATATTGTCGGCTCGCCTGGGCGGACGTGCTTTAAGCGCGTGGCCCAGGCGCTCCTTGCTTCGGGTGAGGTGCACGGCATTATCGCGAATGCGGAGAACGCGGCGGCGGGGAATGGGTTGACCTTGGCCTTGGCGCGCGAGTTGCTGGAAGCCGGGGCCACGCTGATTACGCTGGGTGACCACACCTGGGGGCAGAAGGGCTTTGAGGCCGAGATTGGCCAGGAGAAGCGGATTGTCCGCCCGGCAAACTATCCCGAGGGTGTGCCAGGGGCCATCACGGCGGTGGCGGAGACGGCGCTGGGGCCGATTGGGGTGGTGCAGGTGCTAGGTCAGGTCTTTATGGCCTCGTGCGATAATCCCTTCCACGCGGTCAACCGGGCGCTGAAGCAACTACCGGCGAATATCCCGGTCTTTGTGGATGTGCACGCCGAGGCGACCTCCGAAAAGATTGCGCTGGGCTACTGGCTCGATGGGCGCGTGACGGCGGTCTGCGGCACGCATACCCATGTGCAGACGAGCGACGCGGGATTGTTGCCCGGCGGCACGGCCTATATCACGGACTTGGGGATGACCGGCCCGGTGACTTCGGTGATTGGGCGCGAGATTGCGCCAGTGTTGAAGAAGTTTACCACCGGGATTTCGGCGCGCTTTGAGGTGGCCGGTGGCGCGTTGAAGCTTGAGGGGGCCATCATTGAGGTGCCCCACGGCAAGCGCCTCCCTTCCGCCATTCGTTCGGTCCGCTACACCTTTGATAACTGATTGCTCCGTGAGCGCGTTCGCCACTTCCGCTTCATCCGCCTCCGCCACCCTGGCGGAGGCCTTGCGTACAACGCCCGATTGGGCGCTGGAGGCGATGGCTGCCGTCTTGCGCGGAGCAGACTTTCTGGCGAAAGACTTCGCTGCCGCGATTGAGGCCGAGCGCAATCAGCGGCTCTTTGCGGCGAACGAGGGGGAGGAGGCGTGGTATGCGCACTATCCTTTCGTGCAGCGGGTGAAGGCGCGCGACTTGACCTTGCCGGGCACCTGGTTGCCGGTTGAAGCCGAGACGGTGGAGGCGATCTTCCGGAAGGGTGGGGATCTCTCGCGCGTCTTTTCACGGTATGAGCCGCGCGCAGGGCAGGTGAAGATGGCCTTGGCGGTGGCCGAGGCGCTGAATCGCCAGCAACATCTCTTGGCGGAGGCCGGGACCGGCGTGGGTAAGAGCTTGGCCTATCTGGTGCCGTGCGCGCTCTGGGCGTGCCGGAACAACCTGCCGATTATCATCTCCACGAACACGCGCAACCTGCAGACGCAGCTGTTGGCGAAGGACCTGCCGCTGGTGCAGCGGATTGTGGCCGCGCACTTGCCCGAGGGGGTGGCGTTGCGGGCCGTGGTGCTTAAGGGGCGGGCCAATTACCTTTGCCTGAAGCGCTTTGGGGCGTGCCTGGCGGGCGGCTTTGAGCGCTTTAACACGGCCGAAGCGGTGCAGTTTGCCGAGTTGGTGGCTTGGGCGGCCCGGACGCAGGATGGGGACTTGGATAGTTTCCGACCGATTTACGCGCAGGGCGATATGACCTTTGTGCGGAGTTTTGGATGCCGGGCGGATGAATGCACCGGCAGCAAGTGTCCGCACTACCGCCGCTGTTTCTTGATGCAAGCGCGCCAAGCGGCGTTGCAGGCACATCTGGTGATTGCCAATCACGCGCTGGTCTTTGCCGAGTTGAGCAAGCCGGGGACGCTTCTGCCGCCGCACGCCCAGATTGTCTTCGACGAAGCACACAACCTGGAAAACGCGGCCACGCAATTCCTGTCGGCCGAGTTGTCGGCCCACACGCTCTACGATCTCTGCCAACGCTTTGCGCCGAGCAAGGGCCGTGAGGCCGGAAGCCTCTACCAGCAACTGCGCAAGGACTTTATTGAGGATGAGCTCAACACGCCAACTCGAAAGGTGGAGTTGACCGCTCACCTGGCCGATTTGCGCAAGTGTGGCGTGGAGCTCTCCAAGGTGGGCGCCGAGCTCTTTGAGAGCCTCTGCACGGTTATGGCCGGCACGCCAGAGAGCGCGGTGCGCTATCGCTCTGTGCCGGATAAGAGCCTGCCGCCGCTGCCGGATGGGTCGGCGCAGTTCCGCCGCGAAATCTGCCTGAATGGGCGCGTCTTCCAGCCGGCCGAGACGGTGATGGATGAGCGTGCACTGAGCGAGCGCGTGACGGCCATCAAGCGATGCCTGGGCGAGACCACGCGGCAGCTCGATGGGTTCCTCGCCAAAATCTCCCAGACTATCCAGCCGGCGGGTGACCGTGAGAACCGTTGGGAGGATCTGGAAGCGGCCATTGAGAACGCGAAAGGCTCGCTCGCCGAGTTTGGCAATATTCTTGAAGCCATCGTGCAGGGGCAGGACGGCGGCATGGTCTATTGGATGAGCCGCTCGTCAACGCACGAAAAGACGGTCTCCCTAACTGCTGCGCCGCTGGATATTGCCCGGCAGTTGGAGAAGTTGCTCTACGCCTCCAAGCAGACGCTGGTCTTCTCCTCGGCCACGCTACGCATCCACAACACCTTTGACTACCTTCGCTGTCGCCTGGGGCTGAACTTCATCGAGCCGCAGACGCGGGTGCGCGAGTTTGTGGCCGAGAGTCCCTTTGATTATCCCCAACAGTGTTGTGTGGCGGTGCCGGACTTCTTGCCGGAGGTTGTTCACGGCGAAGCCTATGCCCTTGAGTTCTCGCGCTTGATGTACCAACTCTTCGTGGCGGCACAGGGGCGGTCGCTAGCGCTCTTCACCTCCTACGAGATGATGAGCGCCTGTGCCGAGCTGCTGGAGCCGCATCTGAAGGCCAAGGGCATTGACCTATTGGTCCAGTCGCCCAGTCTAGGACGCGATGCGATGACAGAGGCCTTTCGGGCGCAATCCCGGCCGACCGTCCTCTTCGGCACGCAGAGCTTCTGGGAGGGCGTGGATGTGGTGGGCGATGCGCTGAGCTGCGTGGTTATCGCGCGCCTGCCCTTCGAGAGCGTGGCCGACCCGCTTCTCAAGGCGCGCTGCGAGAAGATTGAAAGCGAGGGGCGTTCCTCCTTCATTGAGCTCTCGGTGCCGCAGGCGGTTATCCGCTTCCGCCAGGGCTTTGGGCGCCTGATTCGCAGCCGCTCCGACCGCGGGATGGTGGTCGTGGCCGATTCGCGTATCGTGCGCAAGAGCTATGGCCGCAGCTTCTCCGACTCGCTCCCCACGGCTGTCGAGGTCTTTACGACGCGCGCTCAGGTGGTGGGGCGCTTTCGGAAGCTGCTGGGGCCTCAGCCGCCCCGCCCCGAAGTTTAAGGAGAATCCAGCTGGCAATCATCGCAACGGCCACCGCGGTGATGCGGTTGACCCACGGCGCGGCTGCAGGGAAACGCTCCAGGAAGCGCGCAAGTGCGCCGCCGGCCAGGGCGAAGGATCCCATCACCGTGAAGGCACAGAGGGCAAAGAGTGCGCCCAGCAGAAAGAGGCCAGATTGACGATTGCGGCACCCTTCCGGCAGAAAACGCGGCAGGAAAGCAATAAAGAAGAGGATAACCTTGGGGTTTGAGAGATTGAGAAGGATGCCTTTGAGATAGAAGCTCGCGAGTGTCCCGGCTTCTGCCTGTGCGGTGGCCAATCCGCTTCCCCACATCTGCCACGCCACATAGAAGAGATACCCGGCGCCGAGTGCCGAGATGAGCGTGCCTGCGCGCGGAAATCGGTTGAGCACCTCGGCCACGCCCAGAACCGCCAGGGTAATATGCACACAAAGCCCGGAGATGAGCCCAAGGGTGACCGCCATCCCAGCCGGAAAGCCATACGCGGCCGACTGCGTCAGCACAAAGCAGTTATCCGGCCCCGGGGCTAGGGCCAAGAGCAATGAGGCAAGTAGGTAAGCAAAGAGTCTCATCGGCTACGGGAGGAGAAGTGAGCATTGAACCAATCGGCCACGACATCGCGCGGTAGCCCCATCACATTGGTATAGGAGCCCACACGCTCGGCAATGAGCATCTCGCCCAAGGCATTGATATCGTAAGCACCGGCACGATCGAAGGGCTGGACGCGGTCGAGATACTCCTGCGCCACCAACGCTCCATAATCCTTGAACCGCAACGAGGTGACCTCAATCCGCAGACTGGGATCCATGGCGTGCGGCGTCATCAGCGCCACGGCTGTGTAAACCGCCTGACGCTTGCCGGCATAGGATAAAAGCCAGGCCTGCGCTTGGGCATAATCCTTGGGCTTTCCAAGGATTTGCCCCTGAAAGGCAACCACGGTGTCGGCCGCAATGATGGCCGCGCCGGGATACCGCTTGCGCACGGAGAGAGCCTTCTGCCGCGCATTCTCCCCCACGGTCGCCGCCGGGGCATCGGCAATCGCACGCTCGGCGCAATGCGGCAGGTGAACCTCGAAGGGGATGCCCAAATCGCGCAAAATCAGTGCTCGGCGCGGCGATGCGGAGGCCAGAATCAGCCGCGTGCCGCCAGTGGCATCAGTGGGGTGGGGCGAGGGCATCGGAGCCGGCCTTCCGTGGCTTAGGCGCGCAGGGCGCCAATCGCCTCATCCATCCGCTCAAGGGCTCGCCGCAAGGTGTCGCGCTGGGTGGCGATGTTCAGGCGGATCCACCCCGGCGCGCCAAAGATGGTCCCTTCGTGAATGGCCACGCCATACCGGAGGAAGTGCGACTTGAGGGTCTCGCCAGGCTTGAGCTTGGGCAAGAGCGAGGAACCATCGAGGAAGCCAAGATAGGTGGAATCCAAGCGGCAGAGCGGAAGCTGCCACTGGGCTGCGGCGGCTTCAAGGAGCGCTCGGTTCTTGCGCAGATAGGCCAACATTCCCAGACGCCACGGCTCGCCATAGCGATAGGCCGCCTCTGCGCCAACCCAACCAAAGAGATTGACAGCCGGGACAATCTGATCGTAATCGCGTGTGAAGTGGGCGCGCAATTGCGGGTCGGGGATAATGGCGAAAGCACAGCCCAGCCCTGGAATATTGAAGGTCTTACTCGGGGCGACAAAGGCCATCAGGCGGTTGCGTTCAGCATCATCCTTGGCCAAGGCCATCATCGGCGTGTAGGCATACGGCTCATCCAGGACGAGGCCGCCGTGAATCTCATCAGAGGCCACCAGGAGGTCGTTCTGCTTTGCCACATCTAGCACGGCGCGCAACTCTTCAGGCGACCAGAGGTGCCCGAGCGGATTCTCCGGGTTGCAGAAGAGCCACCCGCCGGCACCGACCGCCAGGGCCGGATCAAAGTTCGCCAAGGGGGCGCCGTGGAAGGCCAGGGCAATCCTCCGCTCGCGGACGTGCTGAAGCTCGGCAGCGGACATAAAGTGGTGGTAGACCGGCTCACCAATCAACACATCACTCCGATCGGGGCGCAGCTCGTGCAAGAGTTTGCAGAAGAGATTGAGCGACGTGACCACGCCCGGCTGGGGCACCACCCATGCGGGGTCAATCTCCCAGTGGTACTGCTCGCGATGATAGTCGATCATCGCCTGGATGGCCGCCTGAGAGTCGCAGGCGTAGCCATAACAGCCCTCCTGTGCGCGGCGGGTCAGCGCCTGCACCACCTCGTCGCAGGCGCGGAAGTCCATATCGGCAATCCACAGGGGGATAATATCCGGGCCATACTGGGTCCACTTAATACTATCGCTATGAGTGCGATCAAGCGGGGCATCGAAAAAGGCTTCATCGTAACGCATTACATTCTCCAACAATTAATCAGGCAGATTGGCCATCTGTTTCGCAAAGTCGTCCCCGCGCGCGCCCATCCCGGCATACTGGTCGAAGGAAGCAGCGCCAGGCGAGAGGAGGATGGTTTCGCCCGGCTGCGCCTCAGCGAAGGCTCGAGCCACGGCGGTGGCCATATCGCCGCACTTCTCGCACGGCAGAATCGGCTGCCAGGCCGCCTCCAAGGCGTCTTGCGCCTGGCCGATGAGATAGGCCTTGAGGGCGCAATCCTCGAGTTCTTCTTCCAGGAAGTCAAGGTCGTCCTCCTTTAAGAGACCGCCAGCGATTAGGCGAACCCCTTGGCCGACCATCTTGAGGGCGGCCTGGGTGGCGGTTAGGCTCGTGGCCTTCGAATCATCGATAAAGGTAACGCCACGCTTTTGGCCCAGGCTTTGGAAGCGGTGCGGAAGGGGCTTGTAGGCGGCAAAACCGGCGGCAATCTGCTCGGGCGTCAAGCCCAGCTGATCCAACATTCCGGCAATGAGCGAAGCCGCCTGTCCCAAGATGGGGTTGTCAAAGACTCCCGAGAGGGCAATCTTGGTCTCTCCGTGGACAATGGCTCCGCGCGTATAGCGCCAATCCACCCAGGCTTCGCGACCAAAGCGCAAGAGTGGCACACCGGGAGGAATCCCCAAGGGCGAGAGCCCCCACGGCAGAAAAGCAGCCACGCCTGGACCGGGCTTCATCGCTTGAAAGATCTTTCGCTTGAGGGCGGTATAAGCCTCCATCGTACCGTGACGATCCAAGTGGTCGGGCTGAATATTTAGAATGGCGGCGATGCGCGGAGCGAAGGTGCGGGTATGCTCCAATTGGAAGGAGGAGACCTCCGTGACGGCGATGACACCTGCCCCGAAGTCTGGGCACTCCAAGAGCCGTTCGCAGAGGGGAATACCGTAATTCCCGGCGGTGACAGCCGTTCGTCCGGCTAGGTTCAATGTATCGGTCAGGCATTTGATGACCGAGCTCTTCCCCTTGCTTCCGGTGACGGCAATCGTCTCGCCACGCCAGTAGACCGAGGCCAATTCCAACTCGGAGATGATGGCCAGGCCGCGATCGCGTGCAGTCATAATCCAAGGGTGGGTTAGGGGAATGGAGGGAGAGACGATGACCAAGTCGAAGTTCCCATCGGGCAGATGCTCGCGTTGGGCGCGAATGCACGAGATGCCCTCCGAGCCGAAGGCGGCCAGGGCCTCGGGCTGCCAGTTCTCATCGGCCACAGCAGCGCGGCCGTGCAGTTCCAGGATAACACGAGCTGCGGCCAACCCGCTTCGTCCGGCACCAAGGATTAGGGCATTGCGTCTATCGTATCGGGCCATTGGCGACCTCCTTCTCACTTGAGCCCGGCAGCGGCGGCCGTGCGGTCAAACTCGGCCTGGGCACCCTTGTCGAGCGAGTCATACTGCTTCTTGGCTTCGGCCAGGGCCACACGGGCCAGGTCAGGCAACTGATTAGCAAGGTGAATGCGCGCCTGCGTGATGAGGAAGCGCGGATCCTTCGGCTGGCCTTCGCGGAGTTGAGCATCGAGGGCGAAGGCGGCATCGAGTTCGCGCTGCGCTTCGGCCAAGCGCCCGAGTTCCAAGAGCGCGGCGGCAGCTGTTTCGCGGGCAACGGCCAGTTTAGGGGCTAACTCTGCGGCGCGCTGAGCGGCCGAGAGGGCTGCGGCCCACTTGCCCAGCCGGCGATAGGTCTCGGCCAAGTCATTAAAGGCCTCGGGCAAAGGCCGCTCGGCTTCGGGGGCGGTGGCCAGCGTAAGATAGCTCTCCGCGCGCTTGAGGTCGCCCTCGCCCAACGCCAAAGCTCCCATCACGTAGTTTGCCAAGGGCATGGCGCGGTCCTGATAGAGAAACTTGCGTGCATGCTGCTCGGCGGAAGCTTTGTCGTTCAAGCGAATATCAATGGAGAGGACCATCTCGCGCAGGGTATAGACCTCCGGCTTGAGGGCGAGTGCGCGGAGATAGGCCGCGCGGGCCTTAGGCAAGGCTCCCTCGCGTTCGGCCAACTGCGCCAGGATAATCTGCACAAAGTAATTATCCTCGGTGCCGGCTGCGGTGATGAGCTTGGGAAGGGTGTTGGCGCGCAAGGCCTCAACCTCGCCGGACTGCATCTGTAGCGTGGCGAGCATTGCCAGCGCGTCGGCGTGCTTGGGATAGCGCGCCAGAAAGGTCTCTAGGGCAATCCGCGAGCCTACGGCATCGCCGTCGGAGGCGAGGTAGAGGGCGCGCTCGTAGGCCAGTTCCTCCTGCCCGCCGACCGCTTCGGCCTGCTCCAAGAGCGTCTTAGCCTCCGCCAGATTCCCCTCCAGGATGGTCATTCGCAGGAGCTGACGGAGATATTCCAGGCTCTTGTGCGGGCTGGTAGAGTGGGTGAGGAGCTCCTTGTAACGGGCGATGGCCTCCTGCCGCTTGCCGGGGGTCAGGGTGTAGAGGGCGGCGACGGCTCCCTGCAATCCCACGCGCGTCTCGTCATCGAGCATCTCCATTGCCAAGTCCAGACCGCTTAGGGCCGCACCAGTCTGTCCGCTCATTGCCCAATTACCGGCAAGGGCGCTGATGAGTTGAGGCGAGCGGATATAGCCATAGGTGCGCGCCAGAGCCCAGAGCTTATACTTGCGGCCGCTCAGCTTCTTGAGCAGGGCGTTAAGCTCCTTCTCGCACCACACCTTCATCTCCGGGTGCAGCCCACCATTGACCAACTCAAAGATATTGAAGAGGGCCGAGACATTCTCCGGGTCCCAGGCGTAGACCGCGCGGAAGCGGGTGTAGGCCTCCTCGGCCTTACCAGCAGCGGCCAGGAAGAAGGCGGTGTTGTTGGCCACAAAACCAGCCTGTCGACGAATGTGGCGGGCAAAGTCGACCATCGGACCAGGCAGATCTTCCAACGCTTCATCGGAGAGGTCACCAAGCGACTCGGTTACCTCGGCGAGCGTGGCCGGTTGCGCCAAGGCTTGGGCCTGCGCTTCGCGCGTGGCCGATCCGGCATAGGTCCATCGGCGGGGTAGGGGAAGGCGGTCGCCCGTAAACCAGAGGTCGGGCAAGGAGAGGGTGGCGAAGTGCGTCTCGCTGCCGCTGTCGGCGCGGAGCCAATCCTGCATAAAGGGAATCATCCCAATATCCAGAGCGCGATCGAGCTGCTCGCGCAATTCCGGCTTATCGGCAAAGTAGGGGGAATCGGCCAGGGCCTGACGCAGCTTCGCCATTGCCTGCGGCTGGTTATCCTGCGCGAGCGAGAAAAAGACAATTCGCCGCTCGCTTTCAGCTGCTGCAGCCGCCAGATAAGCATCGAGAACACCATCGCCCAGCAACCAGACTTCCGGACCTTCACACTCGGAGAGAATCGTCTTGGCCACGACATTTGGCATACGCGCAACCTTACGCAGGGCAGAAGCTTCGCGCTCGGTTACAACCATCGCCACCCCAAGCGCAATCACCAGCCCCAAGCGCACGCCCCAAGCCAAAAAGGCACCCAAGGGGCGCACCCCCCGCCGCTCTTCGGCAGCCTCCGGCAGAACCTTAACGGCAATTAGCAACTCCGAGGCGCCCATCAAGAAGGCCACTGCAAAGGCCGTCATTGCGGCGAGCACCACCGGTTGGGCCTCATGCCATTGGCGGGCCAAAGTGGCCGGCGCCACGCTAATCGGCAAGAGTGCGCAGATGACCAGCACCGCCGCCGAAAGATAGGTTCCAACTCCCGCAAGACTTCGCCGATTTGCGCCAATCTCCCGCCCCATCAACACACAGAGGGCAAAGGGCACCACGCCAAAGAGCCCCACCAGCAACCATCCCTCACGCAAATACTCCAGCACGCCGGCCAAGCGCAACTGCGCAAAGCCCCAGCCGTACACCCACACATCGCTCAGATGGGTCACCGCCGGGCCAATCGCCGCCGCCAACCCCACAGCCGCGCCTGCTCCAGCCGGCACAATCCACGCATGCACCAAGCAGTTCGGTTCTGGTTCTTCATTCCCAAACCACCACCCCAAGGCTGCAGCAAGCAGCACGAAGGGGGCAACCAAGAGGAGCCAAGGCGCCTCGACGGCAATCAATCCTGCGAGGAAGGCCGCCAAGGCCATCGCCCCGGTTTTGCCCGTCCGGGCCGTCCATACCACAGTCTCGGCCGTTATCAGCAGAAGCAGTAGATCAAAGAGTTGCCACTGGCAGTGACCGGAGGCTAGCACGATGGGGCCGGCCACGACCATTGCCAATCCGGCAAAAGCGGTTCCGATATTGGCTGACGACTCCGCGGCAAATTGCGACCTCGGCTCAGTAACGATATAGACAAGATAATTGCGGACTAACCGGCAAAGGAGCCAGACGCACGCGCCGGCGCAGAGCACCGTCAGCCCATTGAGCACGCTCACACCCCAAGCCGTCGGCACCATCGCCGCTACCGCTCGCAGGAGGGGCGAGACCAAGGGATGGGCCTCAATGCCGCCCCACGCGCCCCACACGCCGAGCAACTTCGCTGTCCACGCCGCACTCTCTCCTGGATAGAGTCCCGGCGAACGCGTCCACCAAAAGAGCCCTACGGCGAGTACACCCCAAAAAGCCGGCCGCCCCACGAGCGCCTTCAAGTATCTCTTATTTACCATACTCATCCTTCTTCAACAGGGCTTTCCGGGCGCTTCCAGGTGCCCTCGGAACAGTGAAAATCGGCCTCGAGCGCGCGGATATCGTCGTTCGTTCCCGGCTGCTTATCCGGTCCGCAAGAGAACAGGGTAGGGGGCTCGAAGGGTGAAAGCGGCATCTGGTAGACATAGGGCGTTCCCCAGGGGTCCTTGTAAGCCCAGTTGATATAGGGCCCCTTCCAGCCAGGCGTTTGGTAATCCTTGGCTAGGGCAAAGAGTCCCAACCGCTGTTGCGGCCACGAGCCGGTATGCACGCGAAAGAGGGTCATCGCCTCAGCCAAACGCGCCACGCTCCGCCGCGCGCGCAGTTGGTTGAGCGGGGTGGTCTTGACCATTGTCTGCACCGGCCGCTTCATCGTGCCCACCAGTCCACCGCCCACCAAGAGGAGGACCGCCAGGAGCGCCACGACCACCTTCGGCGACCGGAGCGCCTTGGTATCCAGCCGCGTGCCCATCATCAACCGCTCCTGCTCGGCCTTCCGGCGAATCGCCTCGATCTTGCGCTTAGCCTCGCGCCGCTCCTCACGGCTACGCCAACGCACGCCGTGGGCCACTGACTGATCGCGCGTGACCTTGATGCCCTTGGGCGGTTTGGAGAGAGTAACGCTCATCGCTTCTCCTAGAAGAGCGAACCTTGTGCGGCCGCCGGCTTGATGCCCAGCCGCTCATAGGCCCGGGGCAAGGCTACGCGCCCCTTCGGCGTGCGGTCGATGTAGCCCTCTTGAATGAGATAGGGCTCGTAGACCTCCTCAACGGTATCGGCCTCTTCGCCCACCGCCACGGCCACCGTTCCCAGCCCAACGGGCCCGCCGGAGAACTTCACCACAATCGCTTCCAAGATGCGGATGTCCATCTCATCGAGCCCCTGCGGATCAATCTCCAAGAGCGAGAGCGCCTGGTCGGCAATGGGACCGGTGATAAAGTTATCCGCCCGCACCTGCGCATAGTCCCGCACGCGGCGTAGGAGGTTGTTGGCAATACGCGGCGTGCCGCGGCTCCGGCGTGCCACCTCCAGCGCGCCCGCCTCATCAATGCCCACATTCAACTTTCCGGCACTGCGCTCGACAATCTTTGCCAGCTCCGCGTGCGAGTAGTAATCCAGCCGGTTCTGCAATCCGAAGCGCGAGCGCAAGGGCGCGGAAATCAACCCGCTACGCGTCGTGGCCCCCACCAGCGTAAAGCGCGGCAATTCCAGGCGCACACTGCGCGCATTCGGCCCCTGATCAATCATAATATCGATGACGAAGTCCTCCATCGCCGAGTAGAGATACTCCTCAACCGTCCGCTGCATCCGGTGGATCTCGTCGATGAAAACCAAGTCCCCCGGCTCTAGCGAGGTCAAGAGCCCAGCCAAGTCCGAGGGCTTATCAATCACCGGGCCACTCGTGGCCTTCACATGCACCCCCATCGCTTCGGCTAGGATATAGGCCAGCGTCGTCTTCCCCAATCCAGGCGGACCCGACAGTAGCACATGATCGAGCTGCTCCCCGCGCCCCTTCGCCGCCTCAACCGCCAACATCAGCCGGTCGCGCACCTTCTGCTGCCCCAAAAAATCGTCAAAGCGCGTCGGTCGTAACCGATTGTCGAATGACGCATTCCGCTGATTCATCTCTTCCGATGGCCTGCTCGTATCCATACCTATTAATATAGCACACTCAGCCCTCCCGTGCTCACATCCGCCCCGGCCCAGATCATTATCCCTAAGGGTTGATCATTCCCCCAGGCCCGAGTCCAAGTCGGACCACGGCCTATCTCGAGTTGCACCAGGGCCGAGTCCAAGTCGAACTACGGCCTATCTCGAGTTGCACTAGGGCCGGGTCCAAGTCGG
>JBJEVY010000064.1:0-25003 GCA_051884775.1 Candidatus Spyradenecus sp. | reverse complement strand
GCCAAGGCACAGCGGCGGCCTTTCGCCTTGGGCCACGGCCAGGCTTCAAGGGCAGGGCTTTGCTTCCGTGTGCCGCCGGCCTCGGCAGCGCAAGGGGCCAGGGCCGGCGGCGCGGCCAAGGCACAGTGGAGCCTTTCGCCTTGGGCCACGCATGCCAGGCTTCAAGGGCAGGGCTTTGCTTCTTTGTGCCGCCGGCCTCGGCAGCGCAAGGGGCCAGGGCCGGCGGCGCGGCCAAGGCACAGCGGCGGCCTTTCGCCTTGGGCCACACATGCCAGGCTTCAAGGGCAGGGGCTTTGCTTCTGTGTGCCGCCGGCCTCGGCGGCGCAAAGGGGCCAAGGCCGGCGGCGCGGCCAAGGCACAGCGGCGGCCTTTCGCCTTGGGCCACGGCCAGGCTTCAAGGGCAGAGGCTTTGCTTCTGTGTGCCGCCGGCCTCGGCGGCGCAAGGGGCCAGGGCCGGCGGCGCAAGGGGCGGCTTTTCACACCACAGCCGCTGTGCTACACTAAGCCTATGCCTCTCTACGAACACTTCCGCCCTGGGCGCCTCTATGGCTTCGATTACCGCAAGCCTTATTATTATATGGTGACCCTCAAGCGCTTCGCAGGCCGCCCGCCCTTAGTTTACCTCGATCGCTCCGCCCCTGGCGGCCTCCGCCGCACGCCCCTCACCGAGCTGCTGCATACCGAGCTCTGGGCCTTCTTTCACCACTCCCCCGGGCTGGCGAGCATCACGCCCTACGTCATTATGCCCGACCACTTGCACCTGCTCATTCGCCTCAACACCCATCCCGAACGCCACTCCCTGCCCCAATATGTAAACCTCCTCATCCGCCAGCTTAATGGCTGCTACCGCCGCTTTGCCGGCTCCCCCGAGCCGCTCCTGGAGCCGACCTTCCACGATATTATCGTCAAACGCCCCGATCGCCTGCCCACCTTCTCGAACTACATCCTCACCAACCCGCAGATGGCGCTGATGCGGGAGGCGGCGCGGGAGCGCTTTGTGCCGCAGCAGGTGGCGAACCATTGGCGCCTGGGCCCGGGACGCACCGCCACGGCCGTGGGGGACCCCGAGCTCCTGGAGGAGCCGGCGCTGGTGGCCGTGCAGCTCTCGCGGCGGGTGGTGCCCGGCACAAGCGAGTGGACGCGAATGGAGGACTTCTACCGCCGGTGGCGACCGGGGATGGTGGCCGTGGGCACCTGGTTCTCCAAGGCCGAACAGCGGGCGCGCGAGCTCATCCTCGAAAACGGCGGCGGCCTCATCGTCCTGACCCCGGAAGCCTACACGCCGCGCTGGCATCCGGCCGGCCAAGCCGCGCAGGACCTCACCTCCGAGGGCCGCCTGCTAACCCTCTTCCTCTTCCCCGAGCCCATCCACCGCGAGGATACCGGCGAAATGCGCCGCCGGTGCCTCAGCCTCAACGCCCTGGCCAAAGAGATGGAAGAGGCCATTTTCACTGAAGCCGGCTAGCGTGCTGCCTCCTCCGCCCTCCTTTGGCACGGTGCTTGCAATGGCATAGGAACCTTAACAGAAGGGCAGATGATGACAGTAGCAGAGCAACACGAACAGGGCCTCCAGGCGTATCCCCAGGCGCAGGGGCTTTACAATTCCGTAAACGAGCACGATGCCTGTGGCGTGGGGATGGTGGCAGACCTGAATAACCGGCCGAGTCACCGGATTGTGGAGCAGGGGCTGACGGTCCTGCGGCGCCTGACCCATCGTGGCGCGGCGGGCTGGGACCCGGAGACGGGCGACGGGGCCGGGATTTTGACAGCGCTGCCCGATGGCTTCTTCCGGGCCCGGGTGGCCAATCTCCCCGAGAAGGGGGCCTATGGCGTGGCGATGCTCTTTGGGGGCGTGGGGCTGGAGCAGGGGCTGGAAGCGATCCTGCGCGAGGAGGGGCTCAAGCCCTTTGCCTGGCGCGAGGTGCCCACCCACCCCGAGGCGATTGGCCGTTCGGCGCGCGAGAGTTGCCCCAAGATCCGCCAGCTCTTCGTCCGCCAGGCGCGGGGACAGGCCCCGTTGGCGGCCGAGGCCTTTGAGCGCAAGCTCTATGTGGCGCGGCGGCGGCTGGAGAAGGCCTTCGGCGAGCGGCTCTACATCTGCTCCTTCTCGGCGCGGAGCATCGTCTATAAGGGCCTTCTGCTGGCCCATCAGCTCGATGCCTTCTACGAGGACCTGCAAGCCGAGGACTTCGCCTCGGCGCTCGTGCTGGCCCATCAGCGCTACTCCACCAACACCTTCCCCACCTGGTCGCTGGCCCAGCCCTTCCGCTTCCTGGCGCACAATGGCGAAATCAACACCCTGCGCGGCAACCTCAACGCCCTCCACGCCCGCGAAGGGGAGTTCGAGAGTCCGCTCTTTGGCGGGGACATCAAGAAGCTCATCCCGCTGGTGCCGCCGGGGCAGTCGGACTCCGCCTGCCTGGATAATATGCTCGAGCTCCTGGTGCAGGCCGGGCGCGACCTACCGCACGCGATGCTGATGCTCATGCCGCAAGCCTGGGGCCCGACGCACCACATGGGCAACGACGTCCGCGGCTTCCTGGAGTATCACTCCGCGCTGATGGAGCCCTGGGATGGCCCGGCGGCCGTGGCCTTCTCCGATGGCATCCGCGCCGGCGCAGTGCTCGACCGCAATGGCCTGCGCCCCGCGCGCTACACCCTCTGCAAGGACGGCACCTTCGTCCTGGCCTCCGAGACCGGCGTGCTGGACATCCCGCCCGAGGCCGTTGAGCGCCACGGCCGTCTGCGCCCCGGCGAAATGCTCTGGCTCGACCTCGAGGCGCACCGCCTGCTGCGCGATGCGGAGATTAAGAGCCACGTGGCCCGCCGCCGCCCCTACCGCCGCTGGGTCGAGGAAAACCGCATCCTCGTCGACGGCCTCTTCCGCGAAACGGCCCCCGAGCAGGTCCCCGGCGACCTCCTGGCCCGCCAGGCGCGCTTTGGCTACAGCCGCGAGGACATCGCCACCCTCCTCAAGCCCATGGCGGCCAACGGCCAGGAGCCGGTCGGCTCGATGGGCAACGACGCCGCCCTCGCCGTCCTCTCCGAGAAGCCCCGGCTCCTCTTCGACTACTTTAAGCAGCGCTTCGCGCAGGTGACGAACCCGCCGATCGACCCCATCCGCGAGGTCTCGGTGATGAGCCTGATGACCTACGTGGGCAACAAGGCCAACATCCTCGCCGAGACCCCCGAGCACGCCCGGCTCATTAAGATGCGCCGCCCGGTCCTCACCGATGCCGAGCTCGAACACCTCGGGCAAGTGGGCGCGGCAGAGTTCCGCCCCGTCACCCTCAAGATGGCCTTCCCCCAGGGCGGCGACGGCACGGCCCTGGCCCAAGCGCTCGTCAACCTGGCCGCCGAGGCCGCCGGCGTGGCGGCCAAGGGCCACCGGCTGGTCATCCTCTCCGACCGCGACCTCGCCCCGGGCGAGGTGCCCATCCCCTCCCTGCTGGCCGTGGCCACGGTCAACCGCGCCCTCACCGAAGCGGGCGTCCGCTCCGAGACCGGGCTGGTGGTGCAGTCCGGCGAGGTGCGCGAGGTGATGCACTTTGCCCTGCTTTTGGGCTACGGCGCCACCGCCATCCACCCCTACCTGGCGCTAGCCACGGTCGCCGACCTCGCGGCCAAGGGCCTCACCGGCAACGACCCCGTCTCCGCCACGGCCAACTACATCCGCGCCATCGACAAGGGCATCCTTAAGGTAATGAGCAAGATGGGCATCTCCACGCTCCGCTCCTACCGCTCCTCGCAGATCTTCGAGGCGGTTGGCCTGGGGCGCAAGCTCATCGATGAGTTCCTCCCCGGCACCGTCAGCCGCGTGGGCGGCATTGGCCTCGACGAGCTGGCGGCCGACGCCAACCGCCGCGCCGCCACCACCCCCGCCCCGATCCCCGCCGCGCTCCCGCTCTCGGCCGTCCAGACCGCGGCCCTGCCCGCCGGCGGCGAGCACGCCTATCGCGTGGGCGGCGAGCGCCACCTCTGGACCCCGCAGGCCATCGCCGACTTCCGTCAGGCCGTCCGCGAGGGCGACTACGAGAGCTTCAAGCGCTACTCCCACGCCATTGACGACCAGGCCCACCACCTCTGCACCCTGCGCGGCCTCTTCGGCTTCACCCCCACCACGCCCATCCCGCTCGACGAGGTGGAGAGCGAGGAGGCCATCGTCCGCCACTTCGTCTCCGGCGCGATGAGCCTGGGTTCGCTCAGCCCCGAGGCGCACGAGACCATTGCCAAGGCGATGAACACCCTCGGCGCGATGAGCAACTCGGGCGAAGGCGGCGAGAATGCCGAGCGCTTCGGCACCGACCTGGGCAGCGCCATCAAGCAGATTGCCTCCGGCCGCTTCGGCGTGACGGCCGACTACCTCCGCCACGCCCGCGACCTGCAGATTAAGATGGCCCAGGGCGCCAAGCCCGGCGAGGGCGGCCAGCTCCCCGGCCACAAGGTCGATGCCTTCGTGGCCAAGATCCGCCACGCCCTCCCCGGCCTCACCCTCATCTCGCCCCCGCCGCACCACGACATCTACTCCATCGAGGACCTCGCCCAGCTGATCTACGACCTGCGCACCGTCAACCCCGAGGCGCGCGTCTCGGTCAAGCTGGTCTCGGAAGTGGGCGTGGGCACGGTGGCTGCGGGCGTGGCCAAGGCCCATGCCGATGTCATCCTCATTGCCGGCCACGATGGCGGCACGGGCGCCTCGCCCCTCTCGAGCATCCACCACGCCGGGCTCCCCTGGGAGCTGGGCCTGGCCGAGACGCAGCAGACGCTCGTCCTCAACCGCCTACGCGGCCGCGTCCGCATCCAGGTTGATGGCCAAATCAAGACCGGGCGCGATGTGGTCATCGGCGCGCTCTTGGGCGCCCAGGAGTTCGGCTTTGCCACCACCATCCTCGTCTGCCTGGGCTGCGTGATGATGCGCCAGTGCCACAGCAACACCTGCCCGGCCGGCGTGGCCACCCAGGATCCCGAGCTGCGCAAGCGCTTCGCCGGCAAGAGCGAGTACATCGTCAACTTCCTGCGCTTCGTCGCCCGCGAGGTCCGCGAACACCTCGCCGCCCTCGGCCTGCGCAGCCTCGATGAAGCCGTCGGCCGCACGGACCTCCTGCGCTTCGACGAGGCCCTCGCCTACGCCAAGACCCGCCAGCTGGACTTCTCGGCCATCTTCGCCCACGTCACGCCCCCCGGCCCCGAACCCACCGAGGCCAAGGAGCCCGCCGGCGTCTACGACCGCACCGTCCTCCTGCCGGCCATTGCGGCCGCCCTTGCCGGGCGGCGCGCAGCGGACAGCGAACAGCCGACAGCGGACAGCGCGCGTTCCGCGACGGATCAGCCGGCGGCCCAAAAGCCCTCACAGCCAGAAATTGCTTCCGAGGACGGCCCTTGCGCCAACGCGCCGGCGGCTGTCAACGATGACATAGCTCCTCGCTTTGCTCGGACTTGTCAGCTGTCGGCTGTCGGCTCAGCTCCTATTGAGCTGACGCTCGACGTGCGCAACACCGACCGCTCTATCGGCACGGGGTTGGCCGGCGAGATTGCCGCGCGCACTGGCGAAGCGGGTCTGAGCGAGGGCTCCATCCTCCTGCACCTGAAGGGCGTGGCCGGGCAGAGCCTCGGCGCCTTCCTTACCGCCGGGGTCACCCTGGATCTGGAGGGCGAAGCGAACGACTATGTGGGCAAGGGCCTCTCGGGCGGCACCGTCATCGTCCGCCCCAAGCCCGTGGAAGGCTTCATCCCCGAGGAGAATGTGGCCGCCGGCAACGTCATCGGCTACGGCGCCACCTCCGGCCGCGTCTTCATCAACGGCTTGGTGGGCGAGCGCTTCGCCATCCGCAACTCCGGCGCCACGCTCGTCTGCGAAGGCACGGGCGACCACGGCTGCGAGTATATGACCGGCGGGCGCGTCCTGGTCCTGGGTCCGGCGGGGGATAACTTCGCCGCCGGTATGACCGGAGGCCTAGCCTACGTGCTCGATGAGGCGGGCGACTTCGACCTGCGCTGCAACCTCGGCAGCGTGGACCTCGAGAGCGTCGACCCCGGCACCCCGCAGGCCGAGGAGCTGCGCGCGCTGCTGGCCGCGCACGTCGAGGCCACCAACTCGCCCAAGGGCCGGCGCATCCTGGAAGACTTCGCCGGCTGGCTGCCGCGCTTCGTCCTCGTCTTCCCTGTGGAATACCGCCGCGCCCTGGAGCGTGCCGCCGCCCAACACTAAGGAGTTTCAAGATGCACCGTTATCGTCCCGTCGATGAACGCCGCCGTGATTGGGCGGAAGTGGAAATCCCCCTGAGCGCCGAGGAGAGCCGCTGCCACGGCCAGGCCTGCCTGAGCTGCGGCGTGCCCTTCTGCCACGGCATGGGCTGCCCGCTCGCCAACCCCATCCCCGAAACCAACGCCGCCGTCGCATCCGGCAACGACGCCCTGGCCTACGCGCTGCTCTCGCAGACCGACCTCTTTGCCGAGTTCACCGCGCATGTCTGCCCGGCCCTCTGCGAAGGGAGCTGCACCCACGGGATGGAGGGCGAAGAGCCCGTGGCCATCCGCGCCCTGGAGCGGCATATTATCGATACCGCCTGGGCCAACGGCTGGGTCCAGCCCATCCTCCCCGAGCGGCGCACGGGCAAGCGCGTGGCGGTGGTCGGTTCGGGCCCTGCCGGGCTCGCCGCCGCCGAACTCCTTAACCGCGCCGGCGTGGAGGTGACCGTCTACGAGCGCTCGGCCACCCCCGGCGGCCTCCTGCGCTATGGCATCCCCGACTTCAAGCTCGCCAAGCGCGTGGTCGCGCGCCGCATCGCGCTGATGGAAGCGGAGGGCATCCGCTTCGTCACCGGCACCGAGGTCGGCAAAGATGTCTCGGCCGAGTGGCTCTCGGCGCGGCATGACGCGGTCCTCTGGGCGATCGGCACCGCCATCCCGCGCAACCTGGCCATCCCCGGGCGCGAGCTGGAGGGCATCCACTTCGCCCTCGACTTCCTCACCGGCCAGAACCGCCTCCTCGCCGGCGAGTGCGCCACGCTGCCCATCTCCGCCAAGGGCCGCGATGTGCTCGTCATCGGCGGCGGCGACACGGGTTCTGACTGCGTGGGCACCGCCCGGCGCCAGGGGGCTCATTCGGTGACGCAGGTGGAGATTTTGCCGATGCCCCCCGCCGAGCGCTCGGCCTCGACCCCCTGGCCGCGCTGGCCGTGGAAACTGCGCACCTCCTCCAGCCACGAAGAGGGCTGCGAACGCCTCTGGAACATCGAGTCCCTCGCCTTTGAGGGCGCCGATGGCCGCGTCACGGGCGTGAAGATCCGCCAGGTGGCCTGGACCTGCGCGCCCAATGGCAAACCCCTCTCCTGCGCCCCGGTCGAAGGCTCCGAGCGCACCCTGAAGGCCGACCTCGTCCTCCTGGCGATGGGCTTTACCGGCGTGCCCGAGCACCTCCTGGCCCAGCTCCCGCGCAATGCCAACCGCCCCCTCCTCGCGCCGAGCACCCCCGCGCGCGCCACCTTCGCCTGCGGCGACTGCGTCTCGGGCCCCTCCTTGGTGGTCCGCGCCCTGGCCGATGGCCGCCGCGCCGCCCAGGAGATCCTCGCCGCCCTCGCGTAAGCGCTTGCGCGCCTCACCCTCGATTGGCCCCCGAGCGCCTCGGGGGCCTCTCTTTTTCTACGCCCCCACCCCACCGCCGCCAGGCTCATTTTGCACCTCGGCGTGGTTGACCTCGGACCTCGGCGTGGTTGACCTCGGACCTCGGGCGGGTCCACGATGCCCCCCATTCAACCTGTCGATAACTCCCCCCTTATCGACAGCCCTCGACAGCCCTCCCCCCTCAAAAGAAGTTGTTGCAAGCATTGCAGGGGAGAATGTGTTATGCTATCGGCACGATGAAAACGATTGAAGAGCGTTTTACGGTGGCGTATAGCTACCCGGTGATCTTTTGTCGGGACCTTTTTGCGGAGGGGTCTTCGACTTTGTGCGAGGTGCTCAATCGCGAGGGGGGCGCGGGGCCGAAGCGGGTGTTGGTGGTGATGGATCGGGGGGTGGAACGGGCGCAGCCGGGATTGGCGAAGAAGGTGACGGCGTGGTTGGTGGCCCATCGGCGGGAGGTGGAGTTGGCCGCGCCCATTGAGTATGTGGCGGGGGGCGAGTTTTCCAAGAAGCAGGATGGGGTGGTCGAGCGGCTCGTAAAGGTGGCCTATCAGACGCACTTTGGGCGGCAGGATGCCTTTGTGGTGATTGGGGGCGGGGCGGTGCAGGATGTGGTGGGGTTTGCCGCCGGGCAGATTCACCGCGGGTGCCGGGTGGTGCGGGTGAATACCACCACGCTCTCGCAGGCCGATGCGGGGGTGGGGGTGAAGAATGGGGTGGATTATGCCGCGGCGAAGAACTTTCTGGGGACCTTTGCCCCGCCCTTTGCGGTGATTAATGACGAACTCTTTTTGCCGACGCTCTCGGACCGGGATTGGCGCAATGGGATTGCCGAGGCGGTGAAGGTGGCGGTCATCAAGGATGCGGCTTTCTTGGGGTGGCTGGCGGAGAAGGCCGAGGCGCTGCGGATGCGGGATTTGCCGGCGATGGCGGAGTTGGTGGAGCGGACGGCGGCGTTGCATTTGGCGCATATTGCAGCGAGTGGGGATGCCTTTGAGCGGAGCAGCACGCGGCCGTTGGACTTTGGCCACTGGAGCGCACATCGGCTGGAGGCGATGACGTGCTATCAGCTTTCGCACGGGGAGGCGGTGGCGATTGGGATTGCGCTGGATATGATCTATGCCTCGCTGTTGGGGTTGGTGACGCCGGTGGAAAGCGCGCGGGTGATTGCGCTGCTGCAGGGGTGCGGGCTGCGGGTGTGGTGCCCGGAGTTGGCGCTGCGGGGAACGGATGGGCGCTTGGCGGTGTTGGAGGGGTTGCGGCAGTTCCGCGAGCATTTGGGCGGGGAGTTGTGCGTGACCTTGCCGCAGGGGCTCGGCGCGAAGACCGAGGTGCACGAGATGGATGAGCAGTTGATTGAAAAGGCCGTGGCGTTGCTGCGCGAGCGGTATGCCTAAAGCAAAGGAGCAAAGCAGATGAGCGAGACGGGAATTGAAGCGGAGGCGTTGGCGGGGGCGGTCTGCCCGGCGTGTGGCGCGGCCTTTAGCGGGGGCGAGAAGCCGCTTTCGCAGGTGACGTGCTCGGCGTGCGGAGCGCAGGTGATGGTGCCGGGGAAGTTGGGGCAGTATCGGCTGGTGCGGCTGATTGGCGCCGGCGGGATGGGCGCGGTCTATGAGGGCTTTGATGATGGGCTGCAGCGGAAGGTGGCGGTCAAGGTCATCTTGCGCGAGAAGGCGGCCGAGGATCCCTCCTTTATCGAGAGTTTCCGGCACGAGGCGCAGGCTGCGGCCAAGCTCAACAGCACGAACATTGTGGGGGTCTACGCCTTTGGCGAGGTGGCCGCGCAGCCCTATCTGGTGATGGAGCTGGTGCAGCCGAGTTCGCTCGATCGGCTGATGAATGATGGGCCGGTGAACGCGTTGACGGTGCTGGACGTGGGGCGGCAGATTGCCCAGGGGCTGCGCGCCGCCGCCGAGCAGGGCTTGGTCCATGGCGATGTGAAGCCCGAGAACATTCTCATCAACGAGGCGCACGAGGCGAAGTTGGCCGACTTTGGTATTGCCGCGCTGGCCGGGGCGAAGGCCGCGGCGAATAACGAGGTCTGGGGCACGCCTTACTATATTGCGCCCGAGACGCTGCGGCGGCAGAAGGTGGACCTGCGCGCGGATATCTATTCGCTGGGCGCCACGCTCTATCACGCCATTGCCGGGGTGCCGCCCTTTGAGGGGGCCGACGCAGTGGAGGTGATGAAGGGGCGGCTCTTGGGGCCGGCGCGGCCGCTGACGGAGGTGGCGCCGAGCTGCCCGGAGGCGGTGGCGAAGATTATCATGCGCATGCTCGAAGCCGAGCCCATCCGCCGCTATCCAAACTACGAATCGCTCCTGGCGGACATCGAGAAGGTGGCGCCGGCCGCGCGCGGCCATGTGGGCGGCAAGAAGATTACGATTAAGGGCAAGACGCAGGCGGTCAAGAGCGCCACCGGGCCTTCACGGCCGATGGAGCGGGTGGAGAACCCGAATGCCGCGCTCTTCCCCGAAAAGCAGCAGGGCGGCCTGGGCAAGGGGGCGCTCATTGGCATTATCGCTGGCGCGGCGGTGTTGTTGCTGGCGGTGATTGGCGGGGCGATCGCGGTAATCGCCTCCTCGGCCAAGGAGGCCACGGGCGAAACTGCGGAGGCAGCAGATACGCAAGCGGCCGCGTTGGCGGCCCAGGCCGCAGCCCAGGCGCGTCAGCAGGTCAATTCCGCCCGCGCGGCGTTGACCGAGGCCGCAACCCAGGCTGCCAAGTTGGCGCAGGAGGCGAAGTCCAATGCCTCCACCGCCAAGGCCATCACCCGGCAGTTGGCGCAACAGGCCAAGCGCGCGGTCTTGCCCGAGCAGAGTGCGTGGTTGGAGCCGATGGAGGGCGAGGAGCCGGCCCCGAGCGAGCTGCTCAAGAAGTTGCAGGAGGCCTTTGCGTGCAGCGCGAAGATTGAGGCCGCCGCCAAGCAGGTTGAGGCGCTGCGCACCAAGGTCGATGGTCTGGCGGCCAACGAACCCGAAACGCCCGAGGCCGCGGCAGAGGCGGCAAGCGAGGCGAACGAAGCGTTGACGGCCTGGACGAAGTCGCCCGAAGCGAAGGCCGCAGCCAAGGCGATGAGCACGCTCAAGGCGATGCAGAACGCCTGGAAGCGGACGGTCGACCAGGGACGCGTGGAGATGGAAGCGGCCGTGGCCAAGCGTCTGGCCGAAGAGAAGGCCGCGAAGGCGGCGGCCGCCGCCGCGGCTGAAGCCGAGCGCAAGCAGCAGGAGATTGAGGCCGAAGTGGCGACCGTGGCGCAGGCCGAGGTGGCCATTGGCGCGGAGCTTGATCGCTTCCTGCCCGAGGCGGCAACGACGGCCTTCAAGGCCAAGATCGCCCGCTGCAAGAGCGCCGAGGCCAAGGCAACGGCCGAGACTGCGCTCGCGCGGATTGCGGTCTATGCGCGCTTGAAGGCGTGGATTATCCGCGAGGCCGGGGCCGGCAATTTGGCGGGCTATGGCATTGTGGCAGCCGACGCGCAGACGATTACGCTGAAGGGTCAGGCGCCGCTGCAGTGGAAGGACTTTGTGGGCAACCAGCAGAAGCTGGCGGTGCGGCTCTTCAATGGGCAGCTGGCCAGCGATAGCGGCGCACGGACGCTGAAGGCCTCGGAGCGGGCGGACCTGGCGGTGGGGGCCATCGTCTTCACCCGGCGGTATATCGGCGAAGAGGCCATCGGCAAATCGAAGGCGCTGCGCGAGATGATTGAGAAGCTCGAGGCGTTGACCGAGGCGTTGCCCGGCGCAAAGGCGGATCTGGCGCTCTTTGAGCGCGCGGAGTAGCCGCACGGCCGCATGAAACGCGCGCTGCTCTTCCTCTTGGCGCTCGTGGGCTTGCCGTTGGTGTGGGCGCTGGGCGTGGCCTTTCTGGAGGGGTTGGCGGCGGGCACCTTCGAGGGGCCCCTCGTCACGCCGGGGCGGCTGGGCTTCCTGGCCGGCGCGCTCGCGATGGTGGCGCTCTACCAGTGGAAGGGCCGCGCGCTCCAAGTGCTCTACATCTTCGCCCACGAGATGACGCACGCGGCGGTGGGGCTCCTCTGCCTCGCGCGTATCCACCGGGTGGAGGTCTCGCAGCGCGGCGGCTTTGTCCAGCTCGATAAGCAAAACCTGGCCATCACCCTCGCGCCCTACTGCGTGCCCTTCTACCTCCTCCTCGCCCTGGCCCTCTGCGCGCTGGTCACCCTCTTCGCGCCCGACCTCGTCCCCTTCTGGCTCTGGAGCGCGCTCTTCGGCTTCTGCACCCTCTTCCACATCCTCTACACCCTCGACGCGCTCCTCACCGTCTCCCAGCCCGACGTCCAGCTCTACGGCCGCCTCTTCTCCTACTGGTTCATCCTCTGTACCAACCTCTTCTTCGCCTCGCTGGCGCTCCCGCTCTCCGGGCAGGTTCCCTTCCCCGAGCAAGCCCGCCGTCTCCTCCACGCCACCACCGGCACCTACCGCGCCCTCATCGCCCTGGTGCCCCACGCCGAACGCCTATGAACCTCGTTGGACAACTCTACGACCTGCTCCTCTCCTCCACCAACACCGTCGCCTTCACCGGCGCAGGCGTCTCCACCGCCAGCGGCATCCGCGACTTCCGCGGCAAAAACGGCATCTACCGCGACACCTTCCGCGGTTACCACGTCGAAGAACTCTTCGGCATCGACCTCTTCCGCAGCGACCCCTCCCTCTTCTACACCTGGTCGCGCGACTTCGTCTACGCCCAAGACGCCTTCCGCCCCTGCACCGTCCACAACCTCCTCGCCCGCCTCGAGCGCCTCGGCCTCCTCCGCGCCATCGTCACCCAGAACATCGACCGCCTCCACACCCTCGCCGGCTCCCAAACCGTCTGGGAGGTCCACGGCTCGGCCCAATGGCACCACTGCCTCGACTGTGGCCGCGCCGAACCCTACGACAAGGTCGCCCCCATCGTCCGCGCCGGCCAAGTTCCCCGCTGCCCCTGCGGCGGCGTCTTGAAGCCCGACATCGTCTTCTACGGCGAACCCCTCCCCGAAGAGACCTTCCAAAGCGCCCTCACCGCCTGCCAGCAGGCCGACCTCCTCCTCGTCCTCGGCTCCTCCCTCACCGTCTACCCCGCCGCCGCCCTCCCCGAAGAGGCCTACCGCTGCGGCGCGCGCATCGTCATCATCAACGACGCCCCCACCTCCCTCGACCCCCGCGCCATCCTCCGCCTCTCCGACCTCACCTCCACCTTCGTGGAACTCGCTACGCTCGTAGCGGACAGCGGACAGCCGACAGCCGACAGCATCACCCCCTGACCGCCCCACGCTCCCGTCCAAAATGGCAGCATACCTCACGTTTTCTTTACCCCCATCCCCCGCCCGTCGCGGAACGCGGCTGTCCGCTGTCGGCTGTCCGCTGTCCGCTCAAGCGCGGAACGCGCGCTAACCGCTATCCGCTAACCGCTAACAGCTCCCTCCCCATGCTCACCCTCTCCCTCACCCGCCACCCGCACGCCCGCAAGGAACTCCTCCTCGGCAAAACCCTCCGCGTCGTCTCCCGCAGCGGCCTCAACCCCACCGAGCGCGCCCTCATCGACCTTCTCCCCGAGCTCGGCCCCGAGCCCCTCCAAAGTCCCCTCTTCCTCGGCGGCCGCACCGGCGCGCTCGCCATGGCCGCCTGGCTCCGAGGCCAGACCCAAGGCCGCGTCACCCTCCATACCCTCGACGCACACACCGCCGACACCCTCGCGCGCAACCTCACCGAGAACAACGCCCCCCGCTGGTGCGAGGGCGCCGCCGCCGGCTTCGCCGTCGAAACCGGGCTCGACCTCTCCGCCTACGCCAGCCCCGGCGCCACCGCCTTCTGGCAGATGACCCGCGGCGACGGCACCGCCGAGCTCCACCTCTGGCTCCTCGAGCAACTCACCACCGAGGGCGCCTTCACGCAGATTGTCATCGCCGCCGAAGAGCTCAATCCCACCTTCCTCGAACGCTTCCGCAAGGCCTGCCCCAAACTCAAGCTCCGCAAAACCAAGGAGCTCACCCTCCTCATCGGCACCGTCTCCAAGCCCCTCCCCGCCGATAAGCGCCCCGACCACCGCGCCACCTTCCAAGTCTCCCTCAAAGGCCACGACCCCATCACCCTCGAAACCCTCCCCGGATGCTTCTGCCACCGCCGCGCCGATATGGGCGGCCTCGCCCTCACCGAAGTCGTCGCAGAACTCGTCGCCTTCGACCCCGGCGACCGCGTGATGGACCTCGGCTGCGGCTGCGGAATGGACGGCCTCCTCCTCGCCACCGCCTTCCCCGACAAGAAACTCCGCGTCGACTACCAAGACTCCGCCGCCCCCGCCCGCGACGCCACCCTCGCCAACCTCCGCCGCTACCCCCACCCCAGCCGCTTCTTCTTCTCCGCCGACGGTCAAGGCGACCCCAACGCCTACGACCTCCTCCTCGCCAACCCCCCCTACTTCGGCGACTGGCGCATCGCCGAGTTCTTCATCCAAACCGCCCACCGCCTCCTCAAACGCGGCGGCCTCATCGCCTTCGTCTCAAAACGCGAAACCAAGCCCGCCGAACTCCTCCAAGCCGCCAACTTCGCCCTCCTCTCCGCCACCCCCCGCCGCGGATACACCATCCTCCTCGCACAGAAGAGGTGAACGGTGAACAGTGAACGGTGAACGGTGAACGGTGGCGGCGCGGTGTTGCTCGCTGCGCTCGCGAGAGGTGCGGGCTGCACCCGCGCGAGGGTGGCGGCTTCGCCGCCGTGAGGGTGGCCCTCCGGGCCGTGAGGAGCGCCTAACGGCGCGTGAAGTGCGGGCCCCCGGCCCGCGTTTTCCTCCGGTTGCCCGTTCTGACGGCCGCCGTCCCCGGCGGCCTTGGGTGTGGGCCGCGAGGACGCGGCCCTGCAAAACCGGCGGCCCCAGGTGCCCTTCCAGTGCGAAAGTGCCCGGAGGGCGCCTCCGCCGGGGTGGAGCGCCCCGCGCTCCCGAGGGGCGTGGCGGCTCCGCCGCCGTGAGGGGCGGCCTTTGTGCTCTGGCTTGCGTGCAGGGGCGTGTGTTTGCTAGACTCTTGGCGCAATGGCAAGGGGCAGATTGTGCCTTGCTGTAAGCGCGTATGAAAGGAGCGTTGCGTGGAACAGGAATTCGCGTTGCCCTATCCGCGGATCGAAAGCGACTGTTGTAAGAGTTGCGGACGGTGTGCGGCGGCGTGTCCGCGGGGGTGCCTGGGCATTTCCGAGGTGTATAACCGTTATGGCGTGAAGGCCGTGGCGTACAAGGGCTCGGGCTGCATTGGCTGTGGCATCTGCTTCTATAACTGCCCAGAGCCCTACGCGCTGCATATCTGCAAGCCCGAGAAGCAGGGAGGTGCGCAGTGACCAAGTTTGTCAAAGGCAATGAAGCGGTGGTGATTGGCGCGCTCTATGCTGGCGCCGAGGGCTACTTTGGCTATCCAATTACGCCGGCGAGCGAGGTGGCGCACAAGGCGGCGGAGTATTTTCCGGCGGCCGGGCGCATCTTCGTGCAGGGCGAGAGCGAGGACGCGGTGGCGTATATGCTCTATGGCGCTGCGGCGGCCGGGTGCCGGGCGGTGACCGCAACCTCCGGTCCGGGCTTCTCGTTGATGCAGGAAGCCATCTCCTATATGGCCGCGACGGATATCCCGACGGTGATTGTGGATGTGATGCGCGCCGGGCCGGGCTTGGGCAACGTCTATCCCGAGCAGGCCGACTACTGGCAGGTGGTCCACGGCGGCGGGCACGGCTCGTATCGCTGCGTGGTGCTCGCGCCGGGCAATGTCCAGGAGATGTGCGACCTCACCATCCTCGCCTTTGAGAAGGCCTTTGAATACCGCACGCCGGCGATTGTGCTCGCCGATGGGCAGCTTGGCCAGATGATGGAGCCGCTGCGTCTGCCCAAGGAAGAGGCCAAGCCGGTCGATACCAGCGCCTGGGCCACTCAGGGCACGCGCGAAACGCGCCGGAACCTGCTCACCTCCATTTACCTCGATGCGCCCGCCCAGGAGGCGATGAATATCCGCCTACAGGAGAAGTATGCGCGGATGGACCGCGACTTCCAGCGCGCCGAGCTCTACCTGTGCGACGATGCCGAGGTGGTGCTGCTGGCCTTTGGGTCGAGCTCGCGCACCGCCCGCTCGGCAGTCGACGCGCTGCGCAAGGAGGGCATCAAGGCGGGGCTCTTCCGCCCCATCACCCTCTCGCCCTTCCCCATCGACGCGCTGAGGCCGCTCGTGGGCAAGAAACTTTGGACCGTTGAGATGAGTGCCGGGCAGTTCCGCGACGATGTGACGCTGCACCTGGCCAAGGCCGGCGCCCTCCCCGCCCAGCCTGTCGGCCTCATCCACCGCATGGGTGGCATGCTCATTCCCATCAAGGATATTGTCCGCACGGTGAAGGAGGCGCTCTAATGGCTACGCTTGAAACGCAAGGGATGTTTCCCCGCTTCGACCGCTCCGGCCACGCCGGCAGCCGCGTGACGCACTACTGCGCCGGTTGCGGCCACGGCATCATCCACAAGCTCCTCTCCGAAGCCTATGTGGAGCTGGGGCTGCAGGATCGCACGGTCATCGTCAACCCCATCGGCTGCGCGGTCTTTGGGTATTACTACTGGGACGTGGGCGGCGTGAGCGCCGGTCACGGTCAGGCCCCCTCGATGGCCACGGCCATCAGCCGTCTGCGCGATAAGGCCATCACCATCTCCTATCAGGGCGATGGCGACCTCGCGGCCATCGGTCTCGGCCACACCCTCCAGGCTGCCGCCCGCGGCGAGCACATGGCCGTCTTCTTCGTCAACAACTCCATCTACGGGATGACCGGCGGGCAGATGGCCCCCACCACCCTCATCGGGCAGAAGACCACCACCTCCCCGCTCGGGCGCAACCCCGAAACCGACGGCATGCCCCTGCACATGGCCGAGCTCATCAACCAGCTCACGCTCCCGGTCTACGTGGCGCGCGTCTCGGTGGCCGATACCGCGCGCATTATGAAGGCCAAGGCCGCCATCCGCAAGGCCCTCGAAATCCAGCGCGACCGCAAGGGCTACACCTTCGTCGAGATCCTCTCCCCCTGCCCGACCAGCGTTGGCAAGCCGCCCTTGGAGGCCGCCAAGTTCGTCATCGAACAGATGGAGAAGGAGTATCCCCTCGGCACGCTGCGCGACAACTCCGCCACCGCCCCCGTCCGCCCCGAGCCCAAACCCTGGGTCAAGCTGGCCGACTTCTTCGGCGATGACGGCTCCGAGGACCCCCACCCCGAAGCCGGCGAGGCCAAGGAGCGTCACTTCAAGTTTACCGGCTTCGGCGGTCAGGGCATCCTCTCCTTGGGCCTTGTGGTGGCCGACGCCGCCCGCGCCCAGGGCCTCGAGACCACCTGGCTGCCCAGCTACGGACCCGAACAGCGCGGGGGCGACGCCGCTTGCACGGTCGTTACCTCCACCCATATCATCGGCGCGCCGGCTGTGGAGCACCCGGAGCTGCTCGTGGTGATGAACCAAGCCGCCTGCGCCAAGCACCTCGAGACCGTCAAGCCCGGCGGCCTGGCCATCCTCGATAGCACCGTCCGCCTTCCCGAGAAGCTCCCGGAAGGCGTGCGCATCGTCCAGGTGCCGGCCATCGACATCGCCACCGCCGCTGGCGTCCCCAAGGCAGCCAACGTCGCCATCCTCGGCGCCCTGATTGCCCTCAACGCCACCGCCATCCCCGCTCACCTCCTCATCGAGGCCCTCGAGCGTTCGTTCGCCAAGAAACCAAAACTCATTCCTGCCAACAAGCAGGTCCTCGAATCTGCCATCGCTTACTGCCAGCACCATGGCCTCACGGGCGAGTTGCCTTGAGTCGACAGTCCGCCCTAGCGGACAGCGGACAGCCGACAGCGGACAGCACGCTGGCGCGTTGCGTGGAAAGCCCGGCCCAACCTTTCTCTCATTGGAAGCCTATGATTCAATCTTATCGCGACTTAATCGTTTGGCAAAAGAGTATGGATTTGGCCGAGCACGTCTATCGTTTGCTCGATGCGCTGCCGAAGGTTGAGCAGTTTGCGCTGGCAGACCAAATCCGGCGCGCGGCTGTCTCGATTCCTTCCAATATCGCAGAAGGCTATGGCCGAGACCGAGATGCCTCGCTCAAATACTTTTTAGAAATCGCCGCCGGCTCGCGGGCAGAACTGCAAACGCAGTTATTGCTCTGCGAACGTCTCGGATATTTCACTCGTGAACAGACGCGTCAAGCACTGTTGCTGACTGAAGAGGTCGGTAAGATGCTGCACGCATTGAAAGGTAAACTAGACAGTTAAACCCTTAGCCACGCCCGTCGCGGAACGCGGCTGTCCGCTGTCCGCTGTCGGCTGTCCGCTTATCTAGACTGTCGACTAAACCAACTCAGGACCAAAACTATGCTTAACATCGTTCAAGACATCGACAACCGCGTGGCGATTAAGCACGCGCTCATCTCCGTGTCCGACAAGACCGGGCTGGATACTTTTGTGCCGGCGTTGCTGGAGGCGTGCCCGGGGATTACGATTTACTCAACGGGCGGGACTTACTCAGCGATCAAGGCGCTGCTTAAGCCGGGGCAGGAGGGGCAGTTGGTGGCGGTCTCGGACTACACCGGTCAGCCCGAGATGCAGGGCGGCCTGGTTAAGACCCTCGACTTCAAGATCTATCTCGGCATCCTCTCGGAGACTTACAACGACGCCCACCAGGCCGACATCCAGCGCCTCTCGGCCGTGCCGATCGATATGGTGGTGGTCAACCTCTACCCCTTCAAGCACACGGTGGCCCTTCCGGGCGTCACCCCCGAGCAGGCCCGCACGAACATCGACATCGGCGGTCCGTGCATGGTCCGCGCCTCGGCCAAAAACTACCTGCGCGTGGCCTCCGTCACCGACCCGCAGGACTACGCGCGCCTGATTACCGAACTGCGCGACCAGAATGGCACCTTGGGTCTGGACACCCGCTTCTACCTGATGAAGAAGTCCTTCGCCCACACCGCCGACTATGACACGGCGATTGCCTCCTTCTTCGCCAAGACTGCCCCCGATGCGGTCACGGCCACCTATAAGCTGCACTAAGAGTCGACAGTCGTCAGTCGACAGTGCGTGTTCGCACCGGAAGGGTTCCCGAGGTTCTTCGGGGGCCCTCTTTTTTTGTGCCGGGGCGGGGGAAGTTATCGACAGCGGCTGTCGATAACTCGGTTCACAGACCTGTTCATCAGTGGACCCGGGGCGGGTCGACCTCGAACCCGGGACTACCTCGAGGTCAACCTGGGGCGGATAAAAATGTAAAGCGGGGCGGATGTGCATTGGACCCGGAGCGGTCAAGATTTTGCAGGACCTGCTCCGCGGGCTCCATTGGGTGTAACCTTTCCGGGGGGTGGGGCGTATACACTATAAATGTGGTATGCTATGGGCGGCTTTTAGAGGCGGAGAAGCGCGATGAAGCAGTTGATTTTGGCGTTGGGCCTATGGGGCGCGGCGGTTTGGGCGGCCGAACCGTCGGTGACGAATGTCTCGGCCGAGCAGCGCGCCGACGGCCAGGTGGTCATTCACTACGATGTGGCCGATGATGAGGGCGACGCGCTGAATGTGCGCGTGGAGCTCTCGGCTGATGGCGGGGCGCACTTTTTGGTTCCGGCGAAGCGGCTGACGGGGGATGTGGGCGATGGGATTTTCCCGGGGACGGGCAAGGAGATTATTTGGAATGCGCCGTTGGATTGGGATGGCGAGTATTCCGAGCGGATGGTGGTGCAGGTGATTGCCACCGACACGGTGGGCTTCCCGGGGTTGGAATGGACCGAGGAGATTACCCCGAGCGGCTTTTTGATGGGCCAGGATGGCGGCGCGGAGGGGAGCGGTCCGGCGCGGCATGTGCATATTCCCTATAGTTATCGGTTCTCAACGCGGGAAATCACGCGCCAGCAGTATTGCGACTTTTTGAACGAGGCGCTCAACGCCGGCAAGGTGGAGCGCTCGGGCACCACCGCGGTGAAGGCTGCCTATACCTTCGAGGGCGTGGCTAAGGGGGCGACGCTCTGCACCTTGAACGATAATAACCTGCGCTGGAATGTGAGCCACTTCGACGTGGCCGAGGGCTACGCGGACTTCCCCGCCGTGGTCACCTGGCCCGGCGCGCTCCTCTTCTGCCACACCTATGGTTACGACCTGCCGACCACCGCCGAATGGGAGAAGGCCGCCCGCGGGCCCGACCACGATGATGCCGCCGAGCACCTTTGCTACCCCTGGGGCGACACCTTCGACCACACCTACTCCACCGGCAGCAGCACCCTTCAGGCCGTCGGCACCTACCCCGCCAACGACTACGGGCTCTATGATATGGCTGGCAACGTGGGCGAGTGGACGCGGACCCTGGGCGCGAACTTTTCGCCGGAGGCCTATCCCAAGCGCGAGGTGGTGGAGGGCGATTTGCAGGCGTTGGCTTCGGGCGGGGCGCGGGTGGCGCGCGGATTGCACACCCAGCAGCTCTGGTACTGGCAGGCGGTGAACCCGGGGAGTGCGTGGGCGGGGTCGGTGCCGATGGGCTTCCGGCCGGTGCAGCGCAATGGCTCGGATAGCCGCATCGAGGCGATGAACAAGCTGCAGCTGGCCTACGTCTGGCGCGGCAGCGACTTCCAGGCGGCCTATGACGCAGCGGGGCTGGCCTACAGCACCTCGCCCACCCAGTTGACGGTCAAGGGCGTGACGTGGCGCACCTCTGGCATCACGCTGAATGCCTCCTCGCCGGCCGTGGTGTTGAAGGGGGCAGATGCCGTGCCACTCTCCACGCTGGAAGCTATTGATCAGGCCAAGACCCTGCGCGTGGCCGTGCGCAACCCCAATAGCGCCGCCGCCCAACTGGCCTTCCTCTCCGGTAGCACCAGCGTGGAGGTGCAGCTCCCGGCCAATATGAGCAACGTGGGCTTTGTCTACTTCGACTTCCCCGAGGGCTTCACCGACTTCTCCCTGACGGCCGAAACGGCCGGCGTGGAGATCGAGGAGATGGCGCTCTGGGTGGCCCAGGGCACGAGCGTCACGCCACCGTCCGCGGTCACCTTGGTCTCCTACGACTTTGCCCACTGGCCCATTGGCACGGCGCCCAACGCGGAGATTAACTTCGATGGCGAGCTGTGGCAGTGCACCAACTTGGAAGTTCAAGCGGGCGTGGGCGACAGCGGCGGCAACGCCTTGGTGATGAGCGCTGGCAGCAAGGTGCGTCTGCCCACCACCCTGCCCTACACCCGGCTCAAGGCAATCAACCTCTCCGTCAAGAACACCTCGGCCACCACCTCCACCTGGCTGATGATGTCGGCCGGCGACATACCCATTGGCGAGAACGAGTTCCCGGCGAATATGGCGAGCTTTGAGAGCTATGGTTTCATCGGCAGTTGGAATGCGGAAGCCTATCGCAGCGACACCGACTTCTCCATCGAAATCAGCAGCGTGCCCGAGAGTGCGCTCCTGATTTCCCGAATTGAACTGATCTTCCTGAGCGAATAAAGGATCCCAACGATGACCTTGCGGCAACAGCTGGTTGGGGCGATGGTGGCAATGGCCGGGGCGCTGCTCGCGGCCGAGCCGGTGGTGAGCAATATTCAGGCGCGCCAATTGGCCGACCGAAGCGTGGAGATTACCTACGACCTGACGGCCGATGGTGCCGTCAGCGTCTTGCTGGAACTCTCGGCCGATGGGGGCGCGCACTTTGCCGTGCCGGCCGAGACACTCTCGGGGGACGTCGGCGCAGGGGTGAGCGCCGGAACCGGCAAGCGGATTGTCTGGGACGCGGTGGCCGATTGGGAGGGCGAACTCACCGAGCAGATGGTCGCGCGGCTGAGCGTGAGCGACCGTCAGGGCTGCCCGAGCCTGGCGTGGGGCAATGAGGTGAAGGCCGGCGGCTTGCTTCTGGGGCAGGATGGCGGCGCGGAGGGGAGCGGCCCCTCCTGCCACGTCAATATCCCCTATTCCTTCTGGCTGGCGAAGACCGAGGTGACGCGCGCGCAGTTCTGCCAGATGCTCAACCACGCGCAGTTAGCCGGATACCTGCGCCGCGAGGGCCACAGCAAGCTCTACACCACCGCCGCGGCCGCAGAGGTGGGTCTGGCCGCCGATAAACTCCTCTGCAACTTGGGCGACAATAACCTGCGCTGGAATGTCACGCGCTTCGACGTCGCCGCCGGTCAGGCCGAACTCCCGGCCGTGGTCACCTGGTACGGCGCCTTCCTCTTCTGCCGCTTCTATGGCTACGACCTGCCCACCTACGCCGAGTGGGAAAAGGCCGCCCGCGGACCCGACCACGATGACGCCGCCGAGCACCTCCTCTATCCCTGGGGCGACACCTTCTATACCACCCTCGCCAACGCCAATACCGACGTAGTCGCCGTTGGACAATACCCCGCCAACGACTACGCCCTGCACGATATGATTGGCAACGCCGCCGAGTGGACCCGTACCCTCGGCGCCGACTTCGACCTGGAGGCCTACCCCGCGTGCGAGGATGTCGAGACTGAGTCTATTCACGAAACCAGCGGCGATGGCACCCGCCTGCTCCGCGGCATCGGCTCGCGCGGCACCTACGCCGCCCAAGCCAGCCTCCCCTACAATGCCTTCTCCGGCGGCACCGCCTTCAGCTTCCGCCCCATCCGCCGCGCCACCGACAACCCGGCCGACTTCTACTTCTACCTCAACGCCGCCCAACTCAGGGACGCTGTCTACACCACCAGCCGCGCCACCGACCGCGAAATCACCGCCTCCTTCTACGGTCTGGTCCCCGCCACCAACAGCATCAATTCCGCCACCGACGCTGCCAGCATCACCTTCTCATCCAACATCCAAGACCCCATCAGCGCCGTCAAGCTGAAACTCAAGAACCGCGCCGTCACCGAGGGCACCGTCACCCTCGAGGCCGCTTATACCAACCGCCACTCCACCACCTCGCGCCTCTATCAATACGACCTCACCCTCCCCGCCGAGATGGATAGTTTCCACACCTACACCCTCCCGCTCGACCCGGCCGACGACCAAGAGTGCACCCTTCGCCTCCTCTTCAAGAACGAGAATATCTCCCTCGCCAACCTCGCCATCAACGATGGTGGCCACGTCTACGCCGATTACGGCACCTTCGAGGATTGGCACCTGGGCACCTACGGCCACCCGACCAACTACGGCACCCTCACCACCCCCACCACCGTCATCGTCAACCACAAAACCTGGAAGATCTCCGGCGCGGAGGTCGTCGATGGCGAAGGGGTCGACGGCTCGCGCTGCCTGAAGATTATCTCCAACACAGACTACGTCAGCAACCCCTTCTCCCTCACCTTCAACACCCCGAACACCACCCCGAAGCGGATCGACATCCTCGCCTCCGTCCGCTTCAACACCACCAACTACAGGCACGAAATCCGCTTCCAGAACGAAAACAGAGAGGAATATTCCAATTCCTACTCCGTCGACGACACCGACTACAAGGTCGCCGGCGCCACCTTCCCCGACCACCTCGGCAAGCTAACCATCTACATCCCTGTTGTTCCCCCGCGCAACAACACCGGCGAGGCCATCTACCTCGATAACATCGTCCTGCGTATCTACGACTGAAAGCGCCGCGCCAATGAAGCGCCTCCTCCCCACCCTCCTGCTCTGCGCCGCGCGGCTCCTCTGCGCGCAGGAGGCCGCTTCCACCCCCTTCCGCGTCGATACCGCCCAGGCCGCGCCCGCCCAAGCCGAGGTGCGCGGCGGGCAAATCACCGCCCAGGCTCCCAGCCCCGAGTGGACACTCAACCTCCTGGCCACCTACCTCGCCCCGGACCGCGATGGTGATGGCCTTCCCGATGCGTGGGAGTCCGCCCACGGGCTCAACCCCGATGACCCCACCGATGCCACCGAGGCCACCCTCGCCGCCTACAATGCTGGCCGGAACCCCGCTTCCGCCGCCCCAGTCGCCCCCATCCTCGGCACCCCCTTCCGCGTCGATACCGCCCAAGCCGCCCCGCCCGCCCAAGCCGCCCAACTCATCTTCCGCGTGGCCGTGCTCTCGGATGCATTCACCTGCGATACGGGCGGCTACTTCGTCAGCACCACCGGCAGCGACCTCCCCGATTGGTTCGTCGCCCAATACGCCCCCGCCGGCACAACCTTCACCGCCGAAGCCGACACCGATGGCGACGGCCTCTCCAACTACGCCGAGTTCGTCCTAGGCACCAACCCCACCGACCCCGCCTCGCGCTTCACCCTCTCCCTCACCTCGCAAGACCCCAGCGCCCGCTCGGCCGAACCCACCCTCACCCTCTCCTGGAACTCCCTCACCGGCCGCACCTACACCGTCCTCACCCGCACCGCCCTCGATGTCCCCTGGGAAAGCACCCCCCTCGCCATCCTCCCCGGCACCGGCTCCACCCTCTCCCTCCCCCTCCCGCAAGACGCTCCCACCCGCTTCTTCTGCGTCCAAGTCGACTTCGAGTAAGCGGACAGCCTGTGTAGCGGACAGCCGACAGCCGACAGCTGACAGCACGCGTTCCGCGACGGATAAGTTAGCGTAATCACAGTGATGTCCTTGGCTCCCAGACGAACATCCTTTAATGCGTACCCTTTTGCCGAAGTGCCCAAAGGGCGCTTCGGCCGGGGTGGAGCGCCCTGCGCTCCCGGGGTGCAGGGCGAGTAGCCCTGCTCAGGGTTTGGGGGCGAGCCCCCAACCAACAATCCAAACCCCTCATCAATCAAAGCATTCCCCCACCCCTTCATCCATTCTTCATCATACGCATGCTTTTGCCGACGTGCCCGCAGGGCGCGTTGGCCGGGGTGGAGCGCACTGCGCTCCCGAGGGGCGTGGGGGCGAGAAGCCCACACACCTCAAGATACTTCACATTCAATAAATAAAAAAGCCCGGAGCGCCTTAGACGCGGCTCCAGGCCATGAGTTGTTCGCTGACTTCCGCGCGCTTGGGGGAGTGGGCATCCTCGCTCACGAGATAGGCGGTGCCGCAATGGGAGCAGAAGGCGCCCTCATTGACCGGTGCGCCGCATTCGGGGCAGGCGCGCTCGAGGACCTCACCGCACCAGGCGCAGTGGCATTCGCCCTCAGAGAGCAGGTGACCGCGCGGCACGAGCAAGTGGCGAGCTCCGACCGTGATCGGCAGGTTACTGGGACATTCCGGGTTGGGACAATAGCTACGCAGCTGTTCGGAGCGTTCGTTTACCCCCTGGGCGGCAGCCAACTCCTGTGCATTCGGCGGCAGCAGACCCAGTTCGGCGCACAGTTTTCCGATAATCTGTGCATTCAGCGCGGTTTGGCGTCCGCCCTCGAACATCGAGAGGGCAGACTGCTTACAGCCCACCTTCCGGGCCAAAGCACTCTGGCTCAAGTGGCGCTGCTGACGCGCTTCGCGGATTTGGCTGCCTAAACTCTTCACGGGTCCATAAGATACCCCTTTCCAAAGC
>JBJEVY010000063.1:0-6795 GCA_051884775.1 Candidatus Spyradenecus sp. | reverse complement strand
CCAAACTATCCAACTACACTTCGCGTTTCCCTAAAACTTTCCCCGGACAGTAATGCCCAAGCCCCGAGGGCGATTAATAACCCTTAGGGATCATGCAATTAACCCTAAGGGATAATTCAATTAACCCTGAGGGATAATTCAATTAACCCTAAGGGATAATTATCCCGTTTGGGCGGGCGGCCAAGTGGAGCACTGGGGGGTTGGGGGTGGCTGGGGGCACGGGGTTAAGGCGCTTACTGCACGGCAAATATCCGCACCACCGAAGGGCGAGCGAGGGAGGTTTGTTAGTGGCGCTGCCTAGGGGTGTGGGATCAGGGTGCGGGTTTGGCCGGCGTCAAGGAAGAGGTTGGTTTCGCCGCCGGGGTAGCGGAGGGTGTAGGAGCCGGCTTGGGTGGCCTTGAGTTCCAGGTGGGTGACGCGGCCGGCTTGCCAGGCGCAGGTTACCCAGAGTCCGCGGGTGGTCATCAGGCGGAAGGAGCCTTGCTGGGAGAGGCGCGCGGGGAGGGCTGGCAGGACCTCGATGGTCTCGGTTTCGTGGCGCAGGAGCATTTCATTGAGGGCGGCGGGTACGCCTCCGAGGTCGGAAACTTGCGGTTGGCCGGAGGCGGTGGTGAAGAGGTTGGGCGTGAGGTACTTGGGGGCGTGATCGAGGGCGGCCATGGCTTTGTCGCCTTGGTTCAAGCGGGCGCGTAGGCAGGCCATGTGGCCGAGGCTCCAGCCCATGAGGTGGTGACCGGCGGCCTCGCGGAGATCTAGGCGTTTGCTGACGGCCTCGGCAAAGGAGGCGGGCATTTGGAGGGAGGCGTTGTGGCCGGGCATGAGGGCGTAGGCGAAGGAGAGGTGGCGGTGGGCGGGCTCGGCTTCGGCATAGGGGCGCGACCATTCCATCAGCGCGCCGTCGGGGCCGACTTGCGGGCGTGCGAGGGCGGCCAGGCGTTGGCAGACGGCTTCGCGGAGGGGTTCATCGACCTCGCTGCCGTAGCCTTCGGAGAGGGAGAGGTAACTGTGGAAGGTGGCGGCGATGAGTTCTTGCTCGTAAGCCGGGCCCATGTCGATGGCCACGGGGACTCCGTTGGGGGTGAGATAGGTGTTTTCGGGCGAGACGCAGGGGCCGGAGACCCAGAGATTGTGCTGCGGAGAGCGTACGAGCCACGAGAGGTAGAAGCGGCATTGCTCGCGTAACAGGGGCAGAAGCCGGCGCGCGAGGGCGGCATCGCGGGTGTAGCGCAGGGGTTCGAGCGCGTCTTGCAACAACCAGGCTCCGCCCGAGAAGGTCATGCCCCAGCAGGCGTAGCGGAAGGGTGCGCAAGCGCCCCAGAGGTCCGTGCAGGTGCCGAGGAAGCAACCTTCGGCGCCGAGCATCTCGCGGGCGACGGCGCGGCTTTGGGGGAGGGTGAGTTCGGCGAGGGAGGTGAGGGGCTCGGCGAGGTCGGCCAACCCCCAAGCGCCAGCGGGCCAGTAGGCCATCGAGAGGTTGATATCCAGGTGCCAATCGCTCTCCCAGGGCGGCTCCATCAGGGGGTTCCACTTACCTTGCAGGGTCATCGGCAGGCCGCCTGGGCGGGAGCTGGAGATGAGCAGGTAGCGATAGAAGTCGTAGTTCAAGAGCAGGAAGTCGGGCGCGATGTGCTCGGCCTTGCGCGCTTCCGGCAAGCGGACGGTCAGACTGCGGCAAGGCGGCCTTTCGCCGAGGGTGACGTAAGCCTGGCAGTAACGCGCTTGGAAGGCGCGGGCGTGGTTGCGATGAAGGGCCTGCGCGCCATGGGCCTGTGCGTGCTGCACGCGATCGAGGCATTGCGCCAGGCGAGTATCCGGCAGGGGCTGATTGGGCGCAGCGCGATTGAAATCGGTATAGGCGGCAATGGCCACGGTGACGCAGGTGGCCCCGCGCACCTGAATGCGCTCGCCCTCGGACTCAATCTGGGCCTGGCAATCGGCCGAGATATCGGCGAGCACATCGAAGGCCACACCACCGGACCCGGTGCTGCCCTTCAGATGGAGCTGATTGGGCCCCCGGGGCGTGCTCGCGCCCAGGGCACCGGGATGGCTGAGCGCGAAGGAGAGGTTGAGCGTGCCGGGCTGAGCGGCTTGGTAGGTGACGATAATCACATCGTCATCGTAGGCCACAAAGGCTTGCCGCCGCTGCGTGTTGGCGCCCTCGGTGAAGGTGGTATAGGCCGTGCCCTCATCCAGGCGAATACCGCGGCGGTAGTCGCGCACCGGGCCGAGCGCCTGGCGCACCGTCAAGGTGGCCAAGGGAAGATAGGCGCTTATCGCCGCGCGACCGCGCAGGAAGGTCTCCTCGCACAACTGGCTGGCGGCGGCCTCCTCTCCGGCAAAGAGCAGACGCCGGATTTCCGCCAACAAGGCCGCGCCCTGAGCGTTGATGGGCTGCTCGCGCGGGGGCGCCCAGACGCTCTCTTCGTTCAGATAGAAGTGCTCCTCGGTCGGCTCCCCCACCCACAGCGCGGCCAAGCGCCCATTCCCAATGGGCAAGCCCTCGGACCACGTCCTTGCCGGCGCTTCAAAGGCATAGGCCTGCTGCGCGCGCCGCCGGGCCGCCTCCGGGAAAACCTGCGCATCCGGCTCCCGGGCCATCCACAACCCCACCGCGGCCGCTCCGCACGCAAGCATGCCGCCGAGCACCCCAAGCACCTGATACCATCGCTTCATACGCACCTCCTGGCCTATCCTAATTCAAACGGCCTCTATTATAGCCACTTCTCCTGGCACATTCACGCCGCTTCTGCGCCGCGCGCTCCGCTGCATACAACACAACGCACCCGACCGGGGCGAGTTGCCGCTGCGGCCGGGTGCGTCAGAGGCGAGGTGGCTGTCAGCGCTTGCCCGTGAGGCCTTCGACTTCGGGGGTGATGGCACCCTTGCCGGCGGCGGCGAAGGCCGCGCGCATCCGGAGCATTAGCGCCAAGAGGTCCGACCCGGTGCAGCCTTCGCCGGCAGCAACGATATTGGCGTGTTGCGGGGTGACGAAGGCGCCGCCAATGCGCCATGCCTTCGCGCCGAGGGCATCAAAGATGGCCCCGGCCGAGAGGCCTGTCGGGTTCTTGAAGAGCGAGCCGCAGGTGCGCAGACCGGCGAGATTGACGCGCTTGGCGGCATAGGCCTCGCGTTCGGCGCGGATAGCTTCGCTGGCCATGGGTTTTAGGCGGAAGGTGACCTCGATAACCGCGCAATCCTCCAGCCCTTGCACATGGCGATACTCGGCCTTGAGCGCGCTGGCTGGCAGATGGCGCAAGCGCCCATCGGCATGGACCACGCGTACGGCCGTGACGCACTCCCAGAGGGCGTGACCGTGGGCCCCGGCATTCATCCGCGCCCACCCACCAACGGTCCCGGGAATGCCCTGCATAAAGGCTAGGCCACCCAACCCATCGCGCTCGAGGTTATTGAGGAAGAGGCTCCCGGCCAGACCGCCGCCCACGGTGACCTCCTCGCCCTCGCGCCGATAGGCCTCAAAGGCCGGTCCGCGCAGCGAGCAGAGCACGCCGGGCATCCCCAGATCCGAGAACCAGGAGTTGGTCCCCGAGCCGCTGAACTGCAGCGGGATGTCATTGGCGGCACAAACCGTGCAAAGGGCGACCAGCGCCGGCACATCGGCGGGTTTGACAAAGGCATCGACCGTGCCCCCCACGCGATAGCCCGTGTGGTGCGCGAGCGGTTCATCGGGCGAGAGGTTGAGTTCGCCCGGCAGCGTCCGCTCCAGCAGCGCCCAGACGCGGTTGCGCGAAGTGTCCGGCAGCGTGAGCTTGCCCAAGTCGTGGCCAATGCGCTCCACATCGCCCGCGCCAACCACCAGAATAAGGTCGCCCGCCTGCGCCGTCCGCTGCAGATAGCCCGAGACCTCCTCGGTGCTCTGCGCCAGCAGCACGCGCTGCCCGGGATCCGCCGCGCGCATGGCGGCATAAAGTTCGTAGCTCTCGCACCCCTGCTCGGGCTTCTCGCTGGCAGCATAGACCGGCAGGAGCACCACCTCGTCCACCCCGGCAAGCGCCCGCACAAAATCATCCAACAACCGCTTGGTGCGCGAGTAGCGGTGAGGCTGGAAGACCAACCGCAGCCGCTGAGGTGCCTGCAACCGCGCCACCGAGAGCATCGCCTGAATCTCGGTGGGGTGATGGGCGTAGTCAACCACCACGCGCACAGGGGCATTCTTGGGCGTGGTCCACTGGAAGCGGCGCTTCGGCAGCTCGGCACAGGCCTTTGGAAGCGCCTCGATGAGCGCAGGCGCCTCCAACCCCAGAAGCAACCCGGCCGCAAGCGCGCCCAACGCATTGAGCACATTATGGTCGCCAGGAACCGGCAGATTGACCTCCCCCTGCGCGCGGCCATTGATGACCAGCTTGAAGCGCGTCCCCTCCGCCTGACGCTGGGGATCGACCGCGCGCACCATCGCATCCTGCGAGAAGCCATAGGTGACAATTGGCCCGGCGGCAAAGTGCGCCGCCACCCGCATCGCCCGAGGCGCATCGGCACAGACGGCCACCCCCTCGCGCGTATTGGCCACGGCCTTGGCAAAGCACTGCTCAATCTCCTCGGCATCCCGGAAGTGATCCAAGTGGTCAGGCTCGATATTGGTAATGACCAGGAAGGCCGGGTGCTCATAGGCCAAGGTGCCATCACTCTCGTCGGCCTCGGCCACCGCCAATTGATTAGCCGGCAACATCCCAGCCAGCGTCCCCTCGCGCGGACCGGCATTCGTCAACAGCTTGGGCGTGTAGCCCCCCAAGCACCACAACGGCTTTTGGCCAACCAGTTGCAACAGCCGCGTGGTCCAGCAACTCGTCGTCGTCTTCCCATGGGTGCCGCAGACCGCCACCGAGCGCAAGCCACTCACCCAATGCGCCAAGCACTCCCCGCGCGAGAGCACGCGCAGCCCCCCCGCCCGCGCCAACGCCAACTCCGGCTCATCCGGCCGCACCGCCGCGCTGTAGACCACCGCATCGCAGTTAGCCAAGTGCCCCGGGGCGTGCCCCTGCGTCACCTGAATGCCATGCTTGGTAAAAAACTTATCCATCGTCGGCGGGATATGCAAGTCGCACCCCGTCACCTTCCAGCCGCGCAGATGCAGCATCCAGGCAATCCCCGCCGCCCCCACGCCGCAAATCCCCATCACATGCACCCGCCCCGGGGCCGCCGTAAACAGATTCTCCAGCTTGCTCATCGTCCAACTCCTTCCGCCGGCTTACACGCCAACGCTTCAATCCAAAACGGCCCATGCCCCGCCGCACAGACCTCCCGGGCCCGCGCAACCGCCGCCGCCAACGCCCCCTCGCCCGTCACCCGCGCCCCACGCAACCGGAACGCCGGCGCCACATCCACCAAGCACGGATTGGCAAAGGCCAACGGCAGCGGCACCCCATTGGCAAAACCATCATTATAGACCACATAGATTACCGGCTCATGCGCCAACGCCGCAGCATTCAGCCGGACAAAGAAGCCCGCCTCCAGGAGCTCCCCCGGCGCCAACGCCTCCACGCGCACAGCCGCTTCCATCCGCCCTACTCCAAGTTCTGCACCTGCTCGCGCACCGTCTCCAAGAGCGTCTTGAAGTCAATCACCCGCCGCGAAATCTCGTTACTCGCGCACTTCGAGCCTGTGGTATTAATCTCCCGGAAAAACTCCTGACACAGGAAGTCCAGCGCCCGCCCGCACGCCCCCTCGCTCGAGAGCAACGTCTGCGCGTGCGTAAAGTGAGCCGCCAGGCGCGTCAACTCCTCGGAAATGTCACACCGGTCGGCAAAGAGCGCCACCTCGCGCTCCAGCGTCCCCGCATCCAACGCCACGCCCCCCTCCATCAGCGCCTCAATCCGCCGCTTCAACTCCGCGCGATGCGCCCCCGGCAACCCCGGCGCAATCGCCGCAATCTCCTCGTAAATCCCCCGCAACTTCACCAACCGCGCCTGCAAATCCGCCGCAATCCGCTCCCCCTCATGCAGCCGCATCGCCTGCAACTGCTCCAACGCCCCCCGCGCGGCAGCCTCCACCACCGCCCAAGCCGCATCATCGGCCTCCGGCACCGAAGCCTCCCCCGTCCCCGCGCACAACGCCACCAAATCCGAAAAGCTCCCCTCCCCCGTCACCCCCAACGTCTGCGCCAACGCCCGCACCTGCGCATACCGCGCTGCCGCCCCCGAAAGCACCCCAACCGCCTCCGTCGCCTGCACACTCACCGCGCACTTCACCGTCCCGCGCCCAATCCCCTCGCGCAACACCCCCAGCAAGCGAACCTCAAACGCCATCCACTCCCGCGGCAACCAAATCGTGGCATCAAACTGCTTGCGATTCACCGTCGAAAGCTCGACCGTCACCGCATAACCCGGGCCCTGCGCGCTCCCGCGCCCAAATCCTGTCATCGACTTCACCATAATGCCCCCATTCTATCACATTCCCCCACCCCTCCGCCGCGAAGGCGCAGTGAACGATGAGAGGTGCGCGCGTTCGCGCGCGTGAGGGTGGCGGCTGCGCCGCCGAGAGAGTGGCCCTGCCGGGCCGTGAGGCGCTCGCTGCCGCTCGCGAGAGGCCTGGCAGAGCAGGCCACGGCAAAACGCTTAATGCAGCCCCCACGCCCCCGGCCTTCCCGGCATCTCCGGATTTTCCGGCTTCTCCGGTTTTTCCGGTCCCCTGCGTGCCTTCCTTTTTGACATAGCTCCTTCGCTTCGCTCGGACTTGCGCTTCTCTGTGCTTCCCCCCTGCGTGTCTTTCGGCGTGCTCGGCGTGCTTTTCTTTGTGTTGGTAATGTATGTTGTCGTTGAAGGCTTACTGCGGAGTTTGAAG
>JBJEVY010000062.1:0-6840 GCA_051884775.1 Candidatus Spyradenecus sp. | reverse complement strand
GATTGTCGAGCCTGATACCCATGCCGAGATAAACGATCGCATTGGTTTGACAGAAAACATAGGTATGTAGTATAAAAGCGTCATACAGAGTTATTCGTAATCATTAAAGGTTACTATGATCCTGTCGAAAAGTCGGATTAGTGGATTGGTTGTGTTGCTCTCTGTGGCTTTACGGGGAGCGCCGGAGGCGTTTGTCCTAGACTTTATGCAGCAGACATCGGAAGTCGAGCCTCCAGCGTGGATTGCCGAGACGACAACGGATGGGGTGTTTTCCGAAGCGGGGCTCACGGTCACGGCGGCGAATGCAATCACTGTTCGGCTCATTCGGTCGATTGCACCCACGCGGTTCTCTCTCTTGCCGGAAGGTTCAGGGGCGCAACCCTTGTTGCTTTGTGGGTATGCCGTCTCCGAGGCGGTCGATGGTGAGGAGACGACAACGCTTTGTGCGACAGAGACACTTTCCTTTGGCGAAAGTGCACTTCTAGACTGTTCTGTAGAGGAATGGGGGGATGTCTCCTATTTGGCTATTCTGCCTCAAGAGAATGTGACCGTTACGGCCCTGACGGTGGGGTGGGATACGGATGATTTGCCGGGGGCCTCAGAGTCTGGAGAAGCGGGGAGTGGCCCCTCGGAGGAAGCTTCCGAGCAAGCCCCGGAGGTGGTTTGGATGGAAGCCACTTCACCGTCTCGGGAGTGCCCGGTGGCAGGGGCCTCGACTTTGTTGATGCCAACAGATCATGTGACCCTTCGGGCTTCGACATTTAATCCCTTCTCCTCCCAGACGGCGAATGTTACCGCGACGGTCAATGGCACCACTGTGACAGAAGCGGGAGCGCTTCGTTTTCGGAACAAAGAGGCGTGCGTCGTGTTGGGGCAGCCCGAGGCATTGGATTTTGCCCAAGAGCAGCCATTTGCCATCTCCGCGTGGATTCGCCCTGAAAAGAAAGATGGTCTTCGGAATATCGTTGCGCGCGGGTATATAAATACCGCTACGGAAAAGCGCGAGCTATACCTTCGCTTCAAGAATGGCAATCTGCAATTGGGTTGGTGGTGCAATTCTGGGGCGGTTCTAGCCGAGGCGGCCTACACGCCCTCGCTTGGAACGTGGGCCCATCTGATGGGGGTATTTGATGGCACTGCCTATATCCTTTATGTGAATGGCGAGGAAGTCGCACGGGCGGCGGCCAATCTCAAGCCCGTATCATTCGCTGCGGATTGGTCAATCGGCCGCCACGCCTCCAAACGCGAGCGTTTTTTCTATGGTGATGTTGGAGAGGTCTCTTTTTACAAGGGCACCGTCTCGCCAGAGGCCGTCTCCCTTTTGGCACAAAGCCGAGCCCAAGGGCTCTCGGAGGCCTCCATTCGCGGCATTTGGTCGGTTGGGAACACGCTTGTGGTCTTGACAGATACTACGCCGCCGGCCCTTGTTGCCCCGGATAACCAAACTCTTCCGGCTCCACAAGAGGACCTCTCCGAAGAGACACGGGGCTGGGCTACGGCCTCCGATGCGGCCTCTAGCCCAGAGAAAGTCTCGGTGATTTCTGTCGACGAAGGCCCATCCTTCATCACATTGGAAGATGGTACTTCCCGCTACCGCCTGATTCGCCACTGGATAGCCGAAGACGCAGCGGGCCTAGAAGCCCTTGCCGATCAGATGCTTGACCTATCGGACACCGTGCCGCCGGTGTTAACGCTCCCAGCCGACTGTGCCTTGACGCAACGCCAGGGGATTGCCCCTGCTGTCGCTGGCTCCGCCTCTGCCACAGATAATTCCGGGATGGAGCCGGAGATCTCGTGGCAAGATGTCGCCGATTCTGCCATCGGGCTTGGATTGCGGTGGTCGATGACCGAAACCTTGACGCTTTCTGCTTCGCAGCCGACCGGGCGCATCATCGGCACGGGGACCTTGTTGGACGAGACGCTTCCATACACCCTCTCGGTCACGATTAAACCTGCTTCAGAATTGAAGACGCTGCGCGGCGACTTTACGCTCATCTCCAAAGAATACTTGAGCGGCAAAGAGGTTATCTTCCGTATCGAAAATGGTGCTTATCAGTTTGGTTACAACACGGGTGTCAACCGTTTAATCTCATTCCCAATGCCCGAGGAGGATGCCGACACCTGGGTGACCTTGACTGGCGTTTACGATGGGGTCTCTCTCCGGCTCTACCGGGAGGGCACATTGGTTGCAGAAGGAAAACCTGCTGCCGCACCAATTGCCAATGCGGGCCGTTGGGCAATTGGCTATAACCCTGCATTCTCCGATCGCCAGTTCCATGGCGAAATTGCCCGCGCAACCGTTTGGCAACGCGCACTCTCGGAGCGGGAAGTGGCCGTGCTAGCCCAGGGCGGAGCTGCGGCCATTGCCGCCTTGCCCGCAGGTGCCGAAAGTCAGCCGTTGGCTATCGGGCTGGTGGCGTATCGCCCAGATTTGTGGTCGTTGCCCCCAATAGAGGAGCGGGACACGCTGGGAGACAAAACGTTATTGGATGAGCGCAAAGGCTTTTCGCTTTCTGCTTCCATTTGTCCAGATGCCGTGTTGCAGACGCGTATGGGGCAGGCAACGATTATCTCCAAGGGATATGTCAGCGGCAAAGAGGTGGTCTTCCGCGTGGAAGATGGGAACTACCAATTCGGCTTCGTGAAAGGTGTCAATTGCGTCGTTTCCTATCCCATCCCAGATGAGGATCTAGGGCAATGGGTCACCCTCACCGGGACATTGGAGGGCCGGCAAATGCGCCTCTATCGCAATGGCGTTGAGGTCAGCCAGGGTGTTGCCAACAGGGATTTGGCCGATTATGCCGCCGATTGGTCCATCGGTTATAGCACCACGCTTCCCGGGCGTGAGTTCCAAGGGGAAATGCGCGATGTTGCCATTTGGTCTCGTCCGCTCTCTGCGCAGGAATGCGCCCAGGTCGGTACACTCAGCCACGAGGCCTTTTGTGCGCTGAACACGCCTGCCGAATGCGAGCGTGAGCGCACCATTGCACGCCGATGGACGGCGACCGATCCCTTCGGTAATGCTGCCTCGGGTCTACAAACCTTGACCATCTCCGGGGCGTATGCCGATCCCGATGCGGATAGCCTTTGTGATGTCCTAGAATTGGAGGTCCACGGAACCAATCCAGACCTAGCTGATACGGATGGCGATACGCTGCCTGATGGGGATGAAGTGATGCACTTTGGCACCAATCCCTGTTTGCTGGATACCGATCGCGACCGTTTACCGGATGCATGGGAATTGCAATATGGCTTCAATCCCAGATTGGCTGGCGAAACCTACCTCGACCCCGACGGTGATGGGTTGGCCAACATCTCGGAATGGCAGGCGGGTACCAATCCACTTATTGCCGACACCGATGGCGATGGCCTCAATGATGGTTTGGAGGTGCTCTCCGCGCATTCCGATCCTTTGAGCGCCGACATCGAAGTTTCCTCCCCTGAGCAACAGGGCGAGACCGTTCAGGGGAATGCATTTGTCAGCGCAACGGGCACTTGGGGCACCGCCGGAGCCCTTGTTTATGCGCGGGAACGCTCGGGTTCTTTGACCTATCGCTTGACCGTGCCATCGCCCGCACCCCAAGCGTTGGCTGTGATGGTTGAACAACACAACGAACTGACAACGCAATCGATGTTTGAACTCTCGCTCAAGGTCGATGGGCTCTTCGTCGCGCGCTTCCCCATCTCTGCCCCGAAGGGAAGTCCCACCGAAGCCCTCTTCTTCTTGCCAATGTTGGAACCTGGTGAACATACCTTCACCTTGGCTTGGCACAATTGGAAGGCGAATAGTTTTGTGGCCATTCATTCGCTCCGCTTCCTCAACTTTGAAGGGCCGGATGAAGACTTCAATGGAACGCCAGACTGGCAAGACCATCGAAATGCACACGAAACAACGGTTGCCCCGCTCCCAGAGGTGAGCCTGGTCTCCCCGGTCTGTATTGAAGGCACAGACTTGTGGCGAGATGTGCTTGAGATTCGTGCTTCCTATCCTGAAGAAGACGAGGCGGGCGAGCCAATTGAGACGCTTATCCCCGTGGTTGAGACGATTGGTGAGGGGTTCTATGTTGATGTCCCGCTTTCGGCTTCGGGAGAGGCTGTCACATTGACCTTGGATGACCGTAGCAGAATGCATAGTTTCCCTGTGGCTTGGGCCGCATTTGATGTCACCGCTGGCTTAACGGAAGAGGCACCATTCCCGTTGCGCAAGGGAGATGCGCTGCGCCTCTTTGGAGGCGAAGGGGGACAATCGGTTTTGACCATTCAAGCGGCAACAGCCGATGATGAGTGGTCTTCTGTTGCCAACTTCGTCTCTGCAGAGCCGGTGGTTTATACATTTGAAGAGGCAGGTCTCTTCCGTGTGGTTGCCGAAGATGCGATGACGGGCAATATCAAGGGCGTGTCAACTGTTGAGGTGACCGCTTCGCGTTTCCCGCAAGAGGTCATCGCGCTGTGGCTAGGCAAGGTTCGCACCATCGATTGCCCGGAATTGGCACAACACGCCATTTTGGACTACGATATGGCGCTCAACCTATCTGCGACACCGCGTGAAGCGGGGGGCGTGACGCTTGCACTGGATGCGCAACTGGACCGTACGCACGGGATGGTCTCACGACTTGGGGAGGCCGGACCAGTCCTTGATGCCGCGCAGGTGCGGCCTGTGTGGGGCGATAATGGCGGCTATTATCGCGTATTGCAACGTTATGCCGATGGCTCTCAACTCACCGAGGTGGTTCTCCAGTTAGGTGCCGTGCCACCTGGCCTTCGCGTGCAGTTAGAGATTTTCGTTGCCGGCGTGAGTTTTGAGGATGGAACTCGCACCAAGTGGCTCACTGCCGAGGACTTTGATGAATATGGCATCTGCCGCCTGACCTTCATTCGCGGTGCCAATGTCAAAACCTCGGTCTGCCATCGAACCTATATCTATCAAGACGGTGTCCGTCTTGGGGTGAACTAAGCACGGGGGGAGAACGATGATGAAAAAGTTGCTTTTGGGGGTGGCGCTTGGGCTTTTGACAGGTGGCGTTTGGGCAGATATGATGCGCAACCCGCCGTGCAAGTTGGATGAGGGGCAGAATAGTGCCTCCACCTGCGACAAGTGCCCCTCAGATGGCGCAGAGAATGGGTGTGTGCATATCCAAATTAATCTTGGGCGGACATCGGTGTTGTCGGACCGGCGCCCCTGTCAGTTGAAGATCTTTGAGACGGAGGCCTCGCCGGCGATTTTTACGCCCGAGGTGCTGAACTTCGTGATGGAGTATACCTTCTCGTATGTGAGTGATGGGCAAACCAACAAGAATGTGCCACGCGAGGTTGTCTTTTGCAATGCTCTGGGGGCGCGGTTGCACTTTCGCTTTGAAGATGGCGAATCGTTGGCCATAATGATTGCGGCCAGCACGGCAATTCGCACAGAGCGCTTGCAGATGGTCGATGCCGAGGGGTGGGCAACGGCAGAGGACCCGGCGTATTATGACCTCTATCCCGGTGATGGCTCTGTGTGGCGCTTTTATGCCACGAATGTCACAGGAAAGTTGGGCGACTTGGTCTCCTACACCGATGCGCGGGGGCGCGTGATTACAGCTGAGGACTTTGGGGTTGATGTCATTCGCGCCTCCAATGGCTTGTTGCGGCAGATTTTGACCGCCTCTCGCTTGACTGATATTGTGATGGAGAATGACCACGCCTATACTATCACGGTTTATCCTTTTGACCAAAAGCCGGAGATGTCCGAGGGGTTGTATGTGCTTCCGCAGGTGACGCCGGTGGAAGCGTGGCGAATTGAACGCGGCGGGAATGACGCGCACTTGCTCTTGGCCACGCAATGGAAAGGGAATGGCAATCCGAAGACATATACCTATCGTTATGTCCCGGATATGGCAGATTGGACCTTGACGCGCCCCAACGGGTTGGTGGAGGAGAAGTCCTTTTATTCGGGCGATGAGGATAATGGGATGCAGGTGGCCATCAAGAAGAGTGCAGATGGTCAGACGATTTATGCGCAAAAGGCTTTCTACTTTGAGGATTATGGATGGGCTGTTGGGGCGGTGGCCATTCGGGAGGCGTTGGGAACGGATGAAAGCGGGAAACGCATCACGGAGTGGGATTACTTTCTGTCCGGGACAAACAAGGGCAAGATTCGGGAGAAGCGGGATTGGCGGGGCAATCGTTGGGTCTATGAATATGACGAAAAAGGCCGGATGACCAAAGAGACGAATGTCGCCGTTGAACACGAGACAACCTATTCCTATGCGCCGGTAGATACGTCAGATGTTTTGGGGGAGCACGCGGGCGTGGCTGCAATTGTGAGCGATGATCGCCCGCGTTGTGAGGTGAACTATGAAACGCTTCCCGGAACGGACGAGCGGGTGGAAGTCTCGCGGACCTACTATGTGTACGCGCCGACGCAGGAGATTGTGGAGCGTGCTGCCACGGCGGGGGCTGAATATGGCGCGGCGGGGGCGTTGCGCACGGTGAAGCAATGGTATGCGCCGGATGACGAAACGCCCTATTGCGCAGGACGGTTGAAGTCGATTCGCCGAGAGAATGGGGCGATTCAATTCTACACCTATCGGTTGGAAACGGAGCGGTGGATTGAGACGGTGACATCGTTGCACGAGCAGGCTCCGGAACCCATCTCGGGAAAGACGACGCATCGGTCTACGGTTTATGACCGCTTAGGTAATGTGGTGGAACGGAATGAAGAGGCCTTTATTGATGGCGCGTGGCACCTGATAGACCGCACGACTTACGAATACAACGTTGCCGGAAAGGTCACAAAAGAGACGGACTTCGCCGGACGCGAAACGATAAGCGTTTGGGGCGACGCTTGTTGCGGGAAGGTTT
>JBJEVY010000061.1:0-6982 GCA_051884775.1 Candidatus Spyradenecus sp. | reverse complement strand
GGATGCAAAAATCTGCCGCCAACCTTAACTTGGAAATTGCAGGGAAAAAGATGCAAGATGGCGGATTTATGATAGTCGAAAAATATCGGGAGAGCCGAAAGATGGCTCGCTCAGTATGGTGGGACAAAGAATCGAATACTGAAAGAGGGACATTGGAGGTAAAAAGCCTTTTTGATGAGAAGAAGGTCTTTGATTATCCGAAACCTGTAGCCATGTTGGAACGTATGTTAGAAATGTCCACAGCGGATAATCCCGACTCTCTCGTTCTCGACTTCTTCTCAGGCTCGGCGACGACGGCTCACGCGGTGATGCAGCTGAATGCGGAGGATGGCGGGAATCGGAAGTTCATTATGGTGCAGTTGCCGGAGGTGTGCGTGGAGGGGAGCGAAGCGGCGAAGGCGGGCTATAAGACCATTTGCGAGATTGGCAAGGAGCGCATTCGGCGGGCGGGGAAGAAGATCGCGGAGGCCTTGGCTGAGAAGCGGCAGAAGCAGCAGCGGGAGGGCGATCTCTTTGAGCGCCAGGAGGCGGCCGCGCCGTCGCTTGATATTGGTTTCCGCGTGCTGAAGCTGGATGCCTCTTCCCTCAACGACACCTCGGCGACGGTCAGCGAGACAACGCAGGGGTTTGCCAACTTCGACCGCATTCGCTCCGATCGCTCGCCGGAGGACTTGCTCTTTCAGATGTTGCTCGAGACGCGCATTCCGCTCTCCGACCCCATTGACCTGAAGCAGGTCGGCGGCAACCCGGTCTTCTTTGTCTCCGGCAACGCCTTGGTCGCCTGCCTGGATCCCGCCGCGAAGATGACCACCGAGTTCTTCATCGAGGTGGCGAAGTTGAAGCCCGGCATCGCCTTCTTCCGCGATGATGCCTTCGTCGACGACAGCGCCCGCACGAACCTTCAGCAAGCATTCGACCAGTTCTCGCCCACCACGAGCGTCAAGGTGATCTGATATGGCGATGAAACTCAAGTTCAAGAACCAGGCCTTTCAGGAGGCGGCAACCGCCGCGGTCTGCGATGTCTTTAACGGGCAGCCCTTTCACGACCCCAATGTCTACACCGTCGACCCCGGCAGAGCGCAGCCGCTCGGCGTTCGACCTGCGATGGTCAATGCGGAGCTTCCCGGTCTGGAGACGCCCCAGCAATTGATGATGGACTTGGCCAACGAGCCGGATGTGGGCTACAAGAATGCTGAATTTGCCTTGCCGCTCTTCGCGCTCCAGAAGAACCTCCACGAAGTCCAAGATCGGCAAAACCTTGAACACACTAGTCTCGCCACATCGGGGAGCTTTTTGCCGGAGCTGGATGTTGAGATGGAGACCGGCACGGGCAAAACCTTTGTCTACATTAAGACCCTCTTTGAGCTGAACAAGCGGTACGGATGGTCGAAGTTCATCATTATTGTCCCCGGTATTGCCATCCGCGAGGGCGTGAAGAAGTCGCTCGATGTGATGGCCGATAAGTTTCGAAATGACTACGGCAAGGTGGCGAAGACCTATGTCTACAACTCGGCTCATCCGCAGGATGTATTGGACTTCTCAACGAACGCCGATATTCAAGTGCTGGTGATGAACGTTCAGGCGTTCAATGCGAGCAGCAAGGACGCGCGGCGCATTTATATGGAGCTCGATGAGTTCGGCAGTCGCAGACCGATTGATATGATTGCCGCGAATCGGCCGATCCTCATTCTCGATGAGCCGCAGAAGATGGAGGGCAAGGTAACGAATAAGATGTTGCCCAACTTCAAGCCGCTGATGATTTTGCGCTACTCGGCCACACATGAGACGCTCCGGAATCTGGTCTATCGCCTGGATGCGATTGACGCCTTTGAGCAGAAGTTGGTGAAGAAGATTGAGCCGGTATGCATCGACGTCTCGAACCGCGCGGGCGTTTATGCCTACATCTATTGTTCGGAGATCCGCCCGGGCAAGGATGGCCCAGAAGCGCTCCTTGAGTTCCAAGTGAAGCAAAAGACAGGCCAGATTGAGAATAAGATAAAGGTGGTTAAGCAGGGGGACGACCTGAAGGAGCTCTCAAATGGCGTGAGTGCGTACCAAGATCGTTATCGCGTCATCGAGCTCAACGCGAAGGAGGGTTTTGGGGAGATTGCGTTTGAGAACGGGCAGCGGCTGATTCCCGGGCAGGTGATTGGCGATGTTTCGGAAAAGGAACTGCGCCGCCTCCAGATACGCGAGGCCATCAAGGCGCACCTGGATAAGGAAGAGCAGCTCTTTCCGCAGGGCGTGAAGGTGCTAACGCTCTTCTTTATCGACAAGGTGGCGAACTATCGCGTCTATGCCGATGATAACGCGGGGACCAAGGGCGAATATGCCCAGATCTTTGAGGAGGAGTACACACGGGCGATTGGGGAGCGGCTTGCGCAACTTGCAGGTATTGGCATCGATCCTGACCTTAAGAGGTATTGGGAGGGCATTGCGGCCACCAAGACCCACGCAGGCTATTTCGCCGAGGATAAGAAGCACCGACTGAAAGATACCAACGGCGCAACGGAGAACGATACGCCAGCCTATGACCTCATTCTCAAGAATAAAGAGCAGCTCCTTTCGCTTTCGGAGCCGGTCAGGTTCATCTTCTCGCACTCTGCCCTGCGCGAGGGCTGGGACAATCCCAATGTCTTTGTCTTGTGCCCGCTCAAGAAGCCCGATGCCGGAAACAATGTGGCGCGGCGACAAGAGGTTGGGCGCGGCCTGCGGCTATGCGTCAATCAAGCGGGAGAGAGACTGGATGACCCCGCGATTGTCCACGACATCAATATTCTCACCGTGGTTGCGAACGAAGCCTTTTCAACATACGTCAATGGCCTCCAGAAGGAAATTACGGAAGCCTGCGCGCAACGCCCCGTCCTGGCGGACATCTCCTTCTTCACAGGCAAGATACTCAAGGTAGAGGGCGAAGTCCAGCAGAGCGTGCTCGAGCAGGAGCAGCGGGGCAAGGAGCCGAGGGTACACCTGATCTCCGAGAAGGAGGCGAAGGCCATCAACAAGTGGCTGTATGCGAACGACTTTATTGATGAAGGCGATAACATTCAGCCCAGATGGCGCGAGGCGCGGGAGACCGAGACAATCCCCGAATTGCCGCAGACGCTTGAGCATCTGTTGCCGTTTGTCGAGCCGCTCAACAAGTTGATTGATTCCGTTCGCAATCCCAACGCCGTCAAGCAGTTCATCCAATCAAACCGCCCCAAGCCACTCAAGACAAATAAGAACTTCGAGCGCGAAGAGTTTAAAGAACTCTGGAAGCGCATCAACCACAAGGCCGCTTATACCGTTGAGTTCTCGAGTGACGAGCTCATCAGAAAGGCGATTGACGCGCTGGATCGGCAGATTGAGATTCCCAAGCTAACTTATATCGTCAGGCGGGCAATGCAGACCACCGGCAACACCTTTGCCGACGGGGCGCATGAGGCGTATCAGGTCGATGAGCACTACACTGACACCGGCGTGAAGTACGATCTCATCGGTAAGGTCGCCGAGGGAACTGTGCTCACACGCAAGACCGTGCGGGCAATCCTTGCCGGAATGCAGAAACTACGCTTCGACCAGTTCAAGAACAACCCGGAGAAGTTCATTGCCGAGGTCATTCGCATCATCAACGAGCAGAAGGCCACGATGATTGTCGAGCACATTCAGTATCACATTCTCGAAGAGACCTATTCTAGCGACATCTTCACCAAGAACCAGATAATTCTTCCGGCGAACATGACGCCCATCCGAGACGACGGCAAACCTCTCCAAAAGCACATCTATGACTTCTTGACAACGGACTCCTCGGGTGAGAAACGCTTTGCCAAGGAGCTGGACAATGCCTCGGAGGTTGTTGTTTACGCCAAGTTGCCAGGTGGATTTGCCATCCCAACGCCATTGGGAAGTTACAACCCAGACTGGGCAATCGCCTTTAAGGAGGGCGCGGTAAAGCACCTTTACTTCGTGGCGGAGACCAAGGGGTCGCTCTCTGAACTCCAGCTCCGCGAAATTGAGAAGGCGAAGATTGCCTGCGCGCAGAAGTTCTTCCTCTCGCTCGGCACGAAAGATACGCAATATCATATCACTTATAAGAAGGTTGCTTCCTATCGCGATCTGATGACGATGGCGAACGCGGAGAGTGAAGCCTAGCGCTTTCGCGCCCCTTTGCCTCGAATGCCAACGGGGATAAGGGATGCGCCTCTGCGAGGGGGGAGGGGAATGCACGCCACGCAAGAGGCTGCTCATGCGTAAAGAATGACCCTGCAGGGCGCTTGGATGCCTTCGCGAAGAACGAGAGACAATCCCCGATTGCAGGGTCTCTTTTAGAATATAGAAAGTGGTTTAGTCTGTCAATGTTCGTAATACGGTTTCTACTGCACCTCTGCCTCTCACGGCGTGGTTCGGGGGCGACCACGGCGTGGTTGGGGGGTGACTACGGCGTGAGGGGGCTGTTAGGCTTGGGTGAAGCCGATGGGCGAAGCGTCCTGTAGATCGGTCTTGAGGGCGCATTCGGCGCGGAGGGCTTCGAGGAGGCGTTCGTTATCCGGCGCCTCGCCGAGGTAGTAATGGGCCTGGCGAACGGTGCGGAAGTCGCCGGGGGTGAGGCGGGTGATGGCCGCGAGGGCGCGTTCCTGGGCGGGGGTCAGCGGGCTGTGGAAGGCGCGTTCAAAGAAGCGGCGTTTGCCGGCGTCATCGAGATAGCCGAACTCCAACTTGAAGGTGAAGCGGCGCATCATGGCGGGGCCCAAGTGCTTGCGGAAGTTGGTTGCGGCGACCAACATGCCTTCGAAGTTTTCCATGTGTTGCAGGAACTCGTTGACGCGCGAGACCTCCCACGAGGCTTGCGCCATCTCGCGGCTTTGCATGAGCCCGTCGATTTCGTCGAAGAAGAGGATTGCCCCTTCGTTTTCGGCTTGCCGGAAGGCCGCGGCAATGCGTTGCTCGCTCTCGCCCACCCACTTGGAGAGGATGTCCGAGCCCTTGAGGCAGAGCACCTTGCGATCAAGCGTCTGCCCGAGATACTTGACGAACTCGGTCTTCCCGCTTCCCGGGGGGCCAAAGAGCAGCAGGGTCATGCGCGGCGCATCCACGGCGGCGGAGGCTCCTGCAGGCGCGGAGAGGGCGCGCCGCGCGGCCTCGACGATTTGCTCTGGGGCAAGGCGTCCTTTGATTGAGAGCCCTTCCAAGGCATAATCGCGCGCGGGCAGGAAGGTGTTGCGGTTGCGAATGTTGAGGAGCTTGCAGTGTGGCGCCATCAGCTTGGCAATCAGCCCATCGACCTCGTCGGGCTTGGGGGCGAGGTGCTTGAGATTCTCCAACACCATCGCGATGCCTCCGGCGCTTGTTTCGTAGCGCGCGGCGTAGACCGGCACCTGCTCATCGCGCACCAACGCCTCCAGCCCCAGGCGCTCAATGACATTGCGCCAAATGTTGCACCGCTGCTGGGTGTTGAGCACTTCAAAGCAGATGGCGTAGTCAAAGCGCCGCCGCACGCTCTCATCGATGCTTGCGCTGGGCGCATTGGAGATCCAAATGGTCGGGAAGTTCATCGTGTCGAGCAGGGAGTTGATGACGCCCTTCTCGGTGCTCTTGCCGCCTTGCCCGCCAAAGAGCATTCCCCCGAGGGATTGCGAGCTCCGCAACAGTTCCTCGGCTTCATCGATAATCATCAGGCTCTCATCGGGCGCCTCGCGCAGGTTGCACAGCTGAATGCCAAACAGGCGCGACTCCACGTTGACCGCCTTGCCCTCGGTCTCGCCCTGGCGAATTGCGAGGGCGTTTCGCCCCACGCGCTTGGCGAGGGCCTGCGCAAAGCTCGTCTTGCCGGTTCCCGGCACGCCATAAAAGAGGATGTTACAGCGGCCGCGGCCGTTGGCGATGAGCCGCTCGAGGAGGGCGCCCTCCCGCTCGGCCAAGGCGCCGAAGTAGTGCCACGGGAGCGTCTCATGCATCGGCAGGTGTTTGTAGTAGCAGAGGGTGGGCTCGCCCAGAGAGCCTTCCAGGTAGCCCTCGAGGGCGGAGCGGTTGAAGTCCCAGTCGTTATCCAAGAGGTTGAAGCGGCGGAGCTTGCTGGAGGCGCAGGTGGCGTTGAGCGCTTCGCCATAACTGCAATCAATCGCCATCGCGAAGTAAAGCGGCTTCTCCGCGTTGTCCAGACGCTGCGGCCAATCGAAGATCGAGGTGGTGTAGATATAGTTTAGGAGCAATATCTCGCGCTCCAGGTCATTGAGATTGAAGGTGCGCTGCAAGATGTCGAAGCGCTCCTCGATTGGCTCGCGCTTGACCTCCCCGAGCTCCGCGATGAGGTAATCCGCCACCGCTTGGGCAATGAGCCGCGCCTTCCAATTACTGCGCCGATCGGCCCACAGACTCGCGAAGAGGTTGTTCGTCTCATCGCCAAAGTCCAACCGCAGGAAGCGCGATTCGCACTTCATCATCCGCTGGAGCTCGGCCTTGGTATAGAGCAGTTGGATGAGTTCAACCATCTGCGTACTCGGGAAGCGGCGCGAAACCAGGAGGAAGAAATCATCATTGATTCTGGGCTCGCGGTAGTTCTTCGCCAGATTCTTCCAATAGATCAACGCCTTCCGCGTCAAGAAGCGTTGCGCGATTTTGCGAAACTTTGCCATTGTTTTCTCCTTGCCTGAGGCTCACACACAATCAATCGGCGAAGAAATCCTCCAGCTTCACCGTCTCGTCTTCCTGCTTGCACGCCGACGCTGAGCAGCGCCGTACGCGTGCTTCCGCCGCCTTACGATCTTCGCGGAAGATTGCCATCGCCAGGCGAATCTTCAGTTCGCGAAAGCTCTTCTCCCCCCGAGCCGGGGCCTTTGCCTTGGGGTTTGAGGTCGCTTCCGCCTCCGGGCTCGGTACGGCCCCCTTCGAACGCTGTTTCTTCTCCGACATCTTCCGGACAACTCCTTTCCGCTTGTGCCCCTATATGATAACAAACCTGCGTGCATATACCGCATACAAAGAGGGGTAATCAGGAACCCCG
>JBJEVY010000060.1:0-25925 GCA_051884775.1 Candidatus Spyradenecus sp. | reverse complement strand
TTTTCTTTGTGTTTCTTTGTGTTTCTTTGTGTTCTTTGTGGTTAAAACCACATGGCCCATTTCGGCGTGCAACTCTGGTTAAACCCACATGGCCCATTTCGGCGTGCTCTGCGCTTTTTTCTTTGTGTTTCTTTGTGTTTCTTTGTGTTCTTTGTGGTTAAAACCACATGGCCCATTTCGGCGTGCTTTTCTTTGTGTTTCTTTGTGTCCTCTGTGGTTGCTAAATCTGCGTGTATTTCGGCGTGCTCTGCGTGTTCGGCGTGCTCTCGTGCCCAGCGGTGCATTTTGCCTTATTTAGTGCAATTGGGAGCGGCTTATTGCACTAAAATGCCCGATTTAGTGCAATAAGCACGCACGAAGTGCTATAATTAGGCCAACCGAGGAGGTGAAGATGGCACGCGATTATGTGATGATTATCCGGGAGCAGCGGCGTGAACTAGAGCGGCTGTTGGGGCAGCCGATGTTGGCACGCGAGCCGATGAAACGGGTGGATGTACGCAGTCCTTTAGCGCAGGTGGTGTTAGGGATGCGGCGTGCGGGGAAGTCGGTGGTATGCCGCTTGGCGTTGCAAGCTTCCGGCGTGCGTTTTGGGTATGTGGACTTCGATGACGAGGCCCTCTACCAGTTGCAGGCGGAGCGGCTGGAAGAGGTGCTTGCGGCGGTCTATGCGGTCTATGGCGAGGTGGAGACATTTTTCTTTGACGAGCTGCAGAATGTCTCGGGGTGGCACCTGTTTGTTAATCGACTGTTGCGCGCGGGCAAGCATGTGGTGGTGACGGGGTCGAACGCGCGGTTGCTCTCTGACGAACTGTCCACGCACCTAACGGGGCGGTATCTGCCGATTGTGGTGCAGCCGTTTTCCTTTGCCGAGGTTTGTGCCTGGCAAGGGCCCGCGTTGCCGGGGAGTTCTGTGGCCGAGCGCGAGGCGGCGGAACGCGTGTTGTGGGATCGCTACTTCTATCAAGGGGGATTACCGGAGACCTTTCAGTTGGCCGATGTGCGAAATTACGTGCGCACGCTCTATGAGGCCATTCTCTCAAAGGACATTCTGCGCCGACACCATGTCCGCAATGCCCAGCGGTTCTTGGACGCGGCCTATGTGCTGATGCAGCAGTTTGCACGTGAGGTGTCGATGACGGGGTTGGCGGCCTCGGTGGGCATTGCCAGCGCGCATACGGTCCAGACTTACGTGCACTATCTGTGCGAATCCTACCTGGTCTCGACCTTGCGCGTCTATTCTCGAAAACCGGCAGAGCGTGTGCGCAATATAAAACTGTATGTCAGCGATCCCGCCTTCATCTCCTACTTCTCCGGCGTGTTGGGCTCCGACGAGGAACTGGGCTGGCGGCTTGAAAACATTGTCTACCTTGAACTGCTCCGGCAACGGGAGCAAGATGATGTGGAGCTCTACTACTACAAGGACCCCGCCTACGAGGTTGACTTCTGCCAAGTGCGCCACGGTAAGGTGGTGCGGCTTATTCAAGTGGCCTACGCACTCACATCGCCCAAGACGCGCAAGCGCGAGTTGGCAGCCCTGGTGGGGGCCGGGCAGAAGCTGGGCTGCCGGGAGCTCCTGTTGATTACCAACGATGAAGCAGGCGAGGAACACGTGGCGGACCAAACCATTCGCATCGTCTCCGCGCGTTACTGGCTCACTGAGGCGCCGGTTCACTGAGGCACCGGCGCGCGGGTGGCCTGCCGGGCTGTGAGGGGCAGCCCCTCCCGCGAGCAAGCTCGCGGGCACGCCGGGCGGCGCCGCCGTTGGCGGACGCCCCCGCCCGCCCCCCCCTCCCCCCACATGGCCCACTTCCCCCTCCACATGGCCCATTTCGGCGTGCTTTTCTGGTTAAAACCACATGGCCTATTTCAGCGTGCTTTTCTTTGTGTTTCTTTGCGTGTCTTTGCGCTTCTTTGTGGTTACAACCACATGGCCCATTTCGGTGTGCTCGGCGTGCCTCCCCTTTTCACATGGCCCATTTCGGCGTGCTCTGCGCTTCTTTCCTTTGTGTTCTCTGTGCTCTTTGTGGTTGCTAATCCTGCGTGTATTTCGGCGTGCTGGGTGTGCTTTCCTTTGTGGTTGCTATTTCGGCGTGCTGGGCGTCACCGTATTTTTGTTTGCTTCTCGCGGGGGTTGTGATAGACTAATGGTGTGCTATGAGGTACGCAATGAAGAGAGTTTTGCGCAGTGGATTGAGCGCGGCGGCGGGTGCCGGCGCGGAGAATGTGGCATTGTCCTTTGGTTTTATGGGACTTATGCGTGCCTTATGCGAGCGGAAGGAGAAGAGGATGACGCGTGCTTTTGGAGTTTGGTTGGCCGGTCTGCTCGCCTGTTTGCCCCTTGGTTTTTCTGCGCAAGCGGCGGGGACGACCTTTGGCACGGGGGTGAAGGCGTACTATTCCTTTAATGGGATTTCGACGACGGTGACGTCGGGCGCGACATGCCAGAAGTGGGATGAGGCGACCGGGGCTTTGGGCACCTATGAGGGCAATACCTTGACGCTCTCTGGGAGCAATTACACGGGCACGTGCGTCTCGCGTTTGAATGGCGGGGATGCCTTTAACGGGGGTAACAGCGCTGTCTACTTCAATGGCAAGGAGGTGGACTTTGCGCCGGCGGACAACACGGGGGATTGGACGATTGGCTTTTGGTTCCACTGTGGTGCGAACTGGACGCTCTTTACGAATACGCGTGATAACAAGGGCTTTAAGTTCACGGTGGATTCGAGCAGTAAGTTGATCTTCCACTATCATGTGGAGGGTTCGACCACGATGCAGACGCTGACCTCGTCTGCGACTATCACGGCGTGCACTACCTCGCACGCGAATTCCTCGGATTGGAACTATGTGGCGGTGGTGCGCAAGGGCGACGAGCTGGCGTTGTGGCTCAATGGCGAGAAGTCGGCAACGGCGGATCTTTCGGGGGTGGCGCTGAATGTGGTGCCTGAGCGCGGGAATATGACCTCGTCCACTGGCGGCTATGGGGCGCAGCGGGGGTTGGATGACTTGACGGTATGGACGCGGGCGCTGTCGGAGAACGAGGTGAAGTCGCTGACGATGGCGTTGCCGGAAGATAGCATTGTCCATTCGTTGGTGGATATTGCCCAGTTGTCGGTGACGGCCTTTGGGTTCCCGGCGGAGTGGACGAATGGGCGGGCAATCAATATTAACTTCTCGTCTCAAGCGGACTTGGGGGCGACAGAGCCTTATGGCGAAGCGTCGGTGAGTTATCTGGGCAGTGCCTGGAACCAGCCGATTATGTCGAACGACAACATCGACACGGAGGTGGTCTACACGGGGCAACTGCTGGATGATACCGGCGTGGTCACAACGATGGGGATGAGCTCCTGGGCGAGAACGATTGATCGCTTTACAAACGATGACTTCAACAATCTGTTGCGGGGCTCGCTGGTGGACTCCGGTAGCAAGGGCGCGTCGGTCAAGTTCACGAATATTCCCTATGCCACTTATGATGTCTATGTCTACATGGTTTCCAGCCAGTGGCCTAAAAATGGCTCGGTAACGCTGAATGGCTCCACCACGGAGCACTATTATATGGCAGCGGTTGGGGACGCGGAGGCTTCGGTGGCTTCGGCTTCGTGTGGGTGGGGCACCGCTTATAGCTTTGGCAGCGCGGAGCTCGGGAAGAATGTGTTGCACATTGCAGACCTCTCGGGGCAGGAGCTGACGATTGCCACATACCGGAGTGCGAGCGAAACGGATTCAACGAGTGGCGTGGCCGGGTGCCGCGGATGCATTGCCGCCATTCAGATTGTCGAGCGCGTGCGCTTGGGGGATGTATGGACCGGGACGGTGAGTGGCACGGTCACGGCTGCCGATGTGGAGGTGACGGCGGGCTCGACGACCAAGCCTTTGAGTGAGGTGGCTACTGGCGAGGTGGAGTTGACGCTCGCGGGCGATGCCACCTTGTCGGGGACGGAGGGGCTTACGCTCACCTCGCTGAAGCTCAAGGGGGCCGGAACGCTGACGTTGGGTTCGGCCTTGGCGGTGACCAATCGGCTGACGGTGATGCAGGATGTGACGCTGGCCGCAGAGCCGGCCAACCTGTGCCAAACGCTCAATCTTTCGGCCGGCAGCCAGTTGAAGCTGCTTGGTGGCACCGAAGCGCTGCCGGGCACCTACGCCGGGCAGATTCTCGGGGCTGGCGCGGTGGAGATTGCCTCGGGCGCGGTGGCCGCGCTGAGTAATGCCGCCAATGACTTCGCCGGTGGAACGGTGGTGAATGGGACGCTGCAGTGGCAGGGCGTGGAAGCCTATGGCCCGGGCGCGGTGACGGTGAACGCCAGGGGCGTCTTTGACCTGAACGGTCTGCGCTGCACCCAGGCGCTGACGCTCAATGGCGGCACGCTCAAGGGCTCGGTCGACGCGGCCAACGCGATGGCGCCCGCCGAGGTCTTCTCGGTGAACTTCAACCAGGATCAGGGCAAGTTAGGCAACAGTGAGACGGGCGGTCTGGTGCCGATGCTCGGCAGTTACTGGATGAATACGGCGAACGCTTCTGGCACGAACCAGGCGTTGACCTTGGTGCCGTATGAGCAAATCGCAGGGGCTGGTGCATCGACGCAGACCTTGGCGAGCGCCCTCTCGTGGACCTGCCGTGGGCACTGGGCTAACGGGAATAATCAGACCTCCTACCTCAAGGGTTACTTGGATGAGAACTCGAATAGCCCGGTGGTCTTGACCTTCACATTGCCGGAGATAAAGGCAATGTTTGGCTATGACCTCTATCTCTATGCGAACACGGACACCGGTGGCGCAACCTTCTCGGCTAAGGATGTGACTGGCGATGACGGGGTGACCACCTCCTATACTTATAGTAACGGCGCGCTGGTGACGGGGTCAACGGCCGGCTTCGGTAACTCGAATACGGGTACGACGACGGTGGCCGAGGGCACGAATGTGCTCAAGCTTTCTGGGCTGACGGATCGTTCGCTGCAGATTAGCAGCCCTAACCGCAATGGCCGCGGGTGCATCGCGGCAGTGCAGGGCGTCTTTTATCAACCCAAGGGCTACGCCGGCGCGTTGACGGTGGCGGCGGATTCGGTCCTTGAGGTGCCGGAGGTGGGGAAGACGCTTTACCTGGCCGAGGCTACGGTGAGCGGGAGTGGGAAGTTGACGAAGCAGGGCGCGGGTGAGTTGCGCCTGGAGGAGTGCACCTTTGGGGCGCAGCCGCTGACGGTGGCCGAGGGGAGCTGCACGGTGGGCGAGGGGAATACGCTCTCGGGCGTGAATGTGACGGTGGCCTCTGGCGCGCAGCTCACGGCCGAGGCGGGGGTGAGCGCAATCTCGTTGGCTTCGCTCTCGGGCGAGGGAACGGTGGAACTGGGCGATCTGACAGTGCTGACGCTTGCGGGCTCCACGAGCACGGCGACCTTTGAGGGGAGCTTTACGGCCGATACGCGCGATGCCGCGCTTGCCGATGCGGTCTGCGCGCTGATTAAGCAGGGCACGAACACGCAGGTGCTCTCGCAGTTGCCGGATGCGATCACCTTTGAGGTGCAGGCGCAGGCGGGGACGCTGAAGGTCTTTGCCACGACCGATCAGACCCTATCGCGCTTGGTGACGACGGGCGGCACCTTTGCCACGGACGGGCTGGGGGAGGTCTCGGTGGAGTTCGCGCAGATGGCAAGCGGCGCGGCGAACTTTGCTTCGCGCGCCACGGCGGCTTCGGCGCGTCCGGCCATGGAGAGCGCGGGCGATGCGACGGTGAGCAAGTTCACCCTGGCCGAGGGCGGCAAGGTGCTCTACCAGACGCGTGCGGACTTGGCCAAGTCCTTCCCGGCGGGCTTCATTCCTGAGGGTGACTATACGCTGCAGCTGGGGGCGGACCTCTACAGCGAACTCTCTTATCCCTATGTCTTTACGGTGATGGGCGCGGACGCGAATGCCCGCTTCACGGTGCTCACCAGCACCGGCTATCCGGCCCCCGAGGGGAGTTGGAGCGCCAGCGGCAACACCATTACCATCAGCGACTCCTCGGCCATCACCGGCGAGGTGCTCGACCTGGGCGCGCCGAAGTTCCACTACACCTTCGACCTGGGCAATCTTGACAAGGCCAGCGACGTGGAAGCAGGCGTTGACATACGCGATGAGAACTGCACCTACGCCGACTCGGACAATGGCAAGTGCTTGGCCTCCGGGACGCCGTACGCTAACAGCTTTACGCTCCCGAGCGGTGCGTGGAGCTTTGGCACCTACTTCCGCTCGATGAAAACACAGGAGAAGGATGTGCTCTTTGGCTTTGGCCAGAGGATCACGCCCGGCGCGCTCTACCTGGCTAAGGGCGCGGGCAACACGGCAACGCTGTGGCACAATCCCACGGGGACGGGCGTGGTTGAGCTCTTCACCGTCCAGCTCGCGGGGTCGGGGGAGACCTGGAACCACCTCTTGCTGACGCACACCGAGGGGACCATCACCTGTTATGTCAACGGCGAGCAGGTGGCAGTGGCGAAGGGCGACTTCGCCAAGGCGCTCTCGCAGTTCCAGATTGGCTCGATGCACGGCGGTGTGGGGCACGGCTTTACGAAGTGGTCCGGGCGCGATGGCCAGGTGGATGACCTGGCGGTGTGGCATAGCGCGCTCGTGGGCAAGCAGGTGACGGACGCGGCGGCCAAGGTGATGGGCAAGTGGCGTTGGCGCGAGGGCGAAACGCCTGCCGAGGCGCTTGACGCAACGGCAACCGATTGGCAGACGGTCGATGGCATACCCGGCGCCTGGCCGGGCACTGAGGCAGACTCCGACTACACGGCGGCGGTCACCTTCTCTGCCTCGGCCACGCTTGAGGAGCTCTTCGCGTTGACCAAGGTCTTTACTGCGCGCGAGGTGCTGTGGGATGGCGCGCAGGTTTCCTTCGTGGCCGGAGAGACGGCGTTGGAGCTCCCCGAGAATGCGCCGCGCCTGGCGGTGGCGAACGAGGTGGTCGTGGACCTCGCGGGGGCGGAGTTGGCGCTCTTTAAGGCCGCCTGCTCGACGCCGGCGCAGTTGAAGTTGGCCGATGGGGCCTATTCGGGTGAAGTGACCCTGCGCAATGTGCCCGAGGGGCTCTTCGTGACGGCAGTGGCCCAGGCGGATGGCCTCTATGCACAGGTTTCGCAGGCGCCGCAGTTGACGGCCAATGCGTGGGAGTGGATCCTCTCGGTGGATAACCGCTGGGATGGCGCAACCAGTGGCACGCTCTACGGTCTGGACCCCATCGCCGTCTATGGCGAGCACTGGAACGAGATTGGTGGCGGGGGCGGCACGATTAGCTCCCTGAAGAAGCAGGATGGCACGGCCAGCGGCGTGGCGGTGACGGCCAGCTTTGGCGGCAATGTCAACTATTGGGCGAACTACTCCGATAAGGTCAAGAAGGGCTATGCGGCCGGTCCGAGCCGTTACACCTTCACGAACCTGCCGGCGGGCGAGTACGCGGTGGCGCTCTATGCCGTGAGCCCGAGCAATGTGCAGGCTTCGCCGGTGCGCGTGAGCGATGCCACGGGCAACGCCTATTATACTTACCGCAATGGCGCGCTGCAGCGCTCGGCCGAGGTGCCGGCGGTGGCGTGGGGTCAGAACAATATCGATGGCTATGTGTTGGGCCAGAACACCATCGTGATGCCGGCAACGGCCAACGCGGGCGGCTCGATTGTGGTGGAGATCTCCGATAGCAATGCGCCCACGGGCGGCCCCGGGCTCGATTGGCAGACCACCGTCGGCCGCGGCTTCACGGTGGGCATTCAGCTCGCCAAGCTGAAGGCTTCCGAGGCGTATGAGCGCACGCTCACGGGCAACGCCAACTGGAACGAGGCCGACGCTTGGACGAAGCTGGCCGATGGCACCACGGTGGATACGCCGCCGGCGGGGGCAACGGTCTTCCTGACGGTGACGGCCGATGCCACGCTGACGATGGGCACCGAGCGGCCGGAGCTGATGGATCTCTTTATCGATGGCGCCGGCGCGCTGACGCTCGACTACGGAACGCTGGGGCTGACGACGGCAGATGATTACGCCAATGCGCCCTTCGAGCGGACCCTGCTCACGGTCGAGAATGGGCTGCCGGAGGCGTTCACCCTTCGCACCTCGCCGCTCAACTTCGGCGCCTATGCCAAGATTGCCCGCACGGAGTCGGCCGTGGTGGCCACGGTCAACGCCCCCGAGGGCCTCTGGCAGGAGACCGGCACCGAGCGCATCCTCTCCATTAACTTCTCGAACGACGACAGCAACAAGCTCACCGGCACTGCCCAGGAGGGCCTCGCCGGCTACGAGGTTCACCCCTCGCTCTGGAGTCAATTCACGGGCGCCTCGCAGACGGATCAGACGATTCAGGTCTACAACTTTGCCGACCGCGCGAATGGCTCGGCTGCGGGTACGGAGGTCGCCAATGCGCTTACATACACGGCGCCGACAACGTGGTATGTCTCGGGCGCTTCGCTCTTCAAGGGCTACTTGGATGACGGAACGGATGGCACGCTGGATAACACGGCGGTGACCGTGACGCTGCCGAATGACTGGAGTGCGCGGTATACGGCCGTTGTTTACCGTGCAAGCAGCTCCAATAATATGCCCTTCACGCCGCAGATGATCAATGGCGTGTGGTATTCCTATGTGGGCGGCGTGTTGACGGCGCTCGGGACGGATGCAACCGTGCGCCCGGCTGCCACCTACGACTGGGGCTCGACGAGTGAGCGCGACCAGTACGTGGAAGGCTCGAACACAGTGGTGGTCTCCGGGTTGACGGACCGGACCTTCTCGGTGAAGGCTTGGACGCAGCGCGGTGATTGGTACTGGGGCTGGAGCGCCCGCGGCGGTTTGGCGGCCATTCAGTTGAAGGAAGAGAAGAGCCTCTCTCCGGGCACGGCGAAGACCTTCATTGCCGAGGCTGGCGGCAATGTGAGTTGGGCGAGCCTGACGTGGCGCGACGAGAATGGTCAGGGCACGGGCGAGACGCCCGGAGCGAGCGATGCGGCCACGATTGTGCTCACCGGCGACCTCTCGCTCGACCTCTCCGGCGTGTCGGCCAAGCACCTGACGATTTATGGCAACGGCCACAAGGTGCGCTTTAGCCACCGGAATAATGCAACGATTGGCAGTTGGGCCTTTGTGGACGACACCACGCTGGAGCTCACGCAGCAGGATGAGACGCTGCCGGAGAACACGGTGGCCGATCCCAAGCGCATCCGCTATGCCTATCCTTACAGCGGCGATGTGACGACGACCGCGCGCTACGAGCAGGAGTTCGCGGCGGGCTATACCGGCACGCTCACCCCGCAGGGCGGCCTGGTCGAGTTCTCCGGCAACGCGGTCCAATTCACCGGGCTGACCATCACGGGCACCGAGACCGACTTCATCTTCTCGGGCAATGCGGCCGTTACGCTGGCCGATGGCGTGCCCTTCTCCTTCGGCACGGCCAACCTGACCTTTAAGGACACCGCCAAGGTGGTTGCCAAGGAGATGCGCGTGGTGGATGCCGGGCCGGGCGACAATGCTTATGGCCGCACCGTCAACCTGACGATGCAGGATGATGCCACCATCACCATTACCGGCAGCGTAAACAACGCGCGTGGCTCCAACTCGCTCCTCTGGCCGCACTGGGCCGGCACCCTCAACGCCAGCTTGCGCGGCAACGCCAAGCTCATCTCGGAAAAGGCAGCTTTGTCCGTGGGCTGCGCCGATGGGGATGCCTTGCAGGCTCACCTGACCCTTGCCGATAGCGCCGAAGTGCGCGTGGCCGGGCTCTATGGCTATGGGAATGCAGCCAACACGCTCTACGACATCACCCTCAAGGGCGGCAAGCTCCTCATCGGCTCGGCCGGGATGGGCAACTTTGAGGGCACGCGCCCGGTCACCCTCAACTTCCAGGGCGGCGCCTTCGGCGTTTGGCAGGACCTCGCGTGCTACGAGACCGAGCATAACTTCTTCTCCGAGGTCACGGGCAACCCGATCTTTGCGAATGAGGCCACGCTCACGATGACGCGCCCGGCCCCCTTCTTCGCCAACCCCGCCGCGCGTGCCACATTGAGCTCGGGCGGGCTGGTGCTCCAGGGCAAGGACTTTGCCGTGCTCCCGAGCTTGACGCTCGCCAATGGCACCGCGCTCAAGCTGGAGAACTGCTCGCCGGCCCTCCCGAGCTTGACGCTCGCAGGTGGCTCGCTTGAGCTTGCGGCCGGCTTCCCGACGGTGGAGTCGCTGACCTTCCAGGCCAATTCGATTATCCGCGTGCCGCTGCGCGAGCGCCTGGCCGAGGGCGGCTACATCACGATGGCCAACAACCGGCAGGTGCCGGCGCTGACCCGCGCGGTCTTCGAGCTGGCGCTCGATCCCAACCGTTCGGAGACCTCGCGCGTGCTGCCGTTGGTGCCGTTGGTGCTGGGCAACTACACCGAGGGCGAGGAGCCGCAGGTCAAGGGCTTCGGCGTGCTCAACAACACCAACTCGGCCATCAGCGACTACGCGGCCGTCTTCCAGAGCGGCTCGGCCGGGCGCGGCCTCTACGCCTCGCTCAAGGGCAATGAGGTGCTCAAGGGCTACACCGTCCGCCTGAATGGCGAGACCGACGCGCTGCCGCAGGGCGGCTACCCGCTCATTCAGTCGACCCTCGAGGCCTATCCCTACCATATCTTCAGCTGCGAGCTGCCCGGGGCCAAGATTGTTGTGCCCGAGGCTGGCGTGGCGCTGCCGCACGCGGCCTTCATTGGCAACCCCATCACACTCGTGGCCACGAGCAGCACCCCCGGCACGCTCCTCCAGGGCGTCAACTACACCTTCTCCACCGACGTCACCTTCGACCTCTCGGCCTGGGCCGGCGCAATGCCCACGCTCGCGCGCGGCGCGGTCAAGGGCGTCCCCGCCAGCATCTGCTTGGTGAGCGGCGGCGTGGTCAAGGCCCCCGCCACCGTGCGCTTGAAGGCCAATCTGGGCACCTATACGCTGCCCGATGGCGTGACCGGCACGGTGGAGACGACCGCTCAGGGCGTCTACTATGTGGTGCGCTACGAGCGGCGCGTGCGGACGCTCTCGGTGAACTTTACCGAAAGCACGGTGCCGTTGGTGGCGCCGCCGGCGCAGGTGGGCGCCTATGGTCTGCCGATTGCCGGCTGGAACTCGCTTGAGGGGGTCTTCTCCTCGGCCAATCTGCTGCTCTCGGATATCGGTGGCGTGGCGCAAGCGGTGGCCACGGCCGCGGCCGATCCCACGCAGCCCACGCAGTTGGTCTCCTATGCTTCGCAGACCAATGTGGCCACGGGCGCGAGCGTGCCGCTCTTGCAGGTGCGCCTGGAAGATTCCACCGCGCAGCAGCTGCGCGTGGTGAATGTGCCCTTTGAGGCCTATCGCGTGGTGCTCATCTTCGCCAACGATTTGGAGGGCGCGGCCTATGCCACCGCCACCATCAATGGCAGCAGCTACGCGATGGATGCCGAGGGCTACACCCGCCGCGACATTGCCGGCTATCTGGCCACCGATGCCAAGGGCAATCCCACCATCGACATTCCGGCCGACACGCAGTGGGGCAGCACCAACTTCACCCCCGCCTCCGCGCCGGTCGTCCTGGGCACCAACGCGTTGGTGAGCGATGTGCTGACCACCTCGGCGGTCACCATCGAGCTGCCGGGCTTCACCTATGCCCAGTGCTATGCCGGCCTCGCCGCCCTGCAGATTCTTGAAGCGCCCGATCTGACCGCCGCCGGGCAGATCCTCTCCTGCGCCTACACCTTCCCGGCCGATGGCGAGAACTATGTCTTGGCCGACCTGGCCCTCTCCGGGACGGCCGAAACCTGGACCAACGGGCCGGAGAACAGCCTCTTCCTGACCAGTGACTACGAGGTCACCCTCACCCTCCCGGAGGGCTTTGAGGCCGACCGCATCGTCTGCTCGGGTGCTGGCTCCATCACCCTGCGCGTGGCGGGGAATGGCGGCGCGGCCCTGCGCGCGCTCGAGGCTTCGCAGCTGGCCAATATCACGGTCGACTTCCCGGCCACGGGCGTGGACTTCGCCCCGGCCATCGAGACCTCGCGCTTCGAGCAGGCCTTCGATAACAAGGGCCTGCCTTACACCATCGCGGTGGGTGCCACCCTCGCCCTGGGCGAGCACTCGGGCATCATTACCGAGTTCGACGACAATGGCACTGCCAACCTCGACATCGATGAGAGCGGCTCGCGCGGCGTCCTCCGCCGCGATTACCCCGTCACGCAGACGGGCGTGGTGGAGCGTAATAACCTCATCTTCGCCTTCAAGCAGGGCGTGGTGACCGCAGGCACGAACACCTCCACCTATAGCCTGGTGGTTGAGGAGGGCGACTCCTTCCGCGTGACGGGGAGTTATTTCCCGAATCTGGGCACGCCTAACTCCGTCTGGAGCTACACGCAAACCGGCGGCCAGGCGGCCTTCGAGAAGGACAACGGTAGTAATGGCTCCAACGGCGGCGTGTGCTTCTTCATCAACAACAACCCGGCAAACTCGGTTGTGAACATCTCCCTCTCCGGGAATGCCGACACGCGCCTCTACACTTACGCCCTGCGCTCTTGGACGACGGGCGTGCGCCTCAATGTCAATGTCTCGGACGAGGCGACCCTGTCGCTCGGTAATGCCGGCTTCTATGCGCACACCGCCACCAGCTCGGTGGTCTCCACCTTCACAGGCAAGGGCACGCTCGAGGCCGCGTATGCCGAGCTCGGCGCCACCACTGGCCGCACCACCACCACCTTCAATGGCGGACGGCTGACCACCCAGCAGCCCGAGGCGAACTTCACCCTCCCGCTGGTCTTCACCGGCACGGAGGCTGAGCCGACGATTGTTGCCCCCAATAGCCTCTCGACCATCCTCCTCTCCGGGGCGAACAGCGGCTCGGGCAAGATTGTCGTTGAGCAGGGCACCCTGGCGGTGGCCAATGGCGCCGCGCTTGCCCAGACCGCGGTCACGGTCAAGGCCGGGGCCACCTTCGAGGCGCGCGCGCTCAATAGCACCCGCAACTATGCCGTTACCTTCGAGGCGGGCTCCACCTGCTCGGTCACCACCTCGGCCGACCCCACCTATCCCCACACCGCGCAGGTGGCCGGCACGCTGGCCTTCCCGGCGGACCTCTCCACCGTTGCCTTCCGCCTCAATGGCACGCTCTACACCATCGCAGATAGCGATGTGGACACGGCGGCGGGCACGGTCACCTTCCGCGCCGATGCGCAGAAGACCGGCAAGGCAATCACATGGGATGTCAATGGCCCCGGTGGTGAATGGACTCAAGGCAGCACCGCCCCGTGGGTCAATAACGACGCTTACGAGGATGGCGATCAGGTCACCTTCCCGGAGAACCCGGTGGATGATGCGCGCACGGTCGGGCCGATTGTCGGGCACCTTCGCCCCGGCGCCCTCACGATGCCGTCGGCCGGCGATGGCTACACCTTCACCGCCGCGGGGGGCCTCCAGGGCTTCTTGGATCTGCGCGACTGCGTGGCAGCCGACAACGCGCTCAACCTCGGCGGCGGCGTTATCTACGATGTGCCCATCGCCCTGGCCAGTCCGGCGGTGACCCTCAAGCAGGGCTCGCTCACCCTCCGCCTCCTGGGCGTGATGTCCAATGACAATAAGACCGCCACGCTCGTCGGCTCGGGCGACCTCAATGGTGGCACCCAAGCAAATCACGGCGTGTGGGCTGGGGATGCCTACAACAACGATATCACCTGGGCGCCGCACGCGGGCGAGACGCAGATTCTCAGTGCCTTCGGGGCGCATTTTGCCGGGAACCGCACGGTGACGATTGCCGGCCAGGTGGCCGCCGATGGCTCGGTCTCGGGCGGCACGGTGAAGTTCGCCGGCCACACCCCCGGCACGAACTGGAATGGCTCGTTTAACGGGCAGTTCAAGATCTGCGATGGCGCCACGGTCGACTTCACGATGACGCGTGCGGGCAATGGGGACAACGACCCCTACTTCCGCGTTGATGCCAACTCGTTGGCCGATCGCGACCAACCGGTCTTCACCCTGAGCAACGGCGCCACGCTGCGCATCAGCGGCTGCCGCAACATCCTCGGTGGTTATGGGCAGAAGGAGAACGCTTCGCTCATCGCCCGTCAGCCGATTGTGATTGGCTACAAGAGCACCCTCGACTATCGCTACACCTCCGATAGCCACCAGGTGCTGCCCTACGGTCTGCGCTTCAATGGCGATGGCGCCACGCTTCAGATCAACGAGAAGAAGATGGCTGACCGCCAGGGCATCTTCATCGCGCGCGGCGCCACCCTCACGGTCGCCGGCATCGGTGATGAAGGCGATTTGGCCGACCCGGCCACCGACAAGTCGATGGTTACCGATCCCAATACGGGCGCGGAGGTGCGCAGCCCCACCTATGGGCAGCTCACGCGCGGCATCACCGCCACCATCGCCGGCTTGAATGAGCATGTTGGCCTGGTGCGCTTGGATAGCGGCATCACCGGGCGCGAGGACATTGCCCTGCAGGTCGGTGAAGGCTCCACGCTGCGCCTGCTCGCCAACTTGACCCACCCGGGCAACTCCTCCTCGGACACCGTCGCCTTCTATAAGCAAGGGAAGGGCCGCTTGACGCTCGAGCATCCCACCATCGCCGCGCGCAACACCATCGTGGTCAAGGAGGGCGTCCTCGGCGGCGTGGCCGAACTGACCCACGCCAATAGCGCCATCACCGTGGAGAACGGCGCGACCATCGAGGGCGGTTTGCGCGCCTCGAGCCTGACCATTGGGGCGGGCGCCACCCTGGCGCTCGATGCCACCGGCGTTAAGCCGCTGCGCTGCGATAACGCCTTCTTCACTGCCAACGGCACCGTGACGGTGGCTTCGCTCCTGCCGGAAGGGGAGATCCCCTCCGCCGCCGGGCGCGAGCCGGTGAAGGTGATGAGCTGGAATGCGGCCCAGGCCGTCGATTCGGTCAACTTTGTCCTCTCCGAGGCGCTGGCCAACGCCGGTTACGGCCTGCAGGTGCGCAACGATGGCCTCTACCTGATGCGCAATGTGGTCTACGTCCGCGAGCTCTCCTTCGAGGGCACGCCCGACAAGGTGGTCGCGGCCTGGTTCTCCCCCACCGGCTGGTATCGCCAGGAGGATCCTGCCACCAAGCGCGACTTCGACCCCGCCGAGAATGAGACGGCTACCGCCCTCTTCCTGCTGCCGGCCGATCGCTACGCCGCCGACGGCGTGGCCCCGGCGCTGATCCTGAACCTCACGCGCGAGGCCAACTTCTCCACCGTGCGCGTGGGCGTTAAGGTGAGCGAGCAGGTCACCGACGAGGCGGGCAACCCTGTCACCGATGGCGCGGGCAACCCCGTGATGCAGGAGGTCGTCCGCCTGCTGCAGAGCTCGGTCACCTATAGCTATGTCCTGACGAATGAGACGATGCCCGGCGCGGGCGAAGCCTATGCCTTCACGTGGGTCTCCACGCGCCTGGTCGAGGGTCCGGCTGCGACCTCGCTGGCCGGCGTCACCGCCTCCGTCCCCACCGGCTACGCCTATACCCAGCTCGACACGACGGTGGTGGTCTACGCTTCGGCCACCTCCTTCACCCCGGCGCTCAACCTCAACTTCACCGGCAAGAGCTCGGGTGACCCGGCCTGGGTGAGCCTCAACGCGGGCAACTGCGGCGCCGTCCCCTACGCCGGTGTCTACTGGAACAACCTTGCGGCCAACGGCGGCGATGGCACCGAACTCGTGGCGGAGGGCAATAACAATCGCCAGCTCCTGCGCGCCTATGCCACCGTGGCCGGCGTGACCACCGATGAGGGCCTGGCCGCCACCTGCGAAGTCGCCTTCATCTCCTCGGGCGCCGAGACCGTGGCCTCGCGCCGCGGCGATGGCAATGTCTGCCTCGCGGCGAGCTTCCTCAAGGGCCAGAATGTGGGCAATGATGCCGCGCTCTTGAATGCCGGCGGTCTCACCGCCCCGGGCGTCAACTGCGGCTGGCAGGTGATGGTCAAGGGCGTGCCCTTCAAGGATTGCGATCTCTACCTCCTCTTCGCCGGCGCGGCCGATGGCGAGGTCACCTATCCCGCGGTTCGCGTGAAGGTCGGCTCGGGCGATTGGCGCACCTACTCGGTGGCCAACGGCTTCGTGGCCCCGGCCGACCGCACCGACGTCTGGCGCGGCCGCGGCAGTCTCGTCTCCGGCAACTTCGTCAACGCCACCAATATGCTCCACCTGCGCTTGAATGTGGCCAATGGCGAGGATATTGAGGTGTGCTCGATTGATGGGCAGCTCGGCGCGCCCGCCTCCGTGGGCCTGGCCGCCATGCAGATTGTGCAGTGCGCCGATGGCGTCTCCAACGACCGCTTGGGCACCGGCAATTGGTCCGACCCCGCCGGCTGGGCGCGCGAGACCTCCGATGGTCAGGAGAAGGGCCGCTGGCTCGATGCCACGGACGAGGCTCCCCGTTGGGCCAAGATCCCCACCACCTCCTATCTCACCGCCGATATGGTCGCCTCCACGCCCTATCTGCGCATCACCGGTGGCTCGGACCTCCTGCTCAATGGCTCCGAGGGCGTCCTCTCCACCGGCACGGTCGACCTCTATACCGCCCTCGAGCGCGCCAAGGTCACCTTCGCCAAGAACCTCTTCGCCGCCGCGCCCAATGTGGTGATGGCCCCGAATGTCACCGTCTGCCTCCCCGAGAGCGCTGGCGCCACCACCTGCGACTACCGCTGGGTCTACGACGACATGACTCGTGCCGGCACCGCCTCCACCGAGGCCACCATCCAGAAGACCCAGTCCGGCGACCTCACCCTCGCCCGCAAGAACCTCAACAAGCTGCAGATCGACGATGGCACCCTCTGGCTCTCCTCCACCGCCGATGGCGACTACACCCGCTCGGCGGCCATCACCGGCCAAGGCATCCTCGGCAAGACCGGCATCGGCGCGGTGACGCTTGCGGCCGATTCCCTCCAGCTTGAGGGCGTCACCGGCGTGCACGTCTCCCAGGGCACGCTCAACTGGATTGGTGGCTCGCGCACCTATCCCGCCGGCCAACGCCACATCGTCGACGGCGGCACGCTGTATTATGATGGCACTAACGCGGGCGAAGGCTCGGGGAACGCGCCGACCCACCTGCCCAACGCGGTCTTCGAGGTCTCCAACGGCGGCATCTTCCGCTTCAGGGGCAACAACGCCCTGCGCAAGTCGCTGCCCTCGGTGACGGTCAAGAACGCCACGGTGGAATCGAACTACTACGGTGGTGACGGCTCTCGCTGGGGTGACCATCCGCATATTGGCTCGATCACCTTGCAGAACGGGACGGTGTCGATTGTGCATGATTCCGGCTGGTTCTCCGCGTGGACGCGGCAGGGGCTGGTCATCCACGGCTCGTTGAATGTTGAATCCGGCAGTAACAACCGGATTACGCTGACAAGCGACAAGGGGGATGGCTTGGTCTTCTCGGAAGAGAACAGCGGTCTAGTCGTTGCCGCAGGGGCCACGATTACCAGCCATGTCGGCATTGCGGGCGTGAATCTGGGCAATGATACGTCGCGCAAGTTCACCAAGCGCGGCCCTGGCACCTGGATCCAGGCGGTCACCCTCGCCGGCCCGGGCCTCAATGTCTTTGATGGTGTGCCGATTGATGTCGAGGGCGGCACCTTCAGCTACCGCATTGGCGGGGCCACCCATACGTTGGCTGATGGCAAGACCGATGCCACCATCACGGTCAAGGATGGCGCGCGCTTGGAGGGTAATGTGGTCTTCACGGCCGGCTCGCCGATTGTCATTGAAGAAGGCGGCACGCTCGCGCCCTATGTGCCGGGTGTGGCGAGTTCCTCCATCTCGGCTCAGAAGTTGACCTTGAACTCGGGCGCCATTCTGGAGTTCGACCTGGCCAACACCACCGGTGGCGCGCTCAAGAATGCCGCCGAGGGCTCGGTCACCTTCGTTGGCGACCTCACGGTCCGCTTGGTCAACCTGCCCAACACCTTGACCAACGAGGTGCAGCTGACCAACTTCACTGTTGCGCCTACCACGGCGCCGACGATCTCCTGCCCGGAGGCGGTGGCGCTCGATGCAACCGTCCAATATAAGGACGATACCAACGGCGTCAAGCAGCTCTTCCTGGTGCCCTCGGGCGCCTCCTACACCTGGGCCGATCAGGAAGGCAAGTGGTCCGAGACGCTCTGGCGCCACAGCAGCTCGGCCAATCCGGTCGCCTTCCCGGGTGGCACGATGAGCGAGGGCACGCCGCCGGCGCGCGTCCAGGCGAGTGCCACCTCCTTCACCCTCGCCGTCGACAAGGGCTCCTTGAGCACGGTCGATGGCAAGGATTGGGCGATGACAGGCCTGGTGCTCACCGCCGCCGCGAATCGCACCATCACCCTCTCCGAGGCGCTTGAACCGCTCACCGACCCGCTGCCCAGCGGCATTGCCCTCAACCGGCTCTTGGTCAAGGGCGCGCTGTGGAAGCTCGGCGCCGGCTCGGCCACGGTCGCAGCCCCGATTGCCTTCTACCAGGCGGGCGAAGGCTCGGTGAACCTCGCGGCCTCCAAGCTCACGCTCAAGCACCCGCTGTTGATTCAGCAGGCCATCAATCAGGCCGCGCTCACCACCGTCCCGGTGCCGATTGATATCGCCGCCGGCGCCACGCTGGAGTATGCCCTCGAGGCCTCGGAGGAGGAGCGCAAGGTCATTGCCGCTCAGAGCCCGACCTACACGCCCACCTCGCAGACCCTCTCGGGCGAGATGACCGGCGCGGGCACGCTCCGCCTCTCGGGCGCGAATAACACCCTCACTCTCACCGGCAAGGTCGATAACAGCCTCGCCTATGAGGTGACCGGCCAGGGCGCCACCCTCACCTTGAGTGGCACCATCCCCGAGACAACGCCTGCCGCCACGCGCACCCTCACCCTCGCCGCCGGCGCCTCCCTCAGCGCCACCACCGAGAGCGCCTTCGGTTGGGCGCCGTGGGCCGCCACGCTCGCGGCGGACGCCACCAGCGGCGCGAAGGTCGCCACCTCCTCCAACGCGCGCTTCCGCGGCTCGGTGGAGGTCACCGGCACCGGCACGGCCACCTTCGGCACGGCGGCGGGCTACCTCGATGGCTCGACCGTCTTCAATGTCCCGGCCAACGCCTCCCTCGCCCTCGGCGGCTCCTGGCAGTCGCCCGATGATGTCGCCGCCACCGACACGCTCACCAAGCGCGGCGCGGGCACGCTCGCCATCACCGGCAACTACAGCTCCAACCTCCCGCTCACCGTCGAGGCGGGCACCGTGGAGGTCAGCGGCTCGGTCTATGTTGACGAGCTCAATCCGGATGTTTTGGCCGATTGGACGCTGGAATCCGGCGCCACCCTGCGCCTGACGAATGCCAACAGCCTGAACCTGAACAAGGGCAGCCTCCTGGTCAAGCCCGGCGCAACGCTCGACCTGGCTGGCCAGTCGCGCGATGTGATCGGCCAGGTGGCGCTCCAGTCCGGCGCGGTCATCCGCCTGGGCGCGGGCACCTCCCTGGGCAAGACCACCTTCAAGAGCGCCGTCTCCGCCGATGGCACCATCTGGGTGAACCTCGATGCGCTCGACCCCGCCACCTTCGGCACCGCCAGCGGCACCAAGTCCTACACCATCCTGACCTTTGAGGATGGCGGCAAGGTGAACGGCACCGGCGTCTTCCGCCTGGGCGGCGAGAAGCAGGTGGCCTGGGCGCAGGCCGGTTGGACCCTGCGCACCAGCGGCTCGGATGTCATCCTCGAAGCCTTCGGCGGCAACAGTGGCGTCTACACCTGGGCCGGCACCGACGATGCGCACGCGTGGAACGACGCGGTCTGGGTCCTCTCCGCCATTGGCGTGGATAAGCAGCGCCGCGCTTGGCCCTCGGCCGATGTCATCAAGCCCTATGTCGCCTTCCTCGACAAGGTGATTGTGGCCAATAGCGATAACGCCGAGGTGGAAGAGTCCGTCTCCGAGGCCGCCCACACCATTCCGCGCGCCCTGGCGGTGCAGACCCTCGGCGGCCTGCGTTGCGCCAATGATGACTACGACTACACCCTCTCGGCCGAGGGCGTGGCCGGCGCCCTCTCAATCGATGGCGAGCTCCTCAAGACCGGCGAGAAGGCCCTCACCCTCTCGCAGGCCCTGACCTTCGGCTCCAATGGCGCGCTCAAGCTCTTGGGCGGCGTCACGCGCCTGGAAGGGGCCCTCGCCTCGCAGTCGGGCGACTTCAAGAAGCCCCTCACCCTCGCCGGCAACGCCGAGCTCGCCTTCCGCTACACCAGCGGCAATGCCTATCTCGGCGGACTCTTCACCGGCGATGGCACCGGCACCCTCCGCTTCAGCAGCCCCGGCAGCCTCACCGTTGCCGCCGAGCTCAAGGGCCTCAAGACCCTCGCCGTGGACAAGGGCTCCGTGCTCCTCACCGCGGCCGAGCAGCTCACCCTGGCCCCGGAGGTCCAGCTCGCCGAGCAGGCCACCCTCGCCTACAACCCGAGCACCCTCGCCCAGGGTGGCGCGGTCAAGCTCCGCGTCAATCCCACCACCGCTGCCGCCGGTATCCTCTCCTGGGGCGCCGGAGCCAGCAACGAGACCGCCAAGGCCCCGCGCCTGACCCGCGCGGAAGGCGTCCCCGATGGCGTGCCCTCGATCAATGTGGCAGAACTGCGCTACGCGCCGGCCTCCGGGCACCTCATCCTCGATCCCGGCCACGCCGTCCTTCCGGCCTCCGCCAAGCTCACGATGAACAACAAGGCCACCGGAGCCACCGCCTTCTGGATGGGTGCCAGCACCGCCCAGGGCAGCACCCTCGACTACGCCGGCCTCTCCGGCAGCGGCTTGATTAGCGTTGAGCCGGTGGTCGACCCGTCTGCCGAAAGCGCCTGGCGCACCACCCGCACCCTCACCTTGAGGCTCGACCCGGCCAACAGCGCCGATGAGCGGATCTTCCGCGGCACCTTCGCCGGCGCCCTCACCCTCGATAGCACACGCGTCGATGCCGCCCTCTCCATCCAGAATGCCGCGCCCAATCCGGCGGCCGATCCCATCCGCTTCACCCTCGCCGGCGCCTCCGAGAGCGCCTACCTCGGTGCGCTCACCATCGGCGAGTGCACCCGCGTGGATGTCACCGGCAGCTGGTTCGGCCCCGTGAGCGTCAATGCCGTTGGCGGCGAACTCGGCGGCTCGGGCACCGTGGCTTCGGGCAATAACGAGGTCACCATCCCCGAAGGCGGCCTCATCACCGCCTCGGCCATCGGCCCGCGCGTCCACCCGGATGGCACCACCACCACCGAACTCGTCCCCACCACGCTCACCGTTGGCGGGACCCTCTCGATGGTGCCCGGCTCCAAGCTCCGCGTGGTCATCCGCAACAACGCCCAGGAAGTCGCCGAAACCTCCTGCGTCCAGGCCGAACGCCTCCGCCTGCCCACCATCGTGGATGATCCCAATAACGAAGTGAAGCTTCAGGTCATCATCGATGACGAACTCGGCGCCGTGGCCTCCAACACCAAGATCCTCGGCTGGAACACCCTGGATGGTGCCAGCAAGATCAGCGGCGTCATCCTCGGCACCGATGGCTCCGACCGCTCCGGTGACTACGTCCTCCGCCAGAAGTCCGACGGCCTCTACCTCTACCGCTCCAACACCCGCTTCTGGCTCTTCGTGCGCTAGGTGGTGGCCCTCCGGGCCCACCGCCGGGCGGACCCGGAGAGGTGAACGGTGAACGGGGCTCGCTGCGCTCGCGTGAGGGGCGCCTTCAGCGCGCCGGGGGCCCTGCCCCCATGCCCCCGCCCACGAGCAAGCTCATGGGCACGCCGGGCCGCGCCGCCTTTGGCGGACGCGTGGGGCTGCCGAGGACGGCAGCACACAGAACGCCCAGCCCAGGTGGCCAGGCCCTCCACGCCGCGCTTCTAAACCACAAGGCCTCCACCGCGCTTCTTTTCTTTGTGTTTCTTTGTGTTCTTTGTGGTTGTTAATCCTGCGTGTGTTTCGGCGTAACAAGGCCTCCACAACCCTGCGTGCCTCCCTTTCACATGGCCCATTTCGGTGTGCTTTTCTTTGTGTTTCTTTGTGTTCTTTGTGGTTGCTAATCCTGCGTGTGTTTCGGCGTGCCTTGGCGGTTTTCTCGACAGGTGTCGATAACCCTGTCGATAACCCTGTTCATAAGTGGGCCTCGGCGGGGTCGACTTCGAGGTCGCCCGAGGTTGGGGGTCAACCACGCCGAGGTCGGCCTCGAACCTCGGCGTGGTTGAGAGCGCTCGCGCTTGCATTGTGAGGGGGAATGTGATACCTTGGTGCCCTCACAACGCACAGAGGGGGGCGGAACGTCTCCGATTTTGTCAGTTAGAAAGAGAAAGAAAGCACATGAGTAAGGAAAAGTTTGTCTATTTCTTCAGCGGGGATTTCTCCGAGGGAAATGGCAGCATGAAGGCGCTTCTTGGTGGCAAGGGCGCGAACTTGGCCGAGATGGCGACGATGGGGCTCCCGGTGCCCCCCGGCTTCACGATTACGACCGAAGCCTGCGGCAAGTACTATGAGATTGGCGAGGAGCAGCTCTTCGCGTTGATTATGCCGGAAGTGGAAGCGGCGTTGGCCAAGCTTCAGGAAGTGACCGGCAAGACCTTCGGCAAGGGGCCGAATCCGCTGTTGGTGTCCGTGCGTTCGGGCGCGGCGGTCTCGATGCCGGGCATGATGGACACTGTGCTCAACCTGGGTCTGAACCCCGAGACCGTGGAAGCGATGATTGCCAAGACCGGCAACAAGCGCTTTGTGATGGATAGCTACCGCCGCTTCATTCAGATGTTCGGCAACGTGGTGATGGGGATGGAGCACCACGACTTCGAGCACGAGCTCGAGGCGGTCAAGGCCACCAAGGGCGTCAAGCTCGATACCGAGCTCTCGGCGGAGGACTTGGAAGAGGTCATCGCCCGCTATAAGAAGGTCATCAAGGCGCAGCTGGGCAAGGAGTTCCCGACGGACGCTTACGAGCAGCTCAAGATGGGCATCCAGGCCGTCTTCGGCTCCTGGAACAACCCCCGCGCCATCAAGTACCGCGAGCTCAACGACATCCGCGGCCTGGCCGGTACGGCGGTGAACGTGCAGACGATGGTCTTCGGTAACAGCGGCAACAACTCCGCCACCGGCGTGGCCTTCTCGCGCGACCCCTCGACGGGCGACAACTCCTACTTCTACGGCGAATACCTCATCAACGCCCAGGGCGAAGACGTGGTTGCCGGCATCCGCACCCCGCAGGAAATCACCATCGCCGGCTCCCGCGAGTGGGCCAAGCGCGCCGGGATCTCCGAGGAAGAGCGCGTGGCCAAGTATCCCTCCCTCGAGGAGTCGATGCCCGAGGTCTTCAAGCAGTTCGACGCCATCCGCGTGAAGCTCGAGCAGCACAACAAGGACATGCAGGACATGGAGTTCACCATTGAAGATGGTAAGCTCTTCATGCTCCAGACCCGCAACGGCAAGCGCACCGCCGCCGCCGCGGTCCGCATCGCCACCGACCTGGTCAAGGAAGGCCTGATCGACGAGCAGACCGCCGTGCTGCGCGTGGAGCCCCAGCAGCTCGACCAGCTCCTGCACCCGGTGTTCAACGCCCTGGCCGAGAAGAAGGCCAAGGTCCTCACCACCGGTCTTCCCGCCTCCCCGGGCGTGGCCACCGGCACGGTCGTCTTCACCGCTGAAGAGGCCGAGACCCAGGGCAAGCTCGGCAAGAAGGTCATCCTCTGCCGCGCCGAAACCTCCCCCGAAGATATCGCCGGCATGGTCAGCGCCCAGGGCATTCTCACCGCGCGCGGCGGCATGACCTCCCACGCGGCCGTCGTGGCCCGCGGGATGGGCAAGTGCTGCGTGGCCGGCTGCGGCGATGCGCTCATCGACGTCAAGACCAAGACCATCAAGATTGGCGACGTGACCCTGCGCGAGGGCGATTGGATCTCCCTCAACGGCTCGACCGGTAAGGTCTACGAGGGCCGCATCGAGACCCGCGATCCCGAGCTCTCTGGTCCCTTCGCCGAGATTATGGCCCTGGCCGATAAGTATCGCACCATGGGCGTGCGCACCAACGCCGACACCCCCCGCGACACGCAGGTGGCCGTCCGCTTCGGCGCTGAGGGCGTTGGCCTCTGCCGCACCGAGCACATGTTCTTCTCCGAAGACCGCATCATCGCCTTCCGCCGCATGATCCTCGTGGCTGAGAAGGTCAAGAAGCTCAAGGAAGCCCTCGCCGGCGCGGCGACCGAGGCCGAGAAGGCCGCCATTCAGGCCCAGCTCGATGCCCCGCTCGCGCAGTACAACGCCGCCCTCGCCACCCTCCTCCCGCTCCAGCGCGGCGACTTCGAGGGGATGTTCAAGGCCCTCGATGGCCGCGAGTGCACCGTCCGCCTGCTCGATCCGCCCCTGCACGAGTTCGTCCCGCACGACGAAGCCGGTCAGGCCGAAATGGCCAAGGTGATGGGCATCTCCATCGACGAAGTGAAGAAGCTGGTCGATGAGCTCCATGAGTTCAACCCGATGCTCGGCCACCGCGGCTGCCGTCTAGGTATCTCCTATCCGGAGGTGACCGAGATGCAGGTGCGCGCCATCTGCGAAGCCGCCGCCGCCGTGCCCGGCTCCCGCCCCGAGATCATGGTCCCGTTGGTCGGCAATGTCAAGGAGCTCCTCTCTCAGAAGAAGATTATCCTCGATACCATCGCCGCCGTCGAGCAGGAGAAGGGCGTCAAGCTCGAAGTGCTCATCGGCACGATGATCGAAGTGCCCCGCGCGGCCCTCACCTCCGATGAGATCGCCAAGGAGGTCGACTTCTTCTCCTTCGGCACCAACGACCTCACCCAGACCACCTGCGCCTTCTCCCGCGACGACGCCGGTAAGTTCCTGCGCGACTATGTCTCCAAGGGCTTCTACGACTACGATCCCTTCATCGTGCTCGACCAGGCTGGCGTTGGCAAGCTGATGAAGTTCGCCGTCTCCCAGGCCAAGGAGGTCAACCCCTCCATTCGCATGGGCATCTGCGGTGAACACGGTGGTGAGCCCCACTCTGTGGAGTTCGCCAACACCATCGGCCTCACCTACGTCTCCTGCTCGCCCTACCGCGTGCCGATCGCCCGCCTCGCCGCCGCCCAGGCCGCCATCAAGGCCGCCCGCAAGGCGAAGTAAGCCGTTAGCTGTTAGCTGCTAGCGGTTAGCAAAGCGGCCCCCACCCGGGGGCCGCGCTTTTTGTACCCCCATAACCACAAAGCATGTCAGCACGCCGAAATAGGCCATGTAGTTTTTAACCACAAAGAACACAAAGAAACACAAAGAAAAGAAGCGCTGTGGAGGCCTTGTTACGCCGAAACACACGCAGGATTAGCAACCACAAAGAACACAAAGAAACACAAAGAAAAGAAGCACAGAGGATGCCTTGTTACGCCGAAATAGGCCATGTAGTTTTTAACCACAAAGAACACAAAGAAACACAAAGAAAAGAAGCGCAGAGGATGCCTTGTGGTTTTAGAAGCGCAGGCACGCAGGGGGCGCGCCGAAGGCGCACCTCACGAGCCCCGTTCAGTTCCACGCGTCCGCCAAAGGCGGCGCGGCCCGGCGTGCCCACGAGCTTGCTCGTGGGCGGGGGCATGGGGGCAAGGCCCCCGACGCGCCGAGGGCGCCCTTCACGCGAGCGGCAGCGAGCGCCTCACGGCCCGGAGGGCCACCCTCGCGGCGGCTCTGCCGCCCCCTCTCGCGAGCGCAGCGAGCCCTGCTCACCGTTCACCTCTCACCGTTCACCGTTCACCTCTTTCACTTTTCGCTTGCATTTGCCTCCCGCGCCTGCTACTATGATGGTGTTGTTCGTGCCCCAAGTGGGGACCTCGAAGGACCGCTTAACCCGCCCCTAAGGCTTGATTTTACTGGCTGCAAGGGCTGTTAGAAAGGAACAGAACCATGAAGGCCAAAGGCATCTTACAGTGCGCAGCTCTGCTGACAGGGTTGCTGTTTTTAAACGTCCCTTTATTTGCTGCAGTCGAAAG
>JBJEVY010000059.1:0-26201 GCA_051884775.1 Candidatus Spyradenecus sp. | reverse complement strand
GCTCAATTATGACAACGGGTTCCGCTATTTGCTTGAACATGAAAAAGACATGATTGATTCATTAAGATTTCCAATCTTTTGTTAATTATTGAAGTATAGCGAATTGCGAACAAAAGTCTATTTGTCCGCGACAAACGCAGAAATGTATTTAGACTGATTATTCCGTTAGAAGAGTGGATAATGCACTTGCACCGAGGTAGATACTCGTTCTGCCCTGCTTGGAGGTGTGAGTTCTGTCATAGTTGTAAAAATAAACGCAGGGTTTTATAACGAAACATAGATTTTGCGTTTCTTCTTATCCCATCTGGAGTTATCACATTCTTAGACTTTTTATCTTTAGTTGTGTTATACTCCACCATAAAAAGGAAGAGAGCGGAAAGAAAGGCGAGCGCGGGCTCGCCTTTTTGCGTTTAAGGGGATTAGTCCAGTTGAAGAACGGTCTTTAACCAGTCTCGGGAGCGGTTTTTGGCCTCGTGGAAGGCGGCACTTAGAGGGATGAGCTGGGGCTGGAGGGGGCCGTCGGGGGAGGTGAGGACGGAGGTCTCTTGCGCGTAGGCAGAGAGGAAGTCGTACATTCGCACGCGCATTCGGGCGCGGGGGCCGGAGGATTCGAGCACGATGTTGCAGGGGCGGCCAAGATTGGCGCAGAAGAGCATGGCGTGATAGGAATCCGAGATAACCTGTTTGGCTTGGTCGAGCGCGCGGAGGAATTGGAGCGGGCCGGCATCGGGATGGTAGGAGACGCCATCGATGGCTTCGAGGAGGGGCTTGATGGGCTTACCGTTGAGGCGATGAGACAGGAATGAGGGCTCGGTGTAGATGTGGCAGGGGGCCGCTTTGCGCGCGATGTCGAGCAAGACCTCAGGGGAACCGAGCCAGTAGATGCAGGTTTCGCCGGCGGCCTCGGAGGGGAGGTGCAAGTGCAGGAGTGTACGCCAAGTGTCGCCATCAAGCAGGAGCGTCGGATCGAGTACGGCCGAGACGGGGCACATGGCGTAACTCTGGATTTCCGGAACGTTGGAAGCCTCGCGCAGGGAGATGGCTTTAAACTTGGCCAGCGCGCTACGATATTCCTGCCGGCGGGCCTCTGGCACTTCGGGCACGCCCAAGCTAGCGGCATAGGCAAAGCGCGGAAGGGCCTCGGGAAGGTTGGCCAGCAGGAAGGGATTGGGCGCGGCCATGTGGTCTGGGTTCCAGACCTGGTCGCTCCCAACGATGACCCCATCGTAGGTGGTCGGCAGGGTGGCGAGTGCGTCGGTGGTGCGATAGGTCTGGGGCGTGAGGGGGACGAAGCTCTCAAGGAAGGATTTGGAACGCAGACTGCGCAGCGTCCGGGCGCGGGCGAAAGCAAGACTGTGAAACTTCAGCGCCATTGACAGGAACTGCCGGAACTGTCCAACGAGCGTCTTTTTCTTGGCCAAGGTGCCCCAGAGGGACTTATTGTGCGGCCGATACCAGAAGTCGATTTGATCGGCTTGTGCGCCCAGCTGGCGGATGACGGTGGCCAGCGCAAAGCCCTGGAGGAGGGCGCCATAGTTGCAGTCGTTAATCTCGGTGAGGATGGCGAAGTGTTTCATAGCGAGAGTCTAACAAACTCTCGGCGCGGCTGCAGGAGGCCTCCGGGCATTGTTTGCCGTTGCGCCCGAGGCAATGGTATACTTTGAGGCGTTGGTTGCGCAAGAAAGGCGAGCAGCGTATGGCAAAGGTTTACTTTACACGAGCGTTGGTTAAGCGGATTGAGCGGCAAAGCGGCGTGCGGCAGTTTGCGTTTGCGCGTGGGGCGGAGATCCGCTTGGAGGGGCCGTGTGTGCTCTCAAAAGGGTGCGCGTTTACCCATCCTTTGCGGGTGGGAGCCTTCACCTCCATCACGAACGAAGCGGTGCAGCGCAAGTTGCTCGCCTTGAAGTGCGCGACCATTGGGCGCTACTGCTCTATCGCGCCAGGCGTTTACACTGCGCCGATGGAGCACCCCGTGGAGACGCTTTCTTCCTCTCTTGCTTTGGGTGGGGGGCTGCATGCCTTTGGCGGGCGCTACGATCCGCAGTTGCAGGGGGTGATTCGGCCGGTGACGATTGGCCACGATGTGTGGATTGGCGCGCGGGTGGGGATTTTGGGTGGGGTGACGATTGGGACTGGGGCGATTGTGGCCGCCGGGGCAATTGTCACGCACGATGTGCCGCCCTATGCCATTGTCGGGGGCGTGCCGGCGAAGGTGATTCGGATGCGCTTCCCGGAGAAGACGGTGGAGCGGCTGTTGGCTTCACAATGGTGGCGGTGGAGTCCGGACGCGTTGGCCACGCTCGGGGTGCCGCTGCACGAGCCTGAACCCATCTTAGACCGGCTTGAGGATGGCGCGCTCGCGGAGGTGGCGCCGCATCGTGGAGTGATGGTGACCGAAGAGACGCTGGCGCAGGCGCGGACGCCGTGGCGGAGTTGGCTCCTGGCGCAGCGTTTTGTGCCGCAACAGTAAGCGAACAACCAACAACGAGCCGCCGGCGTTCAAGGGGAACGTCGGCGGCATTGTTTTGGGTTCGAGCTTAGGCAAAGAGGCGGTAGATGCCTAGGCAGAGGAGGGGGAGGAGGAAGAAGGTGCCGACGATGTAGAGGAAGGCGAGGGCGCGGCGTTCGCAGGCGAGTTTGGCGAGGGAGGCCGCGCAGGCCAGGGGGATGCGCCGGAGGAGGGGCAGGCCGAAGATGAGGGCCACGCCGACCACGTTGAAGAGCAGGTGGATGAGGGCAATTTGCAGTCCCCAGACGGCGCCATCGCCGGTGATGGCCATCGAGGCGAGGAGGGCGGTCACGCAGGTGCCGATGTTCGCGCCGAGGGTGAAGGGGAAGACGCGCTTGAGGCGCATCAGCCCGGCGCCGGCGAGGGGGACGACGAGGGAGGTGGTCGTCGAGCTCGATTGGACGAGGACGGTGATGAGCATGCCACTGCCGATGGCGGCGAGGGGGTTAAGGCCCACTGCGGCGCGGAAGATGCGTTCGGCCCGGCCGGTGAGCAGGCGGCGGAGGAGCGCGCCCAGCAGGAAAATCGCCGCGAAGATGAGCAGCAGGCCGAAGAGGACGTAGGCACCCTCGGCCACCCAATGCGGACCAGGCAGGATGCGGAAGAGGGCGTGGAGGGCGTGTTCGGCGGGCTTGGTGAGCGGGGCAATGAAGTTGAGCGACTTGAGGGAGAAGCCGCCGGTGCCCGAGAGCGGGCCGGTAAGGAGCGCAGAGAGGCGTTCAAGCCAGCCAAAGGCCATCTCGGTGGGCAGGAAGATAATCACCGCGAGGATGTTGAAGAAGTCGTGGACCGTGGCGGCGGCGAAGGCGCGGCGGAACTCGCGTTTGTGGCCAATGTGGCCGAGAGAGACGAGGGTGTTGGTGACCGAGGTGCCGATGTTCGCGCCCATAATCATCGGGATGGCCGTGGAGATCGGCAGACCCGCCGCGCAGAGCGCCACGATGACCGAGGTGGTGGTGGAGCTCGACTGAATAACCGCCGTGGCGAGCATCCCCATCAGTAGCCCCATAAAGGGGTTGGTGGCGAAGGCAAAGAGATCTTTCGCCGCCTGCGCGCCGCCGAAGAGGGCGCTGAAGCCGCTACCCAGGGCCGAGACGGCGATAAGCAGGAGGTAGACGAAGGCCAGGGTGCCGATCCAGGCGGTGGCCGGGCGGCGGGTGAGCCAGTTGAGGCAGCGGGTGAGGAGGCCCTCGGTGGGGGCGGCGGGCTCGCTCGCTGCAAAGTCGCTCGGGGGCGTGACGGTGCCGTGCAGAGTCGCTTCGAGGGATTGGACGGCGGCAAGCAGGCCCTCGCGGAAGCCGCTCCAGGCCTCGGAGAGGACGTCGTTCTTGGGGTCGACCACCAGGTTGATCAGGGCGGTTTCAAGTTCGGCGCGCTCGGCGCAAAGGGCTTGAAGCTTCGCCTTGAGCTGCGCGGGGGGCAAGGGGGAGGCTTCCAGGCGTTTAATCTCGTCCTGCAACTGCAGGAGGCGGCTTTCCAGCGTGAGTTGACGTTCGTTCATAGCACTTCCTTGATTGATGGCCATAGGGTCGCACAGCGCTGTTAGGATTGTGTTAGGGCCGTGTGAGAAGTTTGTCGCCCGCCGACGGCGGGCGACAAACAGCGGCTAGCGGACAGCCGACAGCCGACAGCGCTGGCGCTCGATGTGGAACGCCCGTCTGAGCCGTGTTGCCTGGCCCAAAGCCTTCAGTCTATCTGCCGACAAACAGCGGACAGCCGACAGCCGACAGCGGACAGCGCTGGCGCTCGATGTGGAGCACCCGTCTGAGCCGTGTTGCTTGGCCCGAAGCCTTCAGCCTATCCGTCGCGGAACGCGGGCTGTCCGCTGTCCGCTGTCGGCTGTCCGCTAACAGGCTATCGGCGCGAGCGCAGCGAGCGCCGATTCGTGTATAATAGGCGCGTTTTGGCAACAAAGGAGTTGGACTATGAAGTTTGACAAGCGCGGTGCGCTGATGGAAGTTGAGGTGCCCGGGATGGCGAAGATCCAGGGCAAGGTGCGCGACATTTACGACCTGGGCGACAAGATCCTCATTGTGGTGACCGACCGCCTGAGCGCCTTCGATGTGATTATGGACGATGGCGTCCCCGGCAAGGGCAAGGTGCTCAACAGCATCTCCACCTTCTGGTTCCGCAAGTTCGCCGAGCTCTGCCCCAACCACCTCATCTCGGCCGACGTGAAGGACTACCCTGCGCCCTTCAACGCGATGCCCGAGCTTCAGGATCGCTCGATGCTCGTGCGCAAGCTCAAGGTGGTGCCTTATGAGTGCATTGTGCGCGGCTACCTCACCGGCAGCGGCTGGGCCGAGTACAAGAAGCAGGGCACCGTCAACGGCCAGCCCCTGCGCGCGGGCTACCAGAACGCCTCCAAGCTCGACGAAGTGCTCTTCACCCCCACCACCAAGGCCGCGATTGGCGATCACGACATGGCCATCTCCGTCGACGAAATGGCCAAGGACATCGGCCCCGAGCTGGCCACCAAGCTGCGCGACCTCTCCATCCAGATCTACTCCGAGGCCGCCAAGCACGCCGAGAGCCGCGGCATTATCCTCGCCGACACCAAGTTCGAGTTCGGCCTGGACGAGCAGGGCAATGTGGTCCTCGCCGACGAGGTCCTCACCCCCGATTCCTCCCGCTTCTGGGCCAAGGACACCTACGCCGTCGGTGCCAACCCGCCGAGTATGGATAAGCAGTTCGTCCGCGACTGGCTCGACGCCATCCACTTCAACCACCAGCCCCCGGCTCCGGCCCTGCCCGACGAGGTCATCGCCAAGACCCAGGCCATCTACGCCGAGTGCTACCGCCGCCTGACCGACGGCGAAGCCTGCGCGCCACGCTTGAGCGAATAGCTAACAGCGGACAGCTGACAGCTGACAGCCGCTTACGCGACGGGCAAGCCGTTGGCCTAAACGTGTAGCGTTCACGGCTCAGACGGGTTGTACACATTGAGCGCCAGCGCTGTCCGCTGTCGGCTGTCGGCTGTCCGCTCTCTCTGCTCAGCACGTATGATGGTTCCCCCTTGGCCGATTTCTACTCCCCCCGTGAAGCGCTTTGACGCTTCGGGGGGCTTTTTGCAGTTGGCGCGCGGGGCGGAGGTGGCGGTGCGGCTGCGCGGGGTGGAGCATCCGGCGGGGCTCGTGGCGCTGCTGCGCTCGGCGGGGAAGCTAAAGTTGCGGCTCGAGGCGGCGGGGCAGCCGGCCCTGTGGTTGGGCGAGGGAGCACCGGCGCTGCCCGAGCTGCCGGACGGCGCTTCGCCCGAGCGCTACGCGCTGGCCGTTGGACCGAGCGGGGTGGCGGCGCTGGCAGCCTCGGAGGCGGGGCTCTTGCGCGCGGCGACCACGCTCTCCCAGGCGCTGGCCGCCGGTCCGGTCCCATGCGGGCGGGTAGAGGATTGGCCGGAGCGCGCGGTGCGCGGGGTGATGCTCGATGTTTCGCGCAACCGCATCTACTCGCTCTCCACGCTCTTCCGGGTGGTCGACGCGCTCGTGCAGCTCAAGGCCAACCGCCTGGAACTCTACTTCGAGAATGTCTTTGCCTGGCACGCGCAGCCCGGGGTCTGGGCCAATGTTTCGCCCTACACGCCCGGCGACCTGCGCGCCCTGGGGGCCTACTGCGCCGAGCGCGGCGTGGAGCTGGTGCCCAACCAAAACACCCTCGGCCACTTCGAGCGCTGGTTCAAGGCCGAGCCCGAGCTGCTGCGCCTGGCCGAGTGCCCCGAAGGCGGCGTGCGCACGCCCTGGGGCTCGGTGCAGGAGACCCCCACCGGTCTGCGCGCCGCCCATCCCGAGACCCTCGCCTTCCTCGATGGCCTGCTCGACGCCCTCCTCCCCTGCTTCCCGGACACCCCCTGGGCCAACCTCGGCGGCGATGAGGTCTTCGACCTTGGCCAAGGCCGCTCCAAGGCCATCGCCCCGCCCGCCGAGCTCTACTTCCGCCACTTTGCGCACCTCAGCGCCACCGCCGCGCGCCACGGAAAACGCCTTGAACTCTGGGCCGACATGCTCCTGCGCCACCGCGAGCTCCTCCCCATCGTCCGCGACCGCCTCCCAGCCGCCCGCTGGGTCCTCTGGGGCTACGAGGCCTCCGACCCCCTCGCCGCCCAAGCCGAAGCCCTTGCCGCGCACGGCCTCGACTTCCTGGTCGCCCCAGGTACCTCCTCCTGGCGCAGCTTCTGCGGCCGCACCGACAACATGCTCGCCAACCTCCGCGCCGCCGCGGCCATCCCCTCGCGCGGACTCCTTCTCACCGATTGGGGCGATGCCGGCCACTGGCAGCCCCTGGCCGTTTCCCTCCCCGCCACGGTCCTCGCCATGAGCCTCGCTTGGGAGCCGACGCGCGAGCCCGACCTCCCGGCCGCGGTCGATGCCCTCTCCGGCGTTCGCGGTCTGGGCAGCTTCCTCCTGCGCCTGGGCAACACCTACCGCACCGCCCACGCCGAGGCCGGCAACGCCACCAAACTCTTCCAAGCCTTTACCCACGCCCCGGGCGAAGTCGCCTTCGACCCCGCCGCCCTCCGCGCCACCCGCGCCGAACTCGCCACCCTGGCCGAAGAGGCCCCCACCCTCGGCGAGAGCCTTCTGGCCCGCGAGGCGCGTCTCGCCCTGACCCTCCAATCCCTAGCCGTGGCGCGCGCCTCGGGCGAACCGCTCACCCGCCGCGACTACGCCCGCGTGGCCGCACAGTTAGAAACCCTCTGGATCGAACGCGGCCCCCGTGCCCAACTCGATGCCTCCCTCGCCGAGTTCTGGCAGGCAGCAAGCAGCCGTTAGCCGCGCGCGATTAGCGCGCGCCGAGGCAGAACAGCAACCCGCCCGAGGTCCGAGGTCCACCCGCCCGAGGTCCGAGGTCGACCCGCCCGAGGTCCAAGGTCGACCCGCCCGAGGTCCGAGGTCGACCCGCCCGAGGTCCGAGGTCGACCCGCCCGAGGTCCGAGGTCCACCCGCCCGAGGTTCATTTTAGGGGAGTCGCCGGAGGTGGTGCTTCTCGCGGGAGACTTTGATTTCCCCGGAGCCATCGCGGCGTATGCGTGGACCGAGGTAGAAGTCGGCGGAGTAAGGGGCTGCGCCAATAAAGGAGACGGTGGCGTTGGGGGGGAGGGAGGCGTAGAAGGCGGCGGGGAACTTATGCGGCTTGAGGCGCGGCAGGAGGAGGGTGCCCACAAAGAGGGCTAGGGCAAAGGCGTAGGCCAGGGCCGGCCAGCTGCGGAAGCTGCGCGCAGGCCGTTGGGCAATCCACCAAGCAGCCGGGGGAATTGCCGGAAGCAGGTAGGCAACCGGGCAGCGCGGCGTGAGGCACCAGAAGCCGACCATCGTCACCGTGGCCAGGGCCGGGAAGTTGGCGCGCAACCGGTGCCAGGCGCGGCGGCGAAAGAGGGCGAGTGACCACGGGGCCGCGCCCACCAGGAACCACACAGCCGCCACGCCACAGAAGGTCTTGTGGCCCGAGCCATAGCGATCGCCATACTCCTGAACGAGGAAGCGGCCGAGGTTCTCGTTGAGGAAGAAGTAGCGTAGCGTCCCTGGCTCGCGCACTTCCATCGCCACAAACCATGGCGCGACCAGGAGCAGGAAGAGTCCGCCCGCTGCCAACACATGTCGCAGGGAGACGCGGCGGCGGTTGAGGAGCGCAAAGAGCGCAGGGGGAAGTCCGCCTAGCACCAATGCCACCGGGCCTTTGATGAGGAAGCCGGCCGCCGCCGCAGCCGCGCAGCAAAGCGCCGGACCCCATCCCGGCCGCCGCAAGTAAGCCCGCGCGCAGAGGAGCGTGGCAAAGATGGCGCATGCCAGGGGCATATCGGTCATGCAAATCCCCGAGAGCAGCAGAAAGCCCGGCGTGGTCAGGCAGATGAGCGGGGCGCGCAGATTCCCCGCTGTACGCCGAAGCATCCAAAGGATGGCCAACGCGCAGAGCAAACTCGGCAGCCGGACCGCAAAGGCGCTCTCCCCCAGAACCTTGCACGCCACTGCGCCCAGTTGGAAGGAGAGCGGCGGCTTGCCGGCAAAGGTTTGATAGCAATCGTGATGGTAGAAGGCCGGGCGAATGAAGTCCCCACTGCGCGCCATATTGGCCGCGATGGAGGCATAGCGCGCCTCGCTCGGATCCCACAGCGAGAGTGTGGCCATATTCCACACCCGCACCACCAGCAACAACCCCAAGCAGATGAGCGCTAGGTGGCGAACAAACGAGGCTTCCGAGGCGCTGTTGAATGGCTTGGAAGATAACGTGGCAAGCGGACAGCCGACAGCGGACAGCTGACAGCTGCTCGGATCGTCTGAGGAAAGCGGATGATTCTTATTCACTTGGGTTGTCCGTCGCGTGAGCGGCTGTTCGCTGTCAGCTGTCGGCTGTCGGCTTTTCTCTGTCATCGGTTGTCTTCCTTTCATTGGTGCCATAAGGTATCGCCTTGGGGTGACGGGGGCCTTGCTGGCAGATGACCAATTCGTCATCTTGGGCGCAGGTTGCGGCAAGGTTCGCGCGCTACCTTATGCGCAGAACTTTGGAGTTCCTATGCACTACACCGTCATTATCCCCTGCCACAATGAGGCCGCGCGCCTCAACCTGGCCGCCTTCCGCCGCTTCGAGGCCGAACACCCCGAGGCCGCGCTCCTCTTCGTCGACGATGGCAGCACCGATGCCACCGCCGCCCGCCTGGCCGACTTCCCCCTCCTCCACCTCGAAGAGAACGTCGGCAAGGCCGAGGCCATCCGCCGCGGTGTCCTCGCCTGCCTCGCCCTCGATGCCGCCACCGAAGCCTTTGCCTTTCTCGATGCCGACCTCGCGACCAGCCTTGACGAGCTCGCCCGCCTGGCCGACATGCTGGCCGAGAAGCCGCGCCTGGCAATGGTCATCGGCTCGCGCTGGCCGCACCTGGGCGCGCGCATCCATCGCGGGGCCCTCCGCGCCCTCGCCGGGCGCACAATGGCCTGGATGATCCGCCTGGCCCTCGGCCGGCCAGTCTACGACACGCAGTGCGGCGCCAAGATCTTCCGACGCGAGGCGGCCGAGGCACTCTTCGCCCGGCCCTTCCACTCGCGCTGGCTCTTCGATGTGGAGCTCCTCCTTCGCCTCCGTGGGCGTGTGGAAGAGGTGCCTCTGCGCGCCTGGCGCGAGGTCGGCGGCTCCAAACTCGGCTTCGGGGCCATGCTCCGCGCGCCATTTGAGCTTGCGCGCATCGTTTGGTACGCTTCAAGGGAAGGAGTGCCCAGATGAAACTACTCATCATTGAAGATGACCGCAAGACCGCGACCTTCCTCAAACGCGGCTTTGAGGAAGACGGCTGGAGCGTCTGCGTGGCCCACGAGGGCCCCGGCGGTCTCGCTGCCGCCATCGCCGAACCGCCCGATGTGGCGATTGTGGATGTGATGCTCCCGGGCCTGAGCGGCCTCGAGGTGGTCCGCACGCTGCGCGACCGCCGGGCCGCCTTTCCCATCCTCATTCTCTCGGCGCGCGATGCCGTGGAGGATAAGGTCCACGGCCTGGAGCTGGGAGCCGATGACTACCTCGCCAAACCCTTCTCCCTCTCCGAGTTGATGGCCCGCGTCCAAGCGCTCCTCCGCCGCACCGCGCCCCAACGCGAGCAAACCCGCCTCCAGGTCGGCTCCCTGATCCTCGACCGCCTCACCCGCACCGTCACGCGCGAAGGCCAGCCCATTGAACTTCAGCGCCTTGAGTTTCTCCTCCTCGAATACCTCATGCGCAACCGCGGCCGCGTGGTCTCCAAATCCACCATCATCGAACATGTCTGGGGCTACGACTTCAACCCCGGCACCAATGTTGTTGAAGCGCGCGTCTGCCGCCTGCGCGAAAAGGTCGATAAACCCTTTGAGCCCAAGCTCATCCGCACCGTCAAAGGCTTTGGCTATGTCCTGGGATAACCTCCTCCGCCGCTGCCGCAGCGTCCGCATCCGCCTCACCGCCGCCTATACCCTTGCCGCGCTCGCAGCCGCCGCCCTCGCCCTCACAGTTCTCCTCTCCGCGTGGTCCTTTGCGCTCAATGCCGACCTCGACCGCGCCCTTACCGTCCAATGGCGCACCTTCGCCAGCGAAATCTCCGCGCAAGAAGGCTTCTCCCTCGCTTCCCTTCCCCCCGGCGTCTACGCCGCCACCCTCAAGCCCGGCGGCCGCGATGTCCTCGCCCTCTCCCCCGCCGCCCAGACCATCCCCATCCTCTTTATGAAACCCCGCTACGGCCGCCGCGGCCAACGCGCCGACCGCGAAGGCTTCTGGCGCCAGACCACTGAGACCGGCACCCCCAAGCGCCACTTCCGCATCTGCGCCAAACCCCTCCCCGATGGCACCCTCCTCGCCGTCGCCCAAGACCTCCGCTCCCACGACTTCATCCACCAGCGCCTCCTCTGGTTCGCCCTCGGCGGCTTCCTCCTAATGGCCCTCTTCCTCCTCCTCTTTGCTGCCCTCCTCGCCAAACGCCTCTTCCGCGGCTTCGGGCACGCCGTCAAGACGGTTGAAGCCATGGCCGCCGGCGACTTCTCCTGCCGCGTCCCCACCCTCGGCCGCGGCGAAGAGCTCGAACACCTCACCCGCGCCGTCAACACGCTCGCCGACAACACCGAGCGCCTCCTCGCCGACCTGCGCACCGTCACCGACAATATCGCCCACGACCTGCGCACCCCCATCACCCGCCTGCGCACCCGTGCCGAACTCGCCCTCCCCGCCGGGGGCGAAACCGCCGCCCTTGCCGGTGAAGTCGCCGAAGAGTGCAATAATATGCTCGAACTCATCTCCGCCCTCCTCGAGATCGCCCGCGTGGGCCACAACATCGGCGTCGGCCCCGGCGAACCCTGCGACCTTGCCGCCCTCGCCCGCGAACTTATCGAATGCTTCGCCATCCTCGCCGAAACCAAAGCCATCACCCTCCAAGCCGAGCTCCCCGAACGCCTCGATGCCACCACCTGCGCCCCGCTCCTCCGCCGCGCCCTCGCCAACCTGCTCGACAATGCCCTCAAGTTCACCCCCGCCCACGGCACCGTCACATTCTCCCTCACCTCCGAGCACGGCCACCCCACCTTCCGCGTCTCCGACACCGGCTGCGGCATCGCCCCCGAAGAACGCGAACGCCTCTTCCAGCGCTTCTACCGCGCCGATAGCAGCCGCGCCCTCCCCGGCTTCGGCCTCGGCCTCGCCCTCGTTGCCGCCATCGCCCAAGCCCTCCACGCCGAAGTCTCCCTCGAGCACGCCGCCCCAGGCCAAGGCGCCTCCTTCCGCTTTACCCTCTAGAGGTGAACGGTGAACGGTGAGGGGTGAACCCATTCGGCGTGCTTGCGTTTTAGGGGGGGATGTGCTATATAATTGCGGGAAAGCGAACGAGAAGGAGCCTCACGTATGATGAATGAGTATCTCAAGCGGTTTATGGATCAATTTCCCTTTGAGGGGCTGACCTACGACGATGTGACGTTGGTGACGCAGTATGCGGACTTTCTGCCGGATGACACGTCGCTCAAGACGCGCCTGACGAGCCGTCAGGAGATGAATATTCCCTTTATGTCGGCGGCGATGGATACCGTCACCGAGGCACCGATGGCCATTGCGATGGCGCTGGCCGGCGGTATTGGCTGCATTCACAAGAACTTGACCGAAGCCGAGCAGGCGGCGCAAGTGGCGCGCGTGAAGCACTATCTCAATGGCTTGATTGCCAAGCCGGTCTGCTTCCATGCCACCGATGAAGTGGGCTTCCTCCTCTCCGAGAAGCGCCGCCGCGGGCTGAAGTTCGGCGGCTTCCCGATTTTGGATGACCAGGATCGCCTGGTGGGCATGGTCTCGGGCAAGGATTTGCGTTACTGCGATGTGGCCACCGCCAAGCTCGCCGATGTGATGACCAAGACGGCCGTGACCGCCGCCCCGGGCACCACCCTCGAAGAGGCCTATCAGGTGATGCGCGAGCACAAGATCGGCAAGCTCCCGCTGGTCAACCCCGATGGCACCCTCGCCGGGCTCTACTCCTTCACCGACGTTCAGCAGCTCATTGAGAACCAAAATCCCCTCTACAACCGCGACAGCAAGCACCGCCTGCGCGTGGCCGCCTCCGTCTCCGGCGGCTCGGGCGACTATGGGCGCATGGAGCAGCTGGCGGCCGAGGAGGTGGACGTGGTGGTGGTCGATTCCGCCCACGGTCACACCAAGGGGATTATGGATATGGTCTCCTGGATTGCCAAGCACTATCCCGAGATTGACATCATCGCCGGCAACATTGCCACCTCCGAGGCCGCGATTGCCCTGCGCGATGCGGGCGCCCACGCGGTCAAGGTGGGCATCGGCCCGGGGTCGATCTGCACCACGCGCGTGGTCTGCGGCGTGGGCATCCCGCAGCTGACGGCCATCTACAATGCGCGCAAGGCCCTCGAGGGCTCCATCCCGGTGATCGGCGATGGCGGCATCAAGCTCTCGGGCGATGTGCCCAAGGCGCTGGTGGCCGGTGCCGACAGCGTAATGCTCGGCTCGGTCCTCGCCGGCACGGAAGAATCGCCCGGCGAGAAGATCCTCAACGGCGGGCGGCAGTACGTGGTCTATCGCGGCATGGGCTCGCTCGCCGCGCTCAAGAATGGCAAGGGCTCGCGCGCCCGCTACTTCCAGGATGGCGAGGCGGAAGAGGACCTTGTGCCCCAGGGCATTGAGGGCATGGTCCCCTACTCCGGCCCGGTCCACCGCATTATGACGCAGTTCTGCGGCGGCTTGAAGAGCACGCTGGGCTACTGCGGCTGCCGCACCATTGCCGAGCTGCAGGAGCGCGGGAAGTTCTACCGCGTCACCGCCAACGGCGTGCGCGAGGCGCACCCGCACGATGTCACCATCACCAAGGAAGCCCCGAACTACCGCTCGTAAGCCAGCGCCGCCACGCGCCGCGCCAGAAAGGTCCGTGCCATGCCCACTCCGGAAACGCCTGCCGAACAGAAGATCACCCTCAAGCCGCCGGTGGCGCCGAGCTTCAAGGGCCCGGCCCAGCCCTTGCTGGAGGTGCGCGACCTCAACACCTGGTTCCCCGTCAAAAAGGGCATCTTCGCCCGCACGGTCGACCACGTGAAGGCCGTCAATGGCGTGAGCTTCTCGATGGCCGCCGGCGAGACGCTGGGCGTGGTGGGCGAATCGGGCTGCGGCAAGAGCACCCTCTCGCGCACCATCCTGCGCCTGGAAAAGGCGCACAGCGGCCAGGTCTTCTTTGAGGGGCAGGACGTCTTTGCGCTCAAGGGCGCCGCGCTGCAGCAGTATCGGCGCGACATGCAGGTGGTCTTCCAGGATCCCCACGCCACGCTCAACCCCCGCCACTCGATCCTCGACATCCTCACCGAGGGCATGCTCGTCCACGGGCTCATCAAGCCCGCCGAGGCCGAGGAGGTGGCGGCCGAGCTCTTGCGCGATGTGGGGCTCCAGCCAGACGCGATGCACCGCTATCCGCACGCCTTCTCCGGCGGCCAGCGCCAGCGCATCTGCATCGCCCGCGCCCTCGCCCTCAAGCCCAAGATGATTATCTGCGACGAAGCGGTCTCGGCCCTCGACCTCTCCATCCGCGCCCAAGTCCTCAACCTGCTGATGGAACTCAAGGCAAAGTACTCCCTCGCTTACCTCTTCATCACGCACGATATTGGCGTGGTCGAGCACATTGCCGACAACATCATCGTGATGTTCAAGGGCCAGATCGTCGAGCGCGGCCCGGCCACCCAGGTCCTCCTCAACCCGCAGGAAGCCTACACCCAGCGCCTCATCGCCGCCGTCCCCCGCGTGGGATAGAAGTCGACAGTCGACAGTCGTCAGTCGACAGTGCGCGCCAGAGGTGAAACACCCGGCCAAAGACCTCAGATGTCTCCGTCGCGGAACGCGCGCTAACCGCTATCCGCTAACAGCTAACTGCTAACAGCTAACAGCTCATCCCATGCAACATCGCGTCATTCTCTCCGTCTCGTTAGGCACGCTGGCGGAGAACTTTCGTGCCGTCCGCGCGCTCGTTTCGCCGTGCGCGGTGATGCCGGTGCTCAAGGCGAACGCCTATGGCCTGGGCGTGGGCCCCATTGCGCGCTCGCTGGTGGCCGCCGGCGCGGAGCGCATCGCCGTGGCCGAGCCCTTCGAGGCGCTCGAGCTCCTCGACTTGGGCGTGCCCATCCAAATCCTCAGCGGGGTCTTGCCCGATGAGATTGAGCCGATGGTCGCGCACGGCGTCACCCTGCCCCTGGTGGACCTCGCCTCCGCGCGCGCCATCTCCGCCACGGCCGTGCGCCTGGGCGTGAGCGCGAAGGTCCACGTCAAGCTCGATACCGGGATGGGCCGCGCCGGCATCCTCTGGGAGCAGGCGCCCGACATCATCCGCCAAGCGGCCGCCCTCCCAAACCTGACGCTTGAAGGGCTCTTCACCCACTTCCCGCTGGCCTACGAAAGCGCCTCGGACTTCACCCGCGAGCAGCTCCGACGCTACCGCTGGGTCCTCGCCCAAGCCGAAGCCGCCGGCATCCACTTCACCTGGCGCCACGCGGCGAACTCCGACGCCATCAACAACGCCCCCGAAGCCTGCTCGGCCCCCTTCAACCTCGTCCGCTGCGGCATCAACCTCCACGGCGCCTTCGATGCCGCCGGCTCCCTACGCGTCCCCCTCAAGCCCGTGCTCACGATGACCACCCGCCTGGCGCAGGTCCGCACCCTGCCCCCCGGCACCCCCATCGGCTACGGCCACACCTTCCGCACCCGCCGCACCATGCGCGTGGGCACCGTCTGCGCCGGCTACGCCGATGGCCTCCCCCTGGCCCTCTCCAACCGCGGCTCGGTCCTCCTCCGCGGCACCGCCGCCCCCATCCTCGGCCGCCTCTCGATGGACTATCTCACCATCGACCTCACCGACCTCCCCGAGGCCACCGTTGGCGACACCGTCACCCTCCTCGGCCGCGATGGCAACCTCGAAATCCCCGTCCAAGACTGGGCTAACCTCAAAGGCACCCACGCCTACGACATCATCTGCTCCATCGGCTCACGCGTCCAACGCCGCTTCGTGGAGTAGCCTTGACGCGGGACACGCAAGAAAGGGGCCTGCGGCACCCGCCGCAGGCCCCTTAGGTTTGGTTTGCGTGGAAAGGGTTAGGCCTTCAACTGCGCGTGGCGCTCTTGGAGCGTGGCGACGGGGAGGGCGTTGGTTTGGAGGCGCTCGCCCAGGCCCTCGACCGCGGCGGTGAAGCCTTCGAGGACGGTGGTAATGGGCAGGCCGTGGAGGATGGCTTCGGCACGGATTTTGAGGCCGTCGCCCACGTGGTCGGCCCCGGGGCCGGCGGTGTTGACGATCCAGTGGACCTGCTTGGCGCGAATGAGGTCGAGGGGATTGGGGTGGCCTTCGCTGACGCGGAAGACGGCGTTGGGGCGCAGGCCGTGTTGCCAGAGGGCGGTGGCGGTGCCGCAGGTGGCGGTGAGGGCGTAACCGAGGGCGGCTAGGCGCTTGGCGGCCTCGATGCCCGCGGGCTTATCGGCATCGCAGAGCGAGAGGAAGACGGTCGAGCCGGGGGGCGGCAGGTGGGTGCCGGCGGCGGATTGGCTCTTGAGGTATGCCAGGCCATAGGTGTCCGCCAGGCCCATGACTTCGCCGGTGGACTTCATCTCGGGGCTGAGGGCGATAGTGGCGCCGGGGAAGCGGGCGAAGGGGAAGACGGCCTCCTTGGCCGCGTAGTAGGGGAGCGTGACTTCGCGCTCGAAGCCGGCCTCGGCGAGGCTTTGGCCGAGCATGACGCGGGAGGCGACGGCGGCCAGGGAGACGCCGATGGCTTTGCTGACGAAGGGGACGGTGCGCGAGCCGCGGGGGTTGACCTCGATCATATAGATCTCTTCGCCCTTGACGGCAATCTGCAGGTTCATCAGGCCGCAGACGTGCAAGCCGTCGGCAAAGGCGCGGGCGTAGCCGCGGATGCGCTCGAGGACGCTCGGCGAGAGGGAGATGGGCGGGGTGACGCAGGCCGCGTCGCCCGAATGGACGCCGGCGGGCTCGACGTGCTCGAGGATGGCGCCGATGAGGGTGGTGCCTTGGCCGTCGGAGACGGAGTCGACATCCAGCTCGATGGCGTTTTCGAGGAAGCGGTCGATGAGGATGGGCTTGCCCTCAGCGATGGCGACGGCCTGGCGGGCGAGTTCGGCAAGGTCTTCCTCGCGGTGGACGATAACCATCCCGCGGCCGCCGAGGACGAAGGAGGGGCGCACGAGGACCGGGTAGCCGATGTGCGAGGCGATCTCCAGCGCGTCTTCCACCGAGTGGGCGATGCCGCTCTCGGGCTGGCGGATGCCGATGCGCTCGGCCAGGCGCTTGAAGGCATCGCGGTCTTCGGCGAGGTCGATGTCGTCGGGGCTGGTGCCGAGGATATGGACGCCGGCGGCCTTGAGGCCCTGGGCGAGGTTGAGGGGGGTCTGGCCGCCGAACTGGACGATGGCGCCGATGCAGTGCTCGCGCTCGTAGACCTGGACGAGGTCCTCGAGGGTGAGGGGCTCGAAGTAGAGCGCGTCGGAGGTGTCGTAGTCGGTGGAGACGGTCTCGGGGTTGGAGTTGGCCATCACGACGCGGTAGCCGGCCTCGCGCAGGGCGTAGGCGGCCTGGCAGCAGCAGTAGTCGAACTCAATGCCTTGGCCAATGCGGTTGGGCCCGCCGCCGATGATGAGCACCGCGGGCTTCGCCCGCTTAGCCGACAGCGGACAGCCGACAGCGGACAGCGCTGGCGCTTGACGTGCACCATCCGGCAGAGAACCGCCCGAGGTCCCCACCTGGCCCAACGCGGTCTCATTGCCAACGAGCGGCCCGTTGCCTAACGCGCCGGCGGCTGTCGGCTGTCGGCTGTCGGCTGTCCGCTCTTCAAGGCCGTAGGTCCCATAATAGTAAGGCGTCTGGGCGGCGAATTCGCCGGCGCAGGTATCCACCAGACCGTAGACGGGGGTGATGGCGAGGGCGCGGCGGGCGGAGGTGACGGCGGCCTCGGTGCTGTCGAGAAGGGTGGCGATTTGGCGATCGGAGAAGCCAAAGGCCTTGGCCTGGCGCAGGAGCTCGGGGTGGGTGGAGAGGGCGGAGACCGAGCCGAGGGCTGCAATCTCGTCCTCAAAGAGCGCGAGCTCCTGGAGGTGGCGCAGGAAGTAGGGGTCGATGGCCGTGAGGGCGTAGAGGCGATCGACGGTCCAGCCGCGGCGGAGGGCTTCATGGAGGTGGAAGATGCGCTCGGCGGTGGGGCGGGAGACGGCGGCCTCGAGGGCCTGGTCGTCCAAGGCCTCGGAGGGGGCGTCCTTGCCGTCGGCACCGAAGCCGAAGCGGCCGATTTCGAGGGAGCGCAGGGCCTTCTGGAAGGCCTCCTTGAAGGTGCGGCCGATGGCCATCGCTTCGCCCACGGACTTCATCTGGGTGCCGAGGGTGTCGGAGGTGCCGTGGAACTTCTCGAAGGTGAAGCGGGGGGCCTTGACGACGATGTAGTCGAGGGCGGGCTCGAAGGAGGCGGGGGTGGTGCCGGTGATGTCGTTCTTCAGTTCGTCGAGGGTGAAGCCGACGGCGAGGAGGGCGGCGATTTTGGCGATGGGGAAGCCGGTGGCCTTGGAGGCGAGGGCCGAGGAGCGCGAGACGCGGGGGTTCATCTCGATGATGATGCGCCGGCCGGTCTTGGGGTTGACGGCCCACTGGACGTTGGAGCCGCCGGTGGCGATGCCGATGGCGCGCATCACGGCGAAGGAGTCGGTGCGCATGGCCTGGTATTCGGCGTCGGTGAGGGTCTGGATGGGGGCCACGGTGATGGAGTCGCCGGTGTGCACGCCCATGGGGTCGAGGTTCTCAATGGAGCAGACGATGACGGCGTTGCCCTTGCGGTCGCAGACGACCTCCATCTCGTACTCCTTCCAGCCCAGGAGCGACTCCTCGATGAGGATTTCGGAGGTGGGGGAGGCGTCGAGACCGCCACGGGCGATGCGCTCGAACTCCTCGGCGTTGTTGGCGATGCCCCCGCCGGTGCCGCCGAGGGTGAAGCCCGGGCGGATGATGAGCGGCCAAGTGCCGATGGTGCCGGCGATGGCGCGCGCCTCGTCCATCGTGTGGGCCGAGCCGGAACGGGGGACATCCAGGCCGATGGCGAGCATCGCCTCCTTGAACTTCTGGCGGTCCTCGGCGCGGTCGATGCTCGCGGCGTTGGCACCAATCATCTCCACGCCGTACTTGCCGAGGATGCCGCGGCGATAGAGCTCCATCGAAAGGTTGAGGGCGGTCTGGCCGCCGAGGGTGGGCAGGAGGGCCTGGGGGCGCTCGCGGGCGATGATGGCCTCGAGGCTCTCGGGGGTCATGGGCTCAACATAGGTGCGCTCGGCGGTGGCCGGGTCGGTCATAATGGTGGCCGGGTTGGAGTTGACGAGCACGACCTCGTAGCCATTGGCGCGCAGGGCCTTGCAGGCTTGCGTGCCGGAGTAGTCGAACTCGCACCCCTGGCCGATGACGATGGGGCCCGAGCCAATAAGGAGGATCTTCCGGATGTCGGTGCGCTTGGGCATAGTGGTTTCCTTAGGCCTGCTGTTCGTGACGCGCGAGGGCGGCGGCAACGAAGCCGGCGAAGAGCGGATGGGGAGCGCGCGGGCGGCTCTTGAACTCGGGGTGGAACTGGCAGCCCACGAAGAAGGGGTGATTGGGGAGCTCGACCACCTCCACCAGGCCGGTCTGCGGGTTGGTGCCGGCGATGGAGAGCCCGGCGCCTTCGAGCTCGGCGCGGAACTCGGGGTTGAACTCGTAGCGGTGGCGGTGGCGCTCGGAGATGTGCTCGGTGCCATAGAGCGCGGCGGCGCGCGAGCCGGGGGCGAGGGTGCAATCGTAGGCGCCCAGGCGCATGGTGCCGCCCATATCCTTGATGCGCTTCTGCTCCTCCATCAGGGCGATGACCGGGTGGCGGGTGTCGGCGAACTCGGCGCTGTCGGCATCGGCCCAGCCCACGACGTCGCGCGCGAACTCAATGACCGCGCACTGCATTCCCAGGCAGATGCCCAGAAAGGGCGTGGCGGTGGTGCGCGCGTATTCCACGGCCTTGAACTTGCCCAGCAGCCCGCGGCGACCGAAGCCGCCGGGCACGAGCACGCCATCGGCCTTGGCCAGGCGCTCGGCGGCCGCGCCGCTTTCGAGCTCCTCGGATTCCACGCGCAGGACTTTGAGCTTGGCGTTGTGGGCCATCGCGGCGTGGGAGAGCGATTCATAGATGCTCTTGTAGGCGTCCTGATGGCGGATGTACTTGCCGACCACGGCGATGGTCACCTCGCGCGTCGGGCGAAGGATGGTGGCCAGCCAGTGGCGGTAGTCGCGCAGATTGAGCGGCTTGGGCTCGAGGCGCAGCCCGCGCAGGACCTCCTCGTCGAAGTGGTGCTGGGTGAGCTTGATGGGCACTTCGTAGATGGAGTGGCGCACATCGAGCTCCTCGATGACGCACTGCTCGGGGACATTGCAGAAGATGGCCAGCTTCTTGAGGTGCTCAGGCTCCAGGCGCATCTCGGCGCGGCAGACCAGGAGGTCGGGCTGGATGCCGATGTTGCGCAGCACGCCCACCGACTGCTGCGAGGGCTTGGTCTTGAGCTCCTTAGCGGCCTTCAGGTAGGGCACATAGGTCAGGTGGATGAAGAGCGCGTCGCCGGGCGGGCACTCCAGGCGGAACTGGCGCGCGGCCTCGAGGAAGGGGAGGGACTCGATGTCACCGGCGGTGCCGCCAATCTCGGTGATGGCGATGTCCACCTCGGGGCTGTGGAGGGCGCGCATCGCGCGCTTGATTTCGTCGGTGATATGCGGGATGACCTGGACGGTGCCGCCGAGGTAGCCGCCGGCCCGCTCGCGCGCGATGACCGCGCCGTAGATCTTGCCGCTGGTGTAGTTCGAGGCCTTAGAGCAGGTGACCCCGGCAATGCGTTCGTAGTGGCCCAGGTCGAGGTCCGTTTCGGCGCCGTCATCGGTGACGAAGACCTCGCCGTGCTGGTAGGGGCTCATCGTGCCGGGGTCGACGTTGAGGTAGGGGTCGAGCTTCTGCATGGCCACGCGATAGCCGCGCTGACGCAGAAGGAAGGCGAGGGCGGCCGCGGTGATGCCCTTGCCCAGGCTGCTGACCACGCCGCCGGTAACGAAGATGTGCTTGGTGCTCATTGTGCGTTCTGCTCCATCAGAGAGAGGAAGGTTTTGAACCAGGCCCGAGTCTCGGTGGGACCCGGGGCGGCTTCGGGGTGAAACTGGACCGAGCACGCGGGGAGCGTGCGGTGGCGAATGCCCTCGACGGTGCCGTCATTGAGGTTGACGTGCGTGAGCTCCAGGCACTCGGGCAGGTTGGAGAGGGCGTAGTTGTGGTTCTGGCTGGTGATGGCCACGGTGCCATCGAGCAGGTTCTTGACCGGGTGGTTGCAGCCGTGGTGGCCGAAGGGCAGGCGCGAGCACTTGGCCCCGCACGCCAGCCCCAGCAGCTGGTGGCCCAGGCAAATGCCCATCAGCGGGATTTTCGCCGCCAGGAGCTTGCGCACATTTTCTTGCGCGTAGGTGACGGCCGAGGGGTCGGCCGGGCCATTGGAGAGGAAGACGCCATCGGGCTTGCCGGCGAGCACCTCCTCGGCCGGGGTCTTGGCCGGCACCACCGTGACGCGGCACCCGGCCTCGGCCAGGCACCGCAGGATGTTGCGCTTGACGCCGAAGTCGTAGACCGTCACCGCGAAGCGTCCCTTTTCATTCCACACGTAGGCCGCGGGGGCGGTGACGCGCGCGGCGTAGTCCTGCCCATCAAGCCCCTCCCACGCCTGCGCCTTGGCAATGGCCTCAGCTTCGTTCATCGGCTCGGGGGAGACGTGGAGGTAGGCCTTCTGGGCGCCGTGGTCGCGCAGGTGGAGCGTCAGGGCGCGGGTGTCCACGCCATAGAGCCCCGGCCGCCCGGCGCGCCGGAGGTACGCTTCCAGGCTCTCTTCGGAGCGGAAGTTGCTGGGCGCGTTGCGGTTGGTGACGATGAGGCCGCTCAGGAAGAGCGCGCGGCTCTCGGCGTCGGTGCTATTGCAACCGTAGTTGCCCACTTCCGGGGCGGTGAGCACAACGAACTGCCCGGCGTAGGAGGGGTCGGTGAGGATCTCCTGGTAGCCGGACATGCCGGTGTTGAAGACGGCCTCGCCCAGCGCGTCGGTCTGCGCGCCGAAGGCCACGCCGTGGAAGACGGCGCCATCGGCCAGGGCAAGGAAGGCGGCGCGGGCGCGTTCGGCCGCCCACTGGGTGCGAAGAGTCTCAATAAGCGCGTTCATTGCGGTTTTCCATATAGTTCACCAGGGCGCGATTGACCACCTGGTTGCCGCCGGGGGTGGGATAGTCGCCGGTAAAGTACCAGTCGCCCAAGTGGTTCGGGCAGCAGCGGTGAAGGTCGTCAATGGTCTGGAAGACCACCTGCACTTCGGCGCGCAGGCCCTCGGGGGTAAGCAGGCGGGTGATGGCATCGATAAGGTCGGCCAGGGGAACGAGGTTGTAGAGGGTGCTCAGGACGTTGTGCTGGCGCTCGGGCGGGAGGGTGAGCTGGTGCTTGGCGCTCTCGTAGGCCTCGGCGAGGGCGGCCTCGCGGCCAATCTCCTTGAGGCAGAGGATGAGGGCGTTGAAGGCCACAAGCTCATTCAAGGTGGCCATATCGATGCCGTAGCAGTCGGGGTAGAGGATGGGCGGGGCCGAGGAGGCCACGATAATCTTCTTGGGGCCCAGACGGTCGAGGATGGGCAGGATGGCCCGGCGCATCGTGTTCCCGCGGACAATGGAGTCGTCGAGCACGATGAGCGTATCCGAGCCGGGGCGGACCAGGCCGTAGGTGACGTCGTAGACGTGCATTGCCAGCTCCTTGCGGGCCTGCACGTCGGAGATAAAGGTGCGGAACTTCGCGTCCTTCACCGCCACTTGACCAAAGCGGACGGTGTGGCCATCGTGCAGCGCCACCGAGAGCAGCGCCTCCAGCAGGCCGTGGAAGCAGACCTGCGCGGAGTTGGGGATGTAGCTGACGAAGGCGTTCTCCAGGTCGCCATGGAGCGCGCGGACGAGTTGGGGCACGAGCGCGTGGCCCAGGTGCTTGCGCTCGGCGTGGATCTCGGCATCGTTGGCACGCGAAAAGTAGATGCGCTCGAAGACGCACGCGCGCCGCGGTTTGGGGTCCAGGCAGTCGAGTAGCTCCACCTCACCATCGGGGTGGATGATGAGCGCCTTGCCGGGGGGCAGCTCGCGCACTTCGCCGGTGGCGCAGTTGAAGGCCGCCTGAATGGCCGGGCGTTCGCTGGCCACCACGGCCACCTCGTCATCGAAGTAGTAGTAGGCCGGGCGGATGCCATTGGCATCGCGCAGCGCGAAGGACGAGCCATCGCCGAGGATGCCGCAGAGGACGAAGGCGCCATCGAACTTCTCGGCGGCGTTGCGCAGGATGGGCTTCAGCCCCCGGAAGCTGCCGTAGAGCGAGCGCTCGTGCTCGAGGGCGTGGGCGATGCACTGCAAGATCACCGCCCCATCGGCCTTGCTCGAGAGATGGTGTCCGCCGGCGGCCAGCGCCTCGGAGAGCTCGTGCGTGTCGGTGAGGTTGAAGTTCCCCGCCAGGATGAGCAGGCGATCGAGGAAGGCACTCTCGCGCACAAAGGGGTGGCAGGCCGAGAGCTCGTGCCGCCCAAAGGTGGCATAGCGCAGATGACCCAAAAAGACCTCCCCGCGAAAGGCGAGGGGGTCTTCTTCCAACCGCTTGCTGCAGCGTGTGAGCAAATCCGCCAACGGCAACTGCGCGCACGACTTCTCCAAGTCATAACACGGCCGCCCCTGTTCCGGCAGCAGATGGAGCGAGGCTATCCCCGCCCCATCCTGCCCGCGGTTGTGCTGCTTCTCAAGCATCAGCGCAACCTTCTGGAAGCCGAACGAGCGCGTCTCGTACTTCCGCTCATAATAGGCGGCGTCCTTGCGTAACCGCAAGAGCGCCACCCCACATTCGTGCTTGATGCTATCGCTCATACTCGCTCGCTCCGCTCGCTCACGTGAGGAGGCGGCTTGCGCCGCCGTGAAGCGGGCCCGGTGGGCCCGTGAGGTGGGGCTTGCGCCCCGTGAGGGGCCCTTCGTGCCCTTGGGCACCCCTCGCGCCGCCTCCGGCGGCTCCTCTCAAGCGGCCTTGGCCGCTCTCACGGCGCGGCTAGCCGCGCCTCCTCTCGCGGGCGTCAGCCCGCTGTTAGTAGACAAACAGCATATCCCGATACTTCGGCAGCGGCCAGCGGGCATCGTCGACATCTTCTTCGAGCTTGTCGACCGCCTTGCGCAGCTTGCCCATCGCATCGAGGATGTCGGCCGGCTTCTTGGTCAGGGCCTTTTCGAGGGCGGCGCACTGGATGTGCACCTCATCGAGCCCCTTGCCGAGGGTCTCGGCCACGTCGCTAATGCCCTTGATGCCGTGCTTGACGCCGGCGGCCTTCGCCTCGGCCACAGCCTTGCAGACCGCGCCGAACTCGGCGGTGGCCGAGGGCTCGATCATGCTGCGGGCCATCTCGAGCGCCACGCGCCCTTCGATGACGACCTTGCGCGCATACTCCTCCATAAAGACATCGTAGCGGCTCTCCATCTCCGTGGGCATCAGCACGCCCTGCTTGGAGAAGAGCTCGAGGTTGCGCTTATCGAGCATCGGCTTGAGCGCCTCGGGCGTGGTGCGCAGGTTGGGCAGACCGCGCTTCTCGGCCTCGGCCACCCACGCTTCGGAGTAGCCATCGCCATTGAAGATGACGCGCTTGTGGTCCTTGATGATCGCCTGGATAATCTTCTGCAGCCCCTCGTTGAACTTCGCCTTGGGCAGCTTGGCAATCGCGTCGGCAATCTCGGAGACCGACTCGGCCACGATGGTGTTGAGCACCATGCAGATGCCCGCGCAGTTCTGGCTGGAGCCCGGCGCGCGGAACTCGAACTTGTTGCCGGTGAAGGCGAAGGGCGAGGTGCGATTGCGGTCGGTCGTATCGCGCGAGATGGTCGGCAGCGTATCCACGCCAATGCGCATCGCCTGCGCCTTGCCACTCTTGGCCGAAGCCCCCTTCTCGATGCGCTCAATCACCGAGGTCAGCTCCGCGCCCAGGAAGATCGAGATAATCGAGGGCGGCGCTTCGTTCGCGCCCAGACGGTGGTCGTTGCCCGCGCCGGCCGTGGCCGAGCGCAGAATGTCGGCATGCAGGTCAATCGCGCGGATGACCGAAGCGAGCACCGCCAGGAAGATCGCGTTCTCCTGCGGATTGCTCCCGGGGTCGAGCAGGTTCTTGCCGTTGTAGGCCACCGACCAGTTGTTGTGCTTGCCCGAGCCATTCACCCCCGCGAAGGGCTTCTCGTGCAGCAGGCAGACCAGCCCGTGACGCTCGGCCACATTGCGCAGCACCTCCATCGTCAGCATATTGTGGTCCACCGCCAGGTTCAGCTCCTCGAACATCGGCGCGAGCTCGAACTGCGCGGGGGCCACCTCGTTGTGGCGGGTCTTGGCCGGGATGCCCAAGCGCCAGAGCTCCTGCTCCACGTCCTCCATAAAGGCGATGATCCGCGGCTTGATGGAGCCAAAGTAGTGATCTTCCAACTGCTGGTGGCGCGCCGGCGGGGCCCCGAAGAGCGTCCGCCCGCACTGGATGAGGTCCGGCCGCTCCAGGTAGAACTTCTTGTCAATCAGGAAGTACTCCTGCTCCGGGCCCAGCGTGCAGACCGCGTGGCCGCCCGTCTCGCCAAAGCACGCCATCAGCTTCTGCACCGCCTTATCCATCGCCTGCATCGAGCGCAGGAGCGGGGTCTTCTTATCGAGCACTTCGCCCGTGTAGGAGCAGAAGACGGTGGGAATGCAGAGCGTGGCGCCATTGGCGTGGCGCTTGATGAAGGCCGGGCTCGTCACGTCCCAAGCCGTATAGCCGCGCGCCTCGAAGGTGCAACGCAGCCCGCCCGAGGGGAAGCTCGACGCATCCGGCTCGCCCATAATCAAGTTCTTGCCCGAGAAGCGCGCAATCGTCTTGCCCACCCCCGTCGGCTCAAAGAAGGCATCGTGCTTCTCGGCGGTGCTGCCGGTCAGCGGCTGGAACCAGTGCGTAAAGTGCGTCGCCCCGCGCGCCATCGCCCACTGCTTCATCGCGTGCGCCACATCATTGGCGATAGAGGGATCCAAAGGCGCGTGGTCATTAATGGTGTGGAGCAGATTCTCCACCGTGTCCTTCGCCAAGTACTCGCGCATCACGCTCTCGTTGAAAACGTCTGCACCGTAATCGATTGCCGTATTGTCCATAACTTCTCCGGAGTCTGTCGGATGGGCGGGGTCCTCCCGCTCTTTGGCCAAGCGTTGCAACCGCCGTGCCAAAGCCGCCCGGAGCCCCAACCTTTTCCACCCGCGCCTACCCCAATTCGAGGTAGGCCCTACCTCACCTCGAGGTAGGCCCTAGATCGACCCGAGGTAGGCCCTACCTCAAAACGCCCCGCCTTTACATTTCCGTAAGCCCCCTCCTCGCCCCTTTCCAAAAGTGTAAACCCCACCCCTCGCCGCCGAGGCCGGCGGCACACAAAAGGGAGGCCCCGCAGCCCAGGAGGTGAAGCCCCGGGCCCAGGCCGGCTCGGCGGCGCAAGGCCGAGGGCGGGCACAGCGGCGGCCTTTCGCCTTGGGCCACGGCCAGGCTTCAAGGGCAGGGGCTTTGCTTCTGTGTGCCGCCGGCTCGGCGGCGCAAGGCCGAGGGCGGGCACAGCGGCGGCCTTTCGCCTTGG
>JBJEVY010000058.1:0-72349 GCA_051884775.1 Candidatus Spyradenecus sp. | reverse complement strand
TGCCATTACAGTTACTACGAAAACGAGAACAGTATAGCGAAAGTGGCGTTGCGTTGCAAAAGGGTAAAATAAATGTTCGGCGGCCTTTAAGTGGCCGCCGAACATTTGGTAAAGATAAGCAGGAGCCGATTAGCTGAGCTTGACCTTGTTGACCAACTTCATCAGCACGGTGGTGGAGATGACCGAGATCACCAGGAGGGCGATGCCGGAGATGGTGTTGGAGAGGGAGCCGAACATCGGGGCGGCCTTGGCGTAGACCAGAGCACCGACGCCGAAGAGGGCCGTCCACACCGCCAAGCAGCCGAGGACCATGCAGAGGATGCACAGGGGCATATCCCACGCGGTGGCGGAGATGTCGCCGAGCTTGCCCTCAAAGCGCTTCCAGCCGGGGCCGCCCGCGCGAATCTTCTTGCAGAAGGCAATGAGGACTTCGTCGGGTTCGGGCTTGGTGAGGAAGGTGACGGTGATCCAGCCGATGGAGGTGACGATGATGCCCACGATGAGCTGCCAGGTGCTGTAGTTCATAATGGCCTTCATGCCGTCGCTATTGAAGAAGGCGTAGATGGCGGTGCCTTCGCCGCCGAAGGCCTTGAAGACCACCACGCAGAGGCAGCAGATGACCATCGCGGAGATTTCCGACCAGGCGTTGATGCGCCACCAGAACCAGCGCAGGATGTAGAGCAAGCCCGTGCCGGCGCCCACCTGCAGGAGCAGGTTGAAGGACTCGGTGGCCGACTCCATGCACAGCGCCACGAGCGCCGAGAGGACCAGGAGCGTGAGCATGCAGATGCGGCCGATGAGCACGGCGGTCTCGGGCTTGGTCTCCTTGTTCACAAAGCGCATCCAGAAGTCCTGCACGAAGTAGGACGAGCCCCAGTTGAGGTGGGTGGCGATGGTGGACATGTAGGCGGCGATGAGGGAGGCGACGATGAGGCCGAGCCAACCCTTAGGCATCTTGGCGATCATCGCCGGATAGGCGGCATCCTGCTGGAGGTAGCGGCGGTCGAGATCGGTGATCTGCGAGCGCATGCCCACGAGTTCGCCGGCGGCGAGGCGGTTGCGCTCGTAGGTGACGAGGGCGGAGGTCTCGGGGGTGACCTTCTCGCGCATCGCCAGGACGCTGTTGACCTTCTGGATCATCGCCTTGTCGGTGGAGAGGGTCTTCTCGAAGGCATCCTTCTGGGCCTGCGGGAGCTTGGCGAGATAGGCCGCAGCGGCTTCCTTGGCGGGATAGAGCGTGGCGCGGCACTGGGCGATGGCCTTGTCGGCGGCCGTCTTGCCGAACTGCGCTTCGAGGGCCTTGGCTTCATCGGCCGTGATGACCAGGTCAATGGCCGCAGCCTTGGTGGCCAAGACAACGGGGGTGGTGGCCGTGGCGAACTCATCGGCCGCGCGCTTCTGGGCATCCATCGGGAACTGCGTCAAGGAGACGAGGGCCACGACAATCCACGGCCAGGGGCGGACGGCGTAGTGGAGGAAGTTGAAGAGCAGGGTGGCGCCGATGGCGTTCTTCTCGTCCTTGGCCGAGAGCATACGCTGAGCGATGTAGCCACCGCCGCCGGGTTCGGCGCCCGGATACCAGCAGGCCCACCACTGGACCGCCACGGGCAGAACGATGAGCATAATGAAGCCCGAGTAATCGGCCGGCGCGCCGGCGGTAGCCCCGTTGACCTCCGGGAAGAAGGCGAGCTTGGCCGAGACGAAGCCGTCGTTCAGGAGCTGCTGGAGGCTAGAGATGTTGCCCACGTCATCGCTCATCACCGCGTAGAAGGCGGCGAAGAAGGCGCCAACCATCGCGATGGTGTACTGGAAGAAGTCCGCCCAGATTGAGCCGGTGAGGCCGCCGAGGGTGGCATAGATGGCCACGCCGACAGAGGCAACGACCAGCGACCACACGGGCGAGAGGTTGAACATCGTTCCGCCAATCTTGATGGCAGCCAGCGAGACGGTGGCCATAATCAGGATGTTGAAGAAGATGCCCAGATAGAGCGAACGGAAGCCGCGGAGAATGGCGGCGGGCTTGCCGGTGTAGCGGATCTCGTAGAAGCCCAGGTCGGTGGCCAGCTCGGAGCGGCGCCAGAGCTTGGCGTAGACGAAAACCGTGAGCATACCGGTGAGCAAGAAGACCCACCAGCCCCAGTTGTTCGAGACGCCATTGTTACGCACCATACCGGTGACGAGGTTCGGCGTGTCGCACGAGAAGGTGCAGGCCACCATCGAAACGCCCAGCAGCCACCACGGCATCGAGCGGCCGCCGAGGAAGAAGTCCGCAGCGCCTTGGCCTTTGTTCTTAATCTTGGCGATGATGCCCGGGAGCGAGCCGATGGCAATCACGGCCACGAGGAAGCCAACGATGATGACGTAGTCGAGCGTCGTCACATTCGCCAGTGCCTGGGAGGCAAAGAAGTTGGTAAACATAGGTAAAACCCTTTAGCTTAGTATCGGGGAATAAAGCGAACCCGGGCGGCACATAGGCACGCCCGGGAATGGCTCAACACCTTTAGCACTCGGGGAGCGAGGCGGCCGCGGCGGACTGGCCAAGGCGGCGGACCTGCTCATCGGGCATAAAGATGTCGATGTTGTACTCGGGGAACTCTTCGGTGAGGACCTTCTTGGCGGTGGCGAGGATGAGATCGCCGCCCTTGCCCGAGGAGACGCGCCCGAGGAGCATCAGCGAGGTGTAGTCGTAGAACTCGGCGTACCAAGGCAGCGTGTAGCCCAGGTAGATGCCGATGGCTTCGTAGATCTTGACGGCCGTGGGGTCGTCCGCTTCTATCGCCTTCTGCACTTCCTTGAGGCGCAGGGGCAGCGTGGTCTCCTTGAAGGGGAAGCCGGCGGCGAGGCCGAGCTTGTTGACCGCCTGCTGCGAGAAGTAGAGCGCACCAACGCCGGCATCGCCCGACCACGGATCCACGGCGGCATCCTTGTTCAGGTCCACCGGGGCGAAGGCGAGCTCGGAGATACGGCCGGTGAGGACGCCCTTCTCGGAGTTGTCGATGTAGCCGACAGCTTCGGAGGTGCCCATCGCCAGGCCGATGATGCCCTTCTTGCCGAGGGCGAGGCGGCCGACGAGCGCCGAGACGTCGCCATCGTTGGCCACTTCCATCGGCACGCCGTAATCGGCCTTGAGGCGCTTGAAGAGGAGCTGGGCCTGACGGTACTGATCAGGATCCTTGATGCCCTTGATGAGGCCGGCGTGGCGGAGTTCGTTATCAACGATGACGCCCGCGGAGGAGCCGCCGATGGCATCGACCTTGCCGCCGGGGAGGTGAGCGATGGTCTCCTCGAAGCCCGCCTTGATGTGGTCGTAGTGATAGGCCGCGTCGGTGGCGTTGTAGGGATCCCAGGGCACTTCCTTCTGCCAGACGCTCTCGCCATTGACCATCGCGGTGAGCTTGAAGTCCGAGCCGCCGAGGTCGAAGCCGATGCGGTTGCCATTCATATTGCCGCCCAGGGAGATGGAGAGGTCGTGGCCCTGCGGGATTTCGGCCGCGGGCATGGGCACCACTTCAATGGGGCGGGCGTAGACGGTCTTGAAGAAGCCGTAATCGAAGGCGCGGGCGCCGGTCTCGGTGTAGTCGGCCTTGATCTTCTCGACGATGGCCGCGGGGGCATCGATCATCACCTTATAGCCGCCGGCGGACCAGAGCATAAACTTGACGATGCGCTCGACGAAGGAGGCAAAGCCAGGGCACTCAATGGCCTTCTTGGGGTAAGGCAGATCGTAGCGATTGATGGCGCCGTTATCGCGCTCGATGGCGATGACGACGGTGCCCGCTTCGGGGTCGGCCTTGGCGGCTTCGCGGATCTTGCGGAGCTTGAGGAAGGCGGGCTTGAAGCCGGGATCGAAGGGCGGCACGAACTTGAGCGTGTCGCAAGTGCAGGTATGAGCCATGAGTTACTCCTTATCTGTGATGAAATACGAGACGGGCGGCAGGCCCAATCGCCCGCCGCCCAAAATGGGTTAGACGCTCAGTTGCTTGCCGCCCTCGGCCTTGTTGACATCGAGGTTGAGCTTGACGGTCTCGATGCCCAGCGGGGCGATTTCCTGCCACGCGCCGCGGGTGAAGTCCGGCACTTCCACCGGCATCCCGTCGCGCTTGGACGATTCTTCCGAGAGTTCGGCAATGACCGACCACTGGCAAGATTCGTAGACGTTGATATCCAGCGGCAACCCGTTCTGCAGGCAGTAGCAGAGACGCAGGTCCATCAGGAAGTCCATGCCGCCGTGGCCGCCCATCTTCTTGGCGATTTCGCCCGACTCCTTCCAGAGCGGGTGACGGTAGGTGGCCATAATCTCGGCCATCTGGGCCTGGTTTGCCCAGCCGAGGTGGGGAGCCTGATAGTTGGGATCGAGGGCGATCTCCAACGGGTAATCCTTGAGGATGCCCTTGGTGCCGCTGATGAGGTTGATGCGGCTGTAGGGGCGCGGGCTGGTGGTGTCGTGCTGGATCATAATGGTGCGCCCAAGCACGGTCTTAACCAAGGTGGTGGACATATCGCCCTGCTTCCAGGGGCCACGGATGGCATCCTTATCGGTCATCTCATACTTCTCGCCCGTCGAGCGCGCGGCCAGGGCGTCCATCTCGGCCTGATGGGCCTTGACGTACTCCGAGAAGCCGAACTCGCCCGAGTTCATCGAGGTGAGCACGCGCATCTGGTCACCGCGGCCAACATTCATATACTGGCAGATCGGGCCCAGACCGTGGGTGGCATAGGGGTTGCCGCCATGGAGGGCGTTCCACTTCAGGCGCCAGAAGCCTTCGTAGGAGTTCTCGCGGAAGTTCCACGCGCGCAGGTCGTGGATGTACGCGCCTTCGCCGTGCACGAGGGTGCCAAGGATGTTGTTGCGCACCAGGTTGAGAGCGAGCATCTCGCTCTCGCCATAGCAGCAGTTCTCGAGGAGCATGCAGTGCACGCGCTTCTCTTCGGCCTTATTGACAATCTTCCAGCAGTCGTCCACCGTGAAGACCATCGGCACTTCGCACGCCACGTGCTTCCCGCACTCCATAGCGTACATCACCATCTCCACGTGCAGCTGCCAGGGGCTGGCCACATAGACCAGGTTCACCTCGGGGTCTTCCACCAACTTCTTCCACGCCTCGGTGGAGCCGAAGTAGCCCTTGGGCGCCGAGAAGCCGCGCTCGGTGAGCCACTGCGTCGGAGCGGCCACGCGCGCCTCAAAGAGGTCCGAGAGCGCCGTCACGCGCACGCCCGGAATCGCCGACAGACGGTAGACCGCCCCCGGCCCGCGCATCCCAAGGCCAATCACACCCACCTTCACCGTCTCCAACGGCGCGCACGCCAAACCGCCCACATGCGGATACTTGCGCATCGGCACCTGGCAACCAGTCGCGCCCATCACCGTGGCAGCGCCAACCATCCCCGATGCCTTTAGAAAACTACGGCGGGTGGAAAACAGACTCATCGTACGACTCCTTCTCTGCAAATAATCACACGCCACATCCACTGCGGCGATTTGCGGATATGATAGCCCAACTTCACCCACGGGTCAAGCCTATTTGTGCGGAAGGGAGCCGTCCACGGACTACGGACAGCGGACGGCTAACCGCCACTTGCGCGATGGATGGACAGATGACCCCGTAGGCGGTCTCCACGGCTCAGACGGGGCTTCCTCCGCGCACGCAATCAATCCTTATTTAGCCCCGACAACGATTCCAACCATGCCCCGAGGCAATTCCATTCCGCCCGAGGCGGAATTATTAAGCCCGGGGGTTAATGGAATTAAGCCCACGGGCTTAATTGAATTATCCCCACGGGCTTAATTCAATTATCCCCGCGGGGATAATTATCCCTTCCGCCCCGGGAAGCAGTTTCCACTCGGCGTGAGGGCAGTTGCGCAAGACCGAGGCGCAAAGCGCCCAGCGGTTAACCGAGGATGGACAGGAAAGGTTATCTGCTCAGCGCGCTCACGCCGGCGCCGGAGAGGGTGCTGGTGCCGCCGCCGTTCTTGCGAAGCTGGATCTTCGTCTGAATGCGGCTACCGACCTCCGTGACATGGGAGATCACGCCAATCTGCTTGCCCTTTTGCTGGAGACGGCAGAGGGTGTCGAGCGCGGCATCGAGGGCGGCCCCATCGAGGGTGCCAAAGCCTTCATCGAGAAAGAGCGAATCCACCGCGATGCGGCTGCCGGCCATCTCCGAGAGGCCGAGGGCCAAGGCCAAGGAGACCTGAAAGCGCTCGCCGCCGGAGATATTGGAGACCGCGCGTAGGGTCTCGCCCTGATCATGATCGAGCATGGCGGGCAGGAGCTTGGCCGCATCGGTCTGCTCGGGATCCCAAATCATCTCATAGCGGCCTTGGGTCATCGCACGCAGATGTGGATTGGCGGCCACGAGCAACTCGCGCAAGGTAATGCCCTGGGCGTAACGCTTAAAGAAGTCGCCATTCGCGCCGCCAAGCCAAGCATTCAGTTGCTTCCACTGCGCGGCCAAGGGGGTGGCTACGGCAATCTCCTCCAACAGGGCCCCCTGACGCATCCGGCGGCTGTCATCCTCGCGCAACGCCGCTGCGTGCTCAACGAGTCTATCCGCCAACTCCTTGCATTGCGCCTCAAGCACGGCGACCGCCTCGGCCTGTGCGGCAGGGTCCGGGCACTGCACGCGCTGCCCCTCGAACGCCTCCAACGCGGCCACTTGACGCACATGTGCGCGGTCACGCTCTGTTATGGCGGCCTGCTGGGCAGCCTTGGCGGCAGCGAGGGCTGCCTCGGCCTTCGCGCACGCCGCCCGGGCACCATCGCACGCGGCCTGCAATTGGGCGCGCAACTGCTCGGGATCGCCCGCCACCCCCAACGCCTCCAACGCGGCCTGGGTGGCAGTCACCTGCGCCTGCGCCTTGACCTGCGTTTCATCAAAGGTCTGTTGCGTTTGCGCCAGCTCGCGAACCTGCTCACGTGCGCGGCCCAGAGCAACGCCATTGGCCTGGACCGTGGCGCGCAGGGCGGCAAGGTCCTGCTCCACCTGTTGCCGCTGAGTTTCATAACGCTCGGTGGCCGCCTGCGCCTTCGCCTCCTCCTCGCGCAAGGAGCGCTGGGCGCCATCAAAGGCCTGACGCGCCTCGGCCAACCGCGCCTCGGCGGCCTTACGTGCGGCCACGGCCTTGTTGTATGCGCGGCGACAGTCGCTCTCCTGGGGTAGCTGCCCCTCGGCGTAAGGGTGCTCCACTGCGCCACAAAGGGGACACGGCTGCCCGGCGTGCAGTTCGCGGCGACGTTCTTCAAGCGAGGCGATGGCCGTTGCCAACTGAAGGGCGTTGAAGGCACTCTCCTCGGCACTCAACAGGGCCGCCTGCCCCGCCTGCCAACGCGTCTCCTCGGCCTGATAACGCCGCTCCGCCTCCGCCAACGCCGCCTGCGCCACAAGTATGGCCTGCTTGGCGCGGGCAACCATCGGCCGCTGAGAACGCCATTGCCCGGCGCGCGTGACCCGCTCATCGAACGCGAGTTCGGGGTCGGCCGGCGGCTCCCACTGCGCCTCATTCAACGCCAAGTACAGCGTCTCGGCCAAGGCTGTCCCGGCAGTGATGGCCTCCTGAAGGGCCGTCTCTGCCTTCAGCGCATCGGCCAGCGCCCGGCGATTGCGCGTCTGCGCGTTGGTGGCTGCAGTGAGCGTCTGTCGATCGAGCCGAAGCTGTTGGGAACACTTGACGGCTTGCTCAAGGATGGGCGCGCGCGTCTGCTGCTGGGCCAACGCCTCCTGCACCTGCTTGGCGCTCAGCTGGACGGCCTGCGCGGCCTTGTTCTCGGCCTCAACCGCACGCGCCACCGCCTGCGAACGCTGGGCAAAATCCTGCTTCGCCGCCTCAGCCTCCACCTCCTTTTGACGGAAAGCCGCCAGCGCCTCGGTCCGCTGTCTTAACTGCGCGGCACACGCATCGTGCTCGGCCTGCGCGCGCTGCCAGGCTTGTGCCAACGCCTCACGCGCCGCCTCGTCCAGCGGGCTCACCTCCTGCAAACGGGTCTGCAACGCCTCCAGGCGTTCCTTCGCCTCCTGACTGCGAGCGAAAATCCGCCGGCCGATTCGCTCAAAGAGATCGTTGCCGATTGCCTGTTGCAAAATCTCGGCGCGGTCATTCTCCTGCGCGCAAAGGAACTGATCGAACTTGCCCTGCGCGAGCATCATCGTCCGCTGGAACTGCTCGAAGGAGAGACCGACCAAGCCGGCAATCTTCAGGCGGGTCTGCCGCGGTGTGTGCTCGCCCACCTCCAGATTCCGCTCCACATCCAGCAGCGACCACCGCTCGTTCTGAAGGGCGCCCTGCGCCTTTTTGCGCGCGCGCTGCTGCTCCCAATGCGCGCGGAAACGCCCGGCCTCGCAGAGAAACTCCACCTCCGCGCAACAAAAGCCCTGCCCACGCGTCATCACCTCGTTACGCGACTTGGCAATATCCTCACGCACCGTCCGCCCATAGAGCGCCAGAGAAATGGCGTCGAGGAGTGTCGTCTTTCCCGCGCCCGTCTCGCCCGTAATCAGAAAGAGGCCGTCCTCAAAGGCCGGATCCTCAAAGTTAATCTGCCAACGGCCCGCCAAGGCATTCAAGTTCTCCAAGAGCACACTGCAAATCTTCATTGCGCCATCTCCTCCCCAATCACCGCTTCAACCATCTTACAATAGCGCTCACGCTCGGCCTCCGAGAGCGTTGTCTCCTCCGCCAAACGCATCTTCGCCACCTCCAAGGGCGTCATCTCGCGCAGCGTCCGCCCTGCACGCGCCGCCAGCAACGCACTGCGCCGCCATGTCTGCTCCCGGACATCCTCCTTCAACAGCAACTTCAGCGAGCTCCCCTCCACCAAGGCATCCAGCGCCGGCCAAAAGGCCAACAGCTCCCCCACCCCCTCCGTCACGCGCGCCGCCACATAACCCGGCTCCGCGCCATGCTCGGCCACCAAGGTCTCCAAGGCCCTCTGCACGGCCTCGGCCGTACCCGAAAGCGTCCACAGCGGAATCGGTGCAGAGAGCGCCACCGGCCGCACCGTCACCGGAGCGCCCGCGCGCCCCCCAAGATCCACCACCAACACCTGCTTGGCCTGCGCCGCCTCGGCAAAACTCATCGCCAGCGGCGAACCGCTATAGCGAATCGCCTCCGCGCCCCCCACGCGCTGGGCAATATGCAAGTGCCCCAACGCCACATAATCCGCCCCGGCAAACGCACTCACCGCCTGGGCATCCACCCCACCAATCGCCCGACCCCGCTCGCTTCGCTCATCGCTCACCTGCGCGCCCACCACCGTGCAGTGACCCATCACCACCACCGGCGCACCCGCACTCGCCGCCCGCGCCGCCGCAATCACCGCCGCATAGTGCGCCCGAAAACCCGCCGCCGCACGCACATGCAGCTCGCCCTCCACCGCCTGACCATGCTGCCGCGCCAGATTCGCCAACTCGCTCTCACTCATAAACGGCACCGCCGCCACCGCCAACCCCGGCTGACCATCCGCCCGCGGCACCACAATCACCTCCCCGGACACCTCCGCGCTCGCATTCGCCACCACCTCAATCCCCAACCGCGAAAGCACCGGCCGCGCCGCCGCAAGCTGACTGGCCGAGTCGTGGTTCCCCGCCGTCACAATCATCTTCCGGCATGGCGTGCGCCTAGCCATCTCCGCCAAGAAGTCAAAGTAAAGGGCTTGAGCTGACGCGCTCGGCTGACGCGTGTCAAAGACATCCCCCGCCACCAGCAACACCTCCACCGCCTCGCGCTCGGCAATCGCCACCAAGTCAGCCAAAAACTGCCGATGCTCCGCAAACCGCTCCTGCTCATGCAACCGCGCACCCAAGTGCCAATCCGACGTGTGAAGTATCCTCATCGTCTCTCCTCATCTGCCTCACCACGCCCCCAACAACGCACCCAAGCTAACAAAAGCCAGACGCAAACGCAAACTCCACCAAAAGCTTCGTAATGCGTCATAGTTATGTGCCCGCTCCACGCTTATCCCGGGACTCTCTGAAATCGGTGTGAGACAGTAGCTTATTGCCATCAAGCCTGTCTGTTAAGGACCACCCTCGTCCAACGCAAAATAAGTCCAACCCGAAGTCGCGTGAGGAGCAAGCGGGCGCCTCCGTCTCAAACTTACAGTAGGTCAATGTACGCGGGGAAGACAACGGACTTCGGTGGCGGCGGTTGCAAGGTCTGCACCTTTGTGGACGGGACTTTTCTCAACGAAGGCACTATGGTTTATACCGAGAATGGTGCCGGTGGCGCAATCGACGAGAGGTCCGCCGCTATAGCCAGGTTTGATACCGATAAAACTGAAGAGTGTCTCGACCTCCCGAACGCGCTCGATTCGCTCGGTTTTGCCCTCGGCGAGCGCAGGAGGGCCCATTCGAACGGTTCCTCGAGGATACCCAACGGCAAAGACATGGCGTGGGGTCTCGGGCGAGATTCCAGCAAGGGCCTCAGAGGTGGCGAGAGGGAGGTAGCCGGGGAGACGCGCATCGGTTTCGCCCCCCTGTGCGTCGCAAAGTTCAAGCAGGGCAAGGTCGCGCCCACGGTCGGAGGCGACCACACGAGCGTGGTAGGTCAGCCCGGAGCCATTGGAAAGTTCAAGAACCGGTCTCACGGTGTAATCTGTCTGCGAAGCGTAACTCCCAGGCATACTACCGACGGCAACATGATAATTGGTCAGCAACCGCCGATTGGAAATGGCGAAAGCAGTGCCATTGGAGAGCGTACCGTCGGTTAGGGTGGCCAGGCAGAAGTAGACATTATCGATAACCGCCTCGTACTTGGCACGAGAGAGTTCCTCAGCCGAAGAGGCATGGACGAAAGGAATCAATTCCCGGTGCGTGAGCGTTGCTGTGTGTCCACGCAGCGTGGTGTACTGCAAGTCGGCTGCCAGCTCCAGAAAATAGGCGCCCTTGTAGGTGCCAATATCCCAGGAGACAGCAAGGCGGTTGCCCTCCAAAGGCGATTGGTCGCAAGCAAAGCTCAACTCGGTAGCAGCCGATGATGCCTCTCGGAAGCTCACCTGCCAGGCGCGCACCTTCGGCGTGACAGTCGAGGCATTGCAACAGACCAGACGATAGCGCACCTTGCATCCATCGCGCTCGACGCCCTCCTCGACGATTTGCCAGGTCGGCTCGTCCGCTAGGTTCCACTGATAGGGCACCACCCATTGGACCACACCATCGATTAGGACTGTGGCTGAGATCGTGTAGTTGCGATCATATCGCAGCCCATTCTCGGGGGTAAACGACCAGCTCTCTGAGTCAGGAACCACGCGGCCGTTAATCGACCAGGCTCGTACCTGTGCCTCCACACCCTCCGGCAATGCCACCTCAGGGACCATTTGAAAGCTTACCTGTGACAGCTGTCCACCTGGGTCCGGCTGCTCACAGAGTAACTCTACCCGAAAAGTTTGCCGGAGTTGCGCCGCTGGCGGCGGAGAGGACAGCCCGCCCGAAGCGTTCTCTCCGTCCAAGGGCCCCGGTTCCGGAATCGACCTTGAGTCCTCCTCCTCCTCGCTTCCGCTGCTGCCAATGTCCCCTTTGGCATGCCCCCCGGGTATCGTTGGCGATGACATCTCGGGACCCCGGGCTCGCGGCGGGAAACTACGGCGAACAGCGTGTTCCTCGGCCGTACAACTGCGAAGCACCCAAAGCAATAAAATCAGTCCAAGAAGACAAAGTATCGCCCCCAGCAGAAAATGAAGCACCTTCTTCCACCACGGCAACAAGCTCTCTGGCTCTTGGACCTGTGACGAAATGGCTTGAACCTGCGGCTGCGGCAAAGCAATCGAAACCGCCTGCTCTGGCTTCTGGGCGCTTTCAGGCGAAATGCCCAGAAGCCCGCAGAGCCCCCCCTCGGGCGAGGCAAGGTAGGGCGAGAAGGTGCCGTCCATGCCCCGTTTGGCTAGCCCCCACAGAATAAAAAGGCGACCATTGACCACGCGCCACAGTTCAGGGGTCAAGCGTGGATCCGGCAAGCGCAAATTGCGCAGGAAGTCACGCTTGCTTCGCGGCATCCGCGGGTCAACGGTGAGCGAATACAGATACTCAAAGCAATCTTGGACGCGGCGGAACTCCTCAAGTGTCGGTTCTTCTTCATTGGAAGCGTGCGAAGCATGCATCCACTCGCCGCCCTCGTCGGTATACGAAAAACAGACAGTACTCGGTTCCTTCTCGGGCGCATAGACGGCCCGGGGAAAGATCTCCCCGGCCAACTCCAACAAGGTATTCTGGTAGGGCGCCTCCCAACAAAGATGCGCCTGCCCGTGGGCAATCGGCAACGCCTGATAACCCTGCGCATCCAGCTCAAATCGCAATCCCGTCATCTCGCTCATCTCGTTGCTCCTTCCAGCTACTTCCACAGCTTCCACCAACGTTCATCTCGTTTGGAGAGATAGGCATCGATTTCCTGCAAGTTTTTCACCTCTGGAAGATTAGGATCTGCACGTCGAAGTGTATCAATCAGTCCTACACAAATCCGACGGTAGAGTTCAGATTGTTGCCGTTCTTGTTTCAGATTATCTTCCAGGGCTTGATGCCGCGCCTTGAGGTCTTGGAGTTGTTTGTTCTGTTGCTCCAATTGCGTTGCCTTTGTGTGCCACAGCTTACCGAGACGCACCTGTTTGGCGTATTGCGTCTTCAATGCGTTGAGCTCACCCTTTAAGGTGGTCACCTGCGTCTCGGCTTCTTGCTGGCTAGACTGCGTAGAGGTAAGCGCGTCTTGTAGCACATCGCATTTATGTTGTAACGATTCACATTTGTCTAACGCATCGCGAACTTGCTTAACCATACTCCTTTGGCCAGATTTAATCTGCGAGAGCTCCTCACGCAGCGAATCGCATTCGGCTTGCAACATAACGACACGCATCTCGGCATCTTGCTGGCCGGTTTGCGCCAAGGTAAGTTTGTCTTGCAGTTCAGAGACATTGTTTCTTATAGCCTCTTGATCTTTCAACAAGGTCGTTGCGCGCGCCTCGGCCGCTTGCCGCTGGAAACGCGCAGCCTCCAGATTTCGCTCCAGACCTATGCATTGCTGTTGCAAGGCCGTATGTTCGCCCTGCAAGGTCGCAACGCGTGCCTCGGCCTCCTGTTGTCGGGAGTGCGCAGCCTCCAGATCTCGTTGCTGAGCCTCGCAACGGGACTGCGCCGCAGCCAGCTCCGCCTGGGTCTCATTGAGCGACTGCTGCATAGCCTCCAGGCACACCAATGCGCTCGCCCGATAAGCGCGGAGTCGCTCCATGCCCTCCACGCACTCCGAGGCATAATGCCACAGTCTGCTTCCGAGGAAAAGGATGAGCAGGCACACAAACAGACGGCGCACGCAGGCTCGCCACGGCAGGACGAACCGCGGCCGCGCCTTGCGGAAACGCTCGGCCAAAGCGACACGATCGGCGCTATCCGCCCAATGGGCGGAGAGGGCGGAGAGGGGCTTGATGGCAGGCGCCTCATCGCTCTCATAACCCCAGAGGACATGTACCCGCCAGCCGCCTGGACCACGGGAGAGTTGGTAGGCCTCCGGGTCGAGTACAGGGTCGGGCAATGCGAAATTGCGGCAGAAATCCTGCGTACCGCCCGGTACCTGCGGATCCTCCGCCCAGGCGTGGAGGCGATTGATTGCCTCCTGGAGTTGGCGCAGACACGCCCTCGGCAAGGCGCGATTGCGCAGAGAGGAATGTTCGGCGACACCGGCGCGCGCGAGAGCGTAACGGAGTTTTTCAGGCGTGCCAGGCAAGATCGTCAGGAACGGAAAGAGCGGCGAGGCGGGGGCAATCTCCTCGTTCAGCGATTGCAACAGCGCCGGGAAAGGATAATCGACATAGCTCTGCAAGCCGCAACGGAGTAACCGCCGACCATCAACAAGTGCGATCTCGCACGGGTACGGGGCTTCCACCATCGCTTACTCGACCTCTGCCTTGAGGTGGCGTTTACCCTTATGAACAATCCCCCAGACAAGCACCTTCTTGACATAGGTACCATTCTGCCGGTGTATAACCTTGGAGGTATCGACCTCGCTGTCTATCGCCGGCACCTCTAGGCGAATCTCCTGCTTACGCATCAGCTCGCAGCCGTTGAGGACCTGGGCTAGGCGCTCAAGGAGTACAGGGGCGGCATTCCAGAACTGCGCCAATTGCCGCCCGAGCAACTCCAGATGACACAGGGCAATGCGGTTAGGGACCTCAACGGCCAGTACCATCGCGCGCCAAGCGGCCAGTGCAAGCGCGGCCTGAAGCGCCAGAGGGTCCAACTCCCCCCCGGCGGTCATCTTCCCAGAGAGCGCATCGCCCAATGCCGCGACCTCCCGACAGTCACCCCAGCCCTCTTGGAACAACGTGGCATACAGCGCTTCCCAACCGCCCTGCTTACGCCTCAATTCCTCCAATTGCTGACGGGTTGTTTGAACTTTGGCCTCTGCGCTCAGACGTGCGTTACGCTCTTGGGTCACTGTGTGCGTCTGAAGTTCCAAGGATTGGCGCAGTTTTTCTGCCTCTTCTCGCAAGGTCAGATTCTGCCGTTCCGCTTGCTTGTATTGCGCGCTCTGCCGCTGCAGTTCTTGGTCCTTCTCCTCTAACTGAGCCTGGAGTTTGTCACGCTCGCAAGCCGCCTTGTCTCGCTCGCGCTCGGCCCGTACCATCTGCGCATAGCGCTCGAAGAAGTCCTGAATGAACTCGGGATCTTCAATGCCCAGCCGCTTGCAACGGAGGAGGTCCTCGACGTGCTGCTTCATCTGTGCTTCGCAATCCACCCGGCAACGATCGAGTTCCTCGGCATAAGCCTTCTTCAATGCCTGTTGGTGCTCGCAGGCCTTCTGCATCCGGGCCTCGGCATCCGCACACTGTTTCTGCGCCTCGGCCAACTGCGCCTTCAGACACTCGATCTCCGCATTGGCCTCGGCCGCAGCGTCCGCCGCCGTCGGCACGGTCTCCACCTGGGGCGCAGCCTCCACGGCTGCAGGCGGCAGGGGCTCCGCCGCCGGAGCCGGTACAGGGGCCGATGCAGGGGCGATGGGTTGGACCGGGGCTGGCACGAAGGCCACCGGGTACATCGGCGGCACCTCACGCTCGCCATCCTGCCCTTGCAGACTCGGGGGAACGGGGGTGCTTATGGGGGAAAAAGGGGCAAAGGTCTCCATTGTCTATCTCCTTTCGGTTAGTCAATCAATCACGCGGCCGGTATCCTGCCAGAAGTCGCCTTCCTGTTGACAGACGGCCAGCTCGAAGGCGTGCAGACAGTCACGCTCACCCTGCGGGGTGTGCTCGGTCAGGGCGACCAGTTCCAGGAACTCGGCCTGGGTCTCTTCATCGCGGCCGCGACGAAGCGTGGCCTTCAGACGGATGTTCTGTGCCGGAGCATCGGGATCCCGCGACTGGATGCAATAGACCGCCGAAGGGGTGGCGCCCTTGGCGAAACGGCGGGCGATGAGATCCAAACGCGGCCGTACCGGCACGGTGACCTGCCCCTGTGCATCGAAGCGGAAGGCCTGGCCGTTGGGGCGCTTGAACTGCTCGTTGAAGCCCCACTCGCTCTCGATGGCCGGAACGACGCGCGGTTTCTCGATCTTCCAGCCATAGACCATCTCGTTGGCGAGCAAGAAGTTCAGGGCAGCGCCCACGGCCGTGATGCTCTTGGCATCCTTGATGGTGTTGTCGACAATCCGCCCATAACCGTCGGTCTTGACGAAGGGGTACCAATCGCCGGCGCAATAGTGGCGCGTGGCGATGATGCGCTCCTGGGTCAACGGCAGCACCTCGATGGCCATCTCGTGCAGAATGGGCAGCTCGGAGGTCTTGCCACTCATCAGGAAGAGGTCGACATCCTGCCGTGCGGCGATGAGGGCCACATTCTCAAAGGTCCGTTGAAACTGAGCGACGATCAGGCGGTTAACAGCCTGAGCATCATAGGCTAGCCCGGGCCCGCCAACACCGACAATCTGCTGCCAAGAACCTGGCACAACATCCTCCGTCGGGTAGAGATAGCGATAGAGCTCATCCCAGAGGGCAGGCTCGATGCCTGCGCGTTCCAACGTGATGGTACCCTCCGGAGCCCCGGAGGCGATGGCTCCGAGGATGCAGTAGACCAGCGGCAGCAAGCACAGGCGCAACATCTTAGCGCGTCGGGTGCACAGTTCTGGCGAAGTGGCCGCCCCAGTGAAGTAGCGCTTTAACTCGGCCCCTTCCTGCGCGGCCACGCTCTCAATTGCTGGGAAGATGATTTGCGAGAGGATCTGCCGTGCCAGGTCATCGCCGGCCGAGGCATAGCCATCGCGAAAGAGGAGCGTAGGCTGCAGATCCACATCCCCGCGCCCGTCGTCGCTCGGCAGGCAGGTGTATTCCACCACTGAGATGTCGCTTGTGCCCCCGCCGATGTCCAGGTTCATCACGCGAAATCCTGGATCGTCACCCTCGCGGCACTTGCCGGCCAGGGCCAGCCACTGCTGCGCGTTATCATTAAACTTGTGGATTTCGGAGAATACATAGGGCAATTGGCTGGCCACCGCTTCGTCCACATCCATATTTAGATGGATCTCCGTCCCTTTGGGGAAATTGCTACGTGCAAAGAGGCGGACCGCTTCCTCGCAACGCTTGCGGTAGAGCTGCACCTCATCGCGCGTCCAGCCCGAGGGAAAGGTGACCATCACATTGCGCAGTTCGTAAGGAACAAACTTACCGGCAGCAGACTTCAACCGATTGCACTGGTCCCACGCGCGCTCCAAAATACCCACCAGCAGCCAGATGAAGGTGGCTGAGCGCGGATAGTTCGGGTGGGGCGGAGCCTTAAGCGGACGGTTCTGCACGGCTGTCTCGTCGGGATCCACGAATTCTCCGCGTTCACTCATCCAGTAAAGCAGGTCTGCCTGTAGTTTGGAGGCAGAGGTCGTGCTCCGGTCCTCCCAGGGATTGGGCACCATGCTCCAATCCTGTTGGGTACGCTGCTGTTCAGCGAAGTAGCGTTTGGGTGAACTCTGCTGAATCTGCAGTCCCTCCTCAATCATCGTGGCCACAGTCTTGAGTGAAAGTTGCTGCCCAGCCTCACGCCCCAGCAAGACTGGCGAGTTACGCACAAACATTGTTGGTACACGCCACTCCACGCGCGTATTGCGCAGTTCATCTGTGACCTTTCTGAACGACCACCGCCGCTCTGGCGTGTGCTTCACGCTCTCAATTACGTAGCGCCCTTGCAACAACGAGGGGGTCGCCTCATCGAACTCCGGCTGATGGAGAAGAATCCATGACGAGGCAATGCCGTTGTCCACATCCCGTAAATTGGCTCGCGTAACGGCTTCTGCGCGCATTGGCAGATCAAGCATCACCGGCGTGCAGCAACTGCGAATGGCATCCACCCGGTCCAGCATCCCGGAAGGATCGTCTCGCAACAGCAACGCGCAGGTGCGCGTGTTACCGATATCGATGACCAAGTGCGCTCCCAGCGGCCCAGAGGCCGTCGTTTGCTGCAAAAAGCCCACGCGTATATTGACGGCGACGACATCGTCCAGTTTGAGGAGAAGGGGGGCCGTTCCCGTTGGCGGATAGTATGCTCCATCGCGAATCGATTGGTAGATGGAGGCGAAGGGTGCGGCGTGCGCACGTCGATCGTCCTGGAGCGCCTCTTCTTTGTAGCAAAATCCGCATTGCTGGAAGGCATCGCCTGGCGAAAGCGTTTCGATGGCCAACTCCACGCCGAGGAACTCGTACTCACCGTGATGGGTGAAGCGCTTACTCGTCCAGCGAACCTTCAAGAATGGGCACTCTGGCCAAGCGCTCCAACGCTTTGCGGCGAGCGTGCTCATCACCGTCGAAGTCAGATAGTCGGCAAACGCCTCGCTGCGCGCAAATGTTTGGTGGCGCTCCTGAAATCCCGCTATGTCATCCCACAGCACCTCCGCCTTGGCCAAGTCTGGCAAGTCACTACTTGGCGACCTGAACATGCACACCGGGAAGAAACGGAATTGGCACCCCGTATTGCTCAGGACCGTTGGCTCCCAATCAAATTCAATCATAATCTTCTCCTTGCTATTACTTCAACCCCAACGTCCCCTGGAGCGCCGCCAGGCTAGCATCGCCGGGCAACGTTGTTGGGCGGCCGTCCGCCTGCACTGGTGTGCACTGAGCCAACTGCTCCAAACGCGCAACAAAGGGTGCACAGAGCATCTCGTAGGCACTCCCCTGGCCCATCGCCGCACGCTTGCGGGCGTAGTCCCCCCACAAAAAGGCGTTATTCAGCGCCATTGCTAGGAAGACGCGAGAAACCTTCGGATTGTGCTGCCAGAAAACTTCCTGCAACCACCGGGCCCAACGCTCCTGATCGATCGTCGCCACCGCTTGCAAGAAGAGAGGCAGTTGCGCTTCGCCTAATAACCAGGTCACCGCAACATCCCCGGAGAGCATCGCCTTGCGTTGACCGACCCACGCGACAACCTGCCGCATGAGATACTGCTTTAGCTCCCCGCCCGAGAGCAGATGTGGCTGCGTCGGCAAGGGCTCCAGTTCCGTCGCGTCAACCACGAAGACCCGCTTGATGAAATCTGAGAGCTGCTTCGTTACCTCGCCATTCTCCGGCGAGAGGCCCATAGCCTGGAGCCGGGCGAGCACCTGGCGGACGGCCTCGCGACAGGCCAAGGCCCGCTCGCCGCTGCCCGAAGGCAACTGTTGCGCAACGATGCGCCGCAAGGTCTCGCGGCACTGCGCCTCGATCCGGCCATAGTGTTCCCAGCGCCTCTGGGGTGAAACCTCTCGCGCCAGGCGCTCGAAGAGATAGTCCGTCCCCAGCCCGTCGCCCACAACCGCATTGAGCGACTCCTCGGCCCGGCCGCGCAGAAAGCATTGCCGGAAGCTTGCGTCCGCCTCCAGCATCGCCTTGACCCCGGCATTCTGCCACGGCACAAAGCACGACGAGGTGAAGACGACCTCTGCGCAGCCACGCTTGACGAACTCCAGCGCCTCCGCCTTGCGGCAGTAATCCTGCAGCCCGCCACTCTGCATAGCTGCAGCCACCTTATCCTGCAACTTCCCGAAGAGCGAGCAGTTCAGATAGAGCGGCAAGGGCAACGGCGGCGAGAAACCCTCCCCGCCGAAGGGCCTCAGCCATGCCTTAATCCCGTTGGTCAATGTTCCCGGGCGCGGCAGCCCCCCCGCGTGTTCCAGGTCCACAAAAACCACAAAGCTGTCGATTGAGCCCTGCGCCGCCTGGCCGTGTACCACCGCCAAGGTCTTGCCTGACTTGTAAACCCGCCGTAGCAACACGGTCTCCTCAATTACCTCGCTCAGGTCCAAGAGATTACCGCTCCCCTGCGCATCGCCTGTTGCCTTGTTCGTCACGCCAGGAATATCCAGCAGATTAAAGCGCTCCAGAAAAGAAAGAAAGGGCTTGGCTACCTCGTTCAACATCGGGCGGACAGGTATGCGCATCTCCCCAACCAGCGCCTGCAAGAGCCCAAAATAGCGCGCCTCAAAACGACTGGATTCGCCTCCGGTAGACATCTCTCCATCGACGAAGAGGTAGGCCCCCGACTCGTGCTTAACCATTTGCAGAGACAGCAAATCCTTTGCCTTGCCCTGTATCTCCGTCGCGCCGCCCGGCGCCCACCCCGCCGCCGGCGCCGAACCGCTTGCGGCAAACTCCATCACCCCAATATCCTCCAGTAACGCAGCCACCCGCATCGAAACGAAGAGCCGCCGCCCCGGACCCAAAAAGGTCTCCACCAACGAAGCGCGCATCTGCAGTAGCCGTTCCAACAGCGCCGAGATTTGCTCGTTTCCATCCCACAGCAACCACTTCGCCAGCGCCCACGCCTGCTGCACATCATCCACATAGTTTGAAGAGAGGATGCGCCGGCGTATCGTCGCCCGTTCCCGGAAGGCGGCAAAACGCGAGAGTTCCGGCTCCAGCGCCTCGCAGATTTCGCACACCTCGTAGAGCAGCTCAAAGGCCTCGCGATCTGCCTTTACGCTTGGCTCGGCCAATCGCTCGCGCAAGGTTATTGAATCCCACGCCATGTCTGTGCGACGGCACTCCAGGTGATAACCCAACGCCAACGCGTGCAACACTTGTTGGCGTTCCGCCAGCACCACCTCCACCGGCGCCTCCGGCTTCACAACCTCTGGATCTGTTGGCAGATAGAAGCGCGTCACCACCGCCGAGGCATCCATTCCCCCACGAAAAGGATTGAAGACCACCCCCTCCCGGTCGACCCCCAACGGGTCTGCCGAAAAACGTACCCTCTCCCCCGCATGCCACGTCAACGCACTCCCCTGAGCATCCATCGCATCTAAATAATGCGAGAGTAGTGATGACTTCCCGGCCTGCGATGGCCCCCAAAAGGCCACACATCCCCTCTGCATCTCCCCCCGCGCCTTTGTCACCTGCTCAAAAATTCGCACAGCCTCCATCATCTGCCCAACACCGACCTCCGGCAACCGCCATACCTTAGGCCGCTCCTTACCTTCCTGCCAATACCAATCCAATAACCGTCTCATGGCTGTACCTCTTTCACGTTATTTCGCAGAGAGCTCGATTCAGTCTGCTATCTGCTATCTACTCAACAGCACATAGTCTACCACCCCCCCCCATCAAGTCAACCCCCGTTTTCTCAATTCCCTTACCCCGAGAACTTCCGGGCTAAGAAGAACGTCTATGGTGACAATCATATCTACAAAGAGTGCACAATCTCAGATGTTTCAAGTATGTGGGGCTTGCTATGTATATGCCACTTTCGACAGGGCTTCTACCACTTATAGAGAACGGACCGCTCGCCTTGGGAGCTGAGTCAAATCCGGGGCTGTTTCAATTTGCGCCCGCCCCGCGTGCGACAATTAAGAGGCCCTCTTAATGGAAATAAGTGAGCCTCTTAATTCCAATAAGTCTGGCTCTTATCAGTTTTCCTGTCTGAGGTTAAAATCTTCCAGGACCCGGGCGAAGATTGTTCCCCAGCTGGGGAACGCTCGGTACCCCAATTGGGGTACAAGCGGTACGCTAATTGGGGAATACCACAGCCCCAGTGCAGATGACCCTTTGGGTCCCGATTCCGGATGTTGCGCGGGCGAGAGGAGTACGGCATTGGTGGACGATGGGCGCGCATGAAATGGTCCCTTTGGGATGCCAAACATGTTATCAAGCAAAGTGTTAACCATACGAATGATAACAGGGGTTACGACATTTGTGTCCATAGGAGGCTCCTTTCGTTTGGTTATAACCCCTCTTGTAGTGGAGAACGACCGGGCTCTCTCACATCCGGTACACGCAGGGGCTCCTTTATTTCGGCGCGATGGGCCCCGACTTCGGTCGGGATCGGGGTGAAATTGGCGGAAGAATCCCCTGAAAAGGGCCAAAAGCGCAAAAAAATACCCCTCGGGAGAGAAAAGACTTGACGCGGAGGTGGGGGAAAGTGTTTAATAGTGTCACAAAAGGTCAGCCGTGAAAGAGACAGAGAACGAGGTGAAAACGATGCAAGGCGACGCCGTCTTATCGGGCGTGGCGCAGCATGCGTTGGATCCCAAGCGGCGCGTGACGATTCCTTCGGGCTGGCGCGATGCGTTGGGGAAGCCGGCCTATGTCTTTGTGATGGCCGATCCACACGAGAAGTGTCTGCGGCTCTTGAGCAATGAGCGGATGCAGGGGTTGCGGGAGAAGTTGCTGGGCAAGCGCTTTTCGGACCCGTTGGTGGCGCAGAAGCTGCGGGTGCTGGGGCAGAACACCGAGCAGTTGCCGCTGGATGTGCAGGGGCGCATCCGGATTAGCGACCGCTTGCTGAACTTTGCGGGGATTACGGGGAAGATTGCCTTTGTGGGGGCAATTACTTATGGCGAGATTTGGGCTGCCGAGGCGCGGCCGCAGGAGGCTGCGGTGGACCAGGCGGCATTGAGCGAGGCGTTGGCGGCACTGGACTTCTAGCGGAGGTGGGCGATGCATATTCCCGTGTTGCTTGAGGAGACGATCGCGGCCCTGGCGCCACGCCCGGGGTGCGTCTATATCGATGGCACGCTCGGTCAGGCCGGCCACGCGAGCGCGGTGATGCGCCGCGCCGGGGCCACCGGTCGGCTCCTGGGAATTGATCGCGACCCCGAGGCGCTTGAACGCGCGCGCGCAAACCTGGCGCGCGAGGGCGTGCCCGGCGAGCATGTGCTGGTGCAGGGGGCCCACGGCGACATCGAGGCCCTGGCCAAGGCCAACGGCTTTGCGCAGGTGGATGCCATTTTGCTGGACCTGGGGGTGAGCAGCGACCAGCTGGATACGCCCGAGCGCGGCTTCTCTTTCCGCAACGATGGGCCGCTGGATATGCGAATGCGCAACGATGCCGGGGAGACGGCCGCCGAGCTAATCGCGCGCCTCTCGGTCCCGGAGATGTGCGAACTCTTTCGAACCCTGGGCGAGGAGCGGCGCGCTTTTACGATTGCCAAGGCCATCGAGCGCGAGCGCAATCGGGCGCCCATCACGCGGACGCTGCAGTTGGCCGAGGTGGTGGCCCGGGCGGTCGGCTCCGCGCACACGAAGGGGCGAAACCCGGCCACGCGCGTCTTCCAGGCGCTGCGCATGGCGGTCAATGACGAGATGGGGGACTTGGAGCGGGCGCTCGAGGGCGGGTTGCGGCTGCTCAAGCCCGGCGGACGCTTGGCGATTATCACCTTCGAGAGTCTGACCGACCGGGTGGTGAAGCAGCGCTTCCGGGCCCATTGCGGGCGCGAGGTGGCGCTCCAGCAGGGCGGCAGTGAGTGGCAGGGCGAACTGCCGCGCACGCAGGCGATTTTCAAGAAGGCGGTGACCGGGCAACCGGCAGAAATTGAGGCAAACCCCCGCGCGCGGACGGCGAAACTGCGCGTGGTGGAGAAGTTGGTAGAGGAGGCATAGGGCTATGGCAAAGCGAAACAGACGGTGCAAAACCTTTCGGATGAAGGCGGCAACCTTGGGGCTGGCAACGCTGATTGCCTTCATCGTCGCCCCCTGGATTGTCTACTCCCTGCTCTTGATGCACACCGACCAGGTGGGCTCGCAAATCCGCCTCCTAGAGCGCGAGAAGCGCGCGCTGAACGAGACGCGCCGCCGGCAGGAGGCCGAGTGGAACCAACTCGCCGAGCCGCGGCGGTTGGATGAGGCGATGGCTTCGCGCGGACTGCGCCTGGCCTATGCCCCGCCCGAGCGCACGGCCGTGGTGCTCCCCAATGGCCAATTCAAGCTCTCCCGGCCGGTCTACCGCGCCCTTGAGATTGCCAAGCAGGAGCACCAGCAGAGCGGCGACCGCGCCCAAGTCCGGAACCGCCGCTGACCCCGCTTAGCCCCGAGGCCTAATGGTTCGCAGCGAGCTGCAGTATGCCCGGCGATGGATGGCGCTCATCTTGAGCGCCATGGTGCTTTTCTTTGGCCTCATCTTTGCCAAGCTCATCAAGCTCCATATCATTGAACCGAGCGCGCCCGACTATGAGGCGCCGGACTACGCCACCAAGTTCACCCTGCCCGGGCTGCGCGGGCGGATTCTGGACCGCAATGGAAATGTCCTGGCCGAGACCATTGCCGGGCGCGACATCTATGTGGACCAGAAGGACGTCAAACTCAAGCTTCTGCCGCCCGAGCGCGTGGCCGAGTTGCCCCTGGAGCTGGCCAAGTTGCTGGGGGTCAGCCAAGAGAAGATGATCGACGCCTTTACCGGCGAGCATATCATCAACGGCCTCAAGCGCAGCAGCGTGAAGGTCTGCGAGGTGGCCGATGAAGCGATCCTGACCGAACTACGCGAGCGTTCAGCCCGGAGCGTGGCGCCGAGCAACCGCATCGCCGGCATCAACTTCCGCGACCTGCGCCCCATCCGCTCCTACCCCAACGGCGCGCGCCTCAGCCACGTCATCGGCTTCATCGACAAGGACAACAACGGCATCTACGGCATTGAGCAGCGCTTCGACGAGCTCTTGCGCGGGCAGAACGGGGAGGTCGTCTCGGTGCGCGACAACCGGGCCCGCGAGATCCGTACCCGCCGTATCAGCGAAAAGAAGGCCGAGCACGGCCACGATGTGGTCCTGACCATCGATAACAACATCCAGTACATCATCGAAAAGGCCCTCGCCAAGACCCTCGAGGAGTTCCAGGCCAAGTCCGGCATCGTCATCGTCCAGCACATCAAGAGCGGCGAGATCCTGGGGATGGCCACCCTGCCGTGCTTCAATCCCGCCGAGTATCGCTCCTTCAACGCCAGCGAGTGGCAAAACATCGCCATCGCGCGGAACTACGAGCCCGGGTCGGTGATGAAACCTCTGACCATCGCCATGGCCCTCAACTACGGCCTCATCACCGAGCGCACCCCCTTCGACGTGGGCACCAAGCGCATCTGGTACTACGCCGGCAAGCCCTTGCGCGACCACGCCACCGGCATCCTCCACGCCCGCGAAATCATCCTCCAATCCTCCAACATCGGCACCGCGATGATTGGCCTGCGCATGGCCGAACCGCAGCCCAAGCTCGGCATCAAGCACGAATACGAGTTCCTCTGGCGCGCCTTCCGCGCCCTCGGCTTCGGCGAAAAGACCGGCATTGAGTTGGTGGGCGAGCAATCGGGCATCCTCCCGCACTACTCCAAGTGGAGCAAGCTCTCCCCCACCCGCATCCCCCTCGGCCAAGGCGTCGCCGTCACCGCCATCCAGCTCGTCAGCGCCTACGCCACCATCGCCAACGGCGGCGTGCATATGCGCCCAACCATCTTCCGCGAGCTGCGCACCCACGAGGGCGAAGTCATCCGCCAAAACAAGCCCGAAGTCATCGGCCAACCCCTCTCCCCCGAGGTCTGCGCCAGCGTGATGGAGATGATGAGCGGCATCACCGATCCGAAGCAACGCGGCACCGCCCGCCGCGCCAAGCTCCGCTCCTACACCGTCGCCGGCAAAACCGGCACCGGCCAAATCCCCGTCAACGGCCACTACAACCGCACCGACTTCAACGCCACCTTCATCGGCATCTATCCCGCCTCCGCCCCCGAGCTCGTCATCCTCGTCACCATCGAGCGCCCCCAAGGCGGCAACCGCGAAGGCGGCTTCGTTGCTGCCCCCACCTTTGCCGCCGTTGCCGAAGAAATCGGCCACTACCTCGGCCTCAGCGCCGATAAGCCCCTCCCGGAGGATACCCCGTGATCGCCCTCCTCTCCATGGCCCCTGTCGACCTCTCGGCCCTCACCGATGCCATCCTCGCCTCCGCCGAGCACCCCTGGCTCCAAGGCTGGTTCACCGCCGTGGCCACCTTCTTCTTCGAGAACATCGTCTGCTGGACCATCGTCCCGCCCCTCCTCTCTGAAGGCATCCTCGGTTGGATGACCGCCCTGCAAAGCACCTTCTGGGGCGTCTTTGTCGGCGACATCCTCATGTACCTGCCCGTGCGCTTCGCCATGCGCTACGTGGCCAAGATCCGTTGGGTCCGCAAACACCAAGACCAAATCGAGGCCTGCGGACACTTCTTCGACCGCCACCTCGGCAAGACCCTCTTCATCATCCGCTTCACCCCCGGCATCCGCACCCCCGCCCTCCTCGCCGCCGGGATGCTCCGCGTCCACTTCGGCCAATACACCCTCTTCTCCGCCCTCTCCTGCCTCTTCCAGAGCTCGATTATCACCTTCTTTATGCCCAAGTGCTACGCCCCGCTCATCGCCTGGCTCAAAGGCCTCTGGCAGCACCACCCCCTCCTCGTCCTGACCATCATCGGCGCCTTCTTCCTCGCCTTCATCCTCGCGCAATACTTCATCGCCCGCGCCGTAATGAACCGCCTCTCCGCCCGCAAGCCCCAACAGTAACCCTCTGGCCGCAATGACTGTTGCCCCCCCGTTAAGACCGCGCCAGGCCGCACCGGAAGTCTACCGCGTGGCCCTGATGTTCGGCATCTGCCTGCTCCACAGCATCACCTTTAGCGCGGGCGACCGCGCCCTCTGGCCGTGGCGCCTCCTTCACTCATGTGTTGATGGCTTCGCCTTCCTCAGCGGTTGGTATGGCCTCACCTTCCGCCCCTCCAAGTTCATCCGCCTCTACGCGCTCGCCCTCTTCTGCGGCGGGCTCATTTTTTGCTTCGGCTGGCTGACCGACGCTTATCCCCTCGCGCTTGACCTCGCCACCCTCAAACTCATACGTGGCTTGCTTGTTGGCCCGTGGTTCCTCAATGCCTACGCCCTCTTAATGCTCCTGGCCCCGCTCGTTGATGCCGTCCTCACCTGGGTGCCACCCGCCAAACGCCTGCCCATCCTCCTCCCGCCGCTGGCCATCACCTTCCTCTGGGCCTTTGCCCAATCCATCCCGCGCATCGGCGGCATCTTCCCGAAAACCCCCGGCGTCGACTCCTACGCTGGTCTCACCCTCTTTGGCATCTACACCCTCGCCCGACTCTGGCGCCTGGGAGATTGGGACCGCTTCCTGGTCGGTCCCCGCCTCTACATGGCCCTCGGCGTGCTGATGATGCTCTCCATCGGCGGCTTCTACGCCTACGCTTCGCCTGTGGCCGCCCTCCTCTCCGGCTGCACCTTCCTCCTCTTCCGCCGCATCCCCTGGCCGGACTGGATCGGCCGCGTGGCCCTTTGGCTCGGTCCCTCAATGTTCGCCGTCTACCTCCTCCACTGCAACCGCGTCATCCTCCCCGCCTTTGAGCCCCTTGAACAGGCCGTGATGAACGCGCTTCACTGCCCGCGCCTCATCGCCTACCCTCTGGCCACGCTCCCCATCTTTGCCCTCTGCCTCGCGATCGACCTCCCCCGCCGCGCGCTCCTCGCCCTCACCCAGCGCCTCTGGAAGCCGCTCCTTCAACGCCTCGACGCGCTTTACACTCGGCACATCGGCGAAGCCTAATTCTCGCCCCCGCGCCTAGCTCATTTCGAGGTAGGGCCCACCTCGAGGCGACCTAGGGCCTAGGTCGAGGTCACCTAGGCCCTACCTTTTTTGGGGGTATCGGCGGGCACGAACGGGGGTGGGAGCAGGGGGTGTTTCGCTAAGCGTTTTGCAGGCCGCCGTCCCCGGCGGCCTAAGCCCCCACCTGGGCCGCGAGGACGCGGCCCGTCAGGACGGGCACCCCTCACCCGCCCCGGGGCCAAAACGAACCCGCCCCGGGACAAAAGCGAACCCGGGCCTACCTCGAGGCGCATCCGCCCCGGGTCGAGGGTCAACCCGGGGCGGATGCGCCTGAGGCCCGGCCCGGGTGCAGTTCCACCCCCACCCCCTCCGTCGCGGCACGCGGCTGTCCGCTGTCCGCTGTCGGCTGTCCGCTGGGAGCGCAGCGACCCCGCGCAAGCACGCGCGCGCGGGTTGTGATAGACTATGCGCCCGTTTTCAACGAAGGACGAGCCTTATGGAAGAAAAGTATCCGTTTAACGCGATTGAACCGAAGTGGCAGAAGTATTGGGACGAGCACGGCACCTTCCGGTGCGATGCGCACGACGAGAGCAAGCCGAAGTTCTACTGTCTGACGATGTTCCCCTACCCCAGCGGCCACATGCACGTGGGTCACGGGCGCAACTATATTATGGGCGACGTGATCACCCGCTACAAGAAGATGCTCGGCTACAACGTCCTCTCGCCCATGGGCTGGGACTCCTTCGGTCTGCCGGCGGAGAATGCGGCCAAGAAGTTCCATGTTCACCCGCACAAGTGGACGATTGAGAACATTCAGGAGATGAAGCGCCAGGTGCGCAGCTGGGGCGTGGGCTACGACTGGGAGCGCGAGATTGCCACCTGCCACCCCGATTACTACAAGTGGACGCAGTGGGTCTTCCTGCAGGCCTACAAGCTGGGCGTGGCCTATCAGAAGGAGGCGCCGGTGAACTGGTGCCCGCTCTGCACCAACCTGGCTAACGAAGAGGTGACCGCCGATGGTCACTGCGTCCGCTGCGGCCGCCCGGTGGAGAAGAAGAACCTTAAGCAGTGGTTCTTCCGCATTACGGCCTATGCCGACCGTCTGCTCAAGGATCTGGACCTGCTCGAGGGCTGGCCGGAGAAGGTCCGCCAGATGCAGGCGAACTGGATTGGCAAGTCGCAGGGCGCGAAGGTGAACTTCAAGGTGACCGAGACGGGCGATGATTGCCCGGTCTACACCACCCGCCCCGACACCATCTTCGGCGTTACCTTTATGGCCATCGCCCCGGATCATCCGCTCCTGAAGAAGCTGCTGCCCGGGACGGCAAGGGAGGCTGAGGTCAAGGCCTTTACCGAGAAGCTCGCCAACATCCCCGCCGCCGAACGCTTCTCCGACGCGTTGGCCAAGGAGGGCGTCTTCACCGGCTTCCACGTCACCAACCCCTACAATGGCGACAAGGACATCGAGCTGTGGGTGACGAACTACGTGGTCTCCGATTCGGGCACTGGCATCGTGATGGCCGTCCCCACCCACGACCAGCGCGACTGGGACTTCGCCACCAAGTACGGCATCGCCAAGAAGATCGTCATCCAGAACCCCGAGCAGAGCCTCTCGCTCGAGACGATGACCGCGGCCTATGTGGAAGACGGCACGCTCGTGGCCTCCGGTCCCTTCGATGGTCAGCCCAACCGCCAGGCCCTCAAGGCGATTATCGAGTTCGGCGCGCAGGCGGGCTTTGCCGAGGCCACCACCAACTTCCGCATCCGCGATTGGAATGTGGCCCGCCAGCGCTACTGGGGCGCGCCCATCCCGATTGTCCACTGCCCGCACTGCGGCGCGGTGCCGGTGCCCGAAGATCAGCTCCCCGTGCGCCTGCCCGATGATGTGGACTTCAAGAGCGACCAGGGCAACCCCCTCGCCCGTCACGAAGGCTTCATCAACACCACCTGCCCCAAGTGCGGCGCCCCGGCCAAGCGCGAGACCGATACCCTCGCCCAATGGCTCTGCTCGTGCTGGTACTTCCTGCGCTATATCGACGCGCGCAACGAGCAGGCCCCCTTCGATAAGGCCCTGGTGGATAAGTGGATGCCCGTAGATCAGTACATCGGCGGCGTGGAGCACGCCGTGCTTCACCTCCTCTACTCGCGCTTCGTCGTCAAAATCCTCAACGATGCCGGCGCCCTCGATTGCGTCGAGCCCTTCAAGGCCCTCTTCACCCAGGGCATGATCTGCAAGCGCTCCGAGAAGGACGGCAAGCTCTACAAGATGTCCAAGTCCGTCGGCAACGTCGTCTCCCCTGACGACCTCATCCGCGACTATGGCGCCGACACTGTCCGCCTCTACACCCTCTTCATCGGCCCGCCCGAGCTCGATGCCGAGTGGCAGGATGCCTCCATCCAGGGGCCCTACCGCTTCCTCTGCCGCCTCTGGAAGAAGGCCTACGATGCCAAGGCCATCGTCCCGGCCGAGGAGACGCCCGTCGACGGCGCGGCCCTCACCCCCGCCGAGCGCGACCTCTGGCGCAAGCTCCACCAGACCCTGCAGAGCGTGACCGACTCCATCGAGCACGGCTTCCGCTTCAACACCGCCATCGCCCAGCTGATGGAGCTGATGAACACCGCCGACAAGGCCAAGATCGGCCCGGACTCCTCCGCCGCCGCCAAGGCCCTCCTGCGCGAGACGGTCGTCACCATCGCCCGGATGATGGCCCCCATCACCCCGCACATCGCCGAGGAGATTTGGGCCGAGTTCGGCTGCCAGCCCGAGGGCGTGATGAACGCCGGCTGGCCCAAGGTCAACCCCGAGGCGCTGAAGGAAGACTCCCTGCAGATCATCCTCCAGGTCAACGGCAAGATGCGCGGCAAGCTTACCGTCCCCGCCAGCCTCTCGCGCGAGGAACTCGAGGCCGCCGCCCGCGCCTCCGAGGAGGTCAAGCGCTTCACCGAGGGCCAGACCATCGTCAAGGTCATCGTCGTCCCCGGCAAGCTCGTCAACATCGTGGCCAAGTAAAGGCCCCTCAGGGCCGGCACACCGGTGCCGGCCCCGCTTTTTACCCGCGCGGCGGGAGAATGACTACCACTCGGGAGAAGTTCCTATGACCAAAGGTCTTTCGTTGCTTTCCGGCGGGCTCGATTCGATGCTCGCCATCTGCGTCTTGCGCGACCAGGGGGTCCACATGGAGGCCGTCGTCTTCAAGAGTCCCTTCTTTGGCACCAAGGCCGCCGAGAAGGCTGCCGCGCAGCTCAAGGTGCCGCTGCACATCGTCGACTTCACCGACGAGATTCTCGCCCTGGTCCGCCACCCGCCGCACGGCTTTGGCGGGGCGATGAATCCGTGCATCGACTGCCACGCCGCGATGATCCGCCGCGCGGGCGAGCTGATGCGCGAGTGGGGCTTCGACTTCGTCTCCACCGGCGAAGTGCTCAACCAGCGCCCCATGTCGCAGAACCGCAAGAGCCTCGAGACCGTGGCCGAGAGCTCCGGCCTCAAGGGCCTGCTCCTGCGCCCGCTCTCGGCTCAGCACCTCACCCCCACCCTGCCCGAGGAGGATGGCCGCGTGGACCGCACGCGCCTCCTCGACCTCCAGGGCCGCCAGCGCCAAGCGCAGATGGCCCTGGCCCAGCACTTTGGCCTCTTGGAATATCCCTCCCCGGCCGGCGGCTGCCGCCTCACCGAGAAGGGCTTCTGCCGCAAGTTGCGCGACCTCTATGACCACACCGACGGCATCCCGCCCCGCGAGGATGTCGAGCTCCTGGTCTTCTCGCGCCAGTTCCGCCTCCCCGAGGGCGGGCGCATCATCGTGGGCCGCAACCGCGCCGACAACCAAGCCCTCAAGGCCCTCGCCGCCCAGGGCCGCACCATCCTCCACACCGTCAACATCCCCGGCCCCACCGCCGCGGTCATCGGCCCCATCAACGAAGCGGACCTCCTGCGCGCCGCCGCCATCATCGCCAACTACGGCGACAAGGGCGCCCTCTCCGAGATTATCGTCAAGATCATCACCCCCTCCTCCAAACGCGACATCACCGTCACCCCGCTCCCCCGCGAGACCTACGAGCCGTGGATGCTGTAAGCAGGATGACAGAAGCCGGAGGAGAGAGGAACGCGTGAGCGCCTTCGGCCGATAGACCGAAGGCGCTCTGTCATCTCTTCGCTGTCATTGGCCTGCGGCGCTAGCGCCGCAGGCCTTTTTTGTTTAGTTCATCGCCAGCAGTTCGCGATACTTGGGCATCGGCCAGAGGTCGTCACTCACCAGCCCTTCGGCGCAGTCGACCACATGGCGCAGGCGCTGCATTTGGGCAACGATGTCATCGGTGTGCTTGCCGACCATCGCGCGGGCGAGAGCCTCGCTGCCCTCGGCCACCTTCTGGAGCTTCTCATCCAACGCTTCGGCGCGCGCGTGCATCGCCTCGGCGCTCTTGCTGAGCTTGAGGATCCCAAGCGCCTGCCAGGTCTCGGCTAGACGGCGCAGCTCGGCCTCAATGGCGGGAATCACGCGACCGCGGACCATCTCCTGCAGCACCTTGGCCTCGATGCCCAGCTTGCGCTCATACTCGGCCAGGAAAACGTCGTGGCGCGAGCGCAGTTCGGCGGGCGTGAGCACGCCCATCTTCGCAAAGAGCTCAAAGTTCTTGTCGGTGATCTGGCAGGCCAACGCCTCGGGGGTGTTGCGCAGGTTCGGCAGACCGCGCTTCTTGGCCTCGGCCACCCACGCTTCGGAGTAGCCATCGCCATTGAAGATGACCCGGCCGTGGTCGCGGAAGACGGCGCGCAGCACGCGCTCGAGCCCCTCGTGGAAGCGCTTCTTGGGCAGCTTGGCAATCGCCGCGGCCAACACCTCCATCGATTCGGCTACCATCGTGTTGAGCACCATGCACACGCCCGAGCAGTTCTGGCTCGAACCCGGCGCGCGGAACTCGAACTTGTTGCCGGTGAAGGCGAAGGGCGAAGTGCGGTTACGGTCGGAGGTGTCGCGCGGGATCGGCGGGAGCGTATCCACGCCGATGCGCAACTTCTCGGCCCGGCCGCGCGTGGCCTCGCCGCCCCCCTGCTCCAGCCGGCGAATCACCCCAGTCAGCTCATCGCCCAGGAAAATCGAGACAATTGCCGGCGGCGCCTCCAGCGCCCCCAGGCGGCAATCGTTCCCCAGCGAGGCCGTGGCCGCGCGCAGCACATCGGCGTGCAAATCCACCGCGCGCACCACCGAAGCGAGCACCGCCAGGAAGATCGCGTTCTCCTGCGGATTGCTCCCGGGATCGAGCAGATTGCGCCCCTTGTAAGCCACCGACCAGTTGTTATGCTTGCCCGAGCCATTCACCCATGCAAAGGGCTTCTCGTGCAACAAACAGACCAGCCCATGCCGCTCGGCCACATTGCGCAAGGTCTCCATAATGAGCATGTTGTGGTCCACGGCCAGGTTGAGCTCCTCGAACATCGGCGCGAGCTCGAACTGCGCGGGCGCGGTCTCATTGTGGCGCGTCTTGGCCGGAATGCCCAGGCGCCAAAGCTCCTGCTCCACCTCCTCCATAAAGGCCAGCACGCGCGGCTTGATGGAGCCAAAGTAGTGATCCTCGGAGAGCTGGCTGCGCGCCGGCGGCGCCCCCACCAAGGTCCGCCCGCACTGCATCAGGTCCGGACGCTTGGCCCAGAGCGCCTTATCCACCAAGAAGTACTCCTGCTCGGCGCCCAGGGTAATATCCGCATGACCGCCCGTCTCGCCAAAGCACGCCATCAACTTCTGCACCGCCTTGTCCATCGCCTGCATCGAGCGCAGAAGCGGGGTCTTCTTGTCGAGCACCTCGCCGGTGTAGGAGCAAAAGACCGTCGGGATGCAGAGCGTGGCGCCGTTGCTATGGCGCTTAATAAAGGCCGGACTCGTAACATCCCAGGCCGTGTAGCCACGCGCCTCGAAGGTGCAGCGCAGCCCGCCCGAGGGGAAACTCGAGGCATCCGGCTCGCCCATAATCAAGTTCTTGCCCGAGAAGCGCGCAATGGTCTCGGCCATCCCCGCCGGCTCGTAGAAGGCATCGTGCTTTTCGGCAGTGCTGCCCGTGAGCGGCTGGAACCAATGCGTAAAGTGCGTTGCCCCACGCGCCATCCCCCACTGCTTGAGGGCGTGGGCCACCTCGTTGGCGATAGAAGGATCGAGCGGCGCGCGGTCGCGCATCGTATGCAACAACGTCTCGACCGTATCCTTAGCCAGATACTCGCGCATCGCCTGCTCATTAAATACATCAGATCCGTACTTTAACTCTTCAAGGCTCATAGGCTTCTCCAATCTACTGCGCCGCGCAGTATAGCAAAACCCGGGGTTAGCCGCTAGCCGTTAGCGCGGCGCGCGTCAGCGACTAGGGGCGCTCGCGAACGCTCGCTGCGCGGCAAATATGCCGCGCCACAGAACCACCCCTCACGCAAGCGGCTCATCCTGCGTGTATTTCGGCGTGCTTTGCGCTTCTTTTCTTTGTGTTCCTTTGTGTTGCTTGTTGACATAGCTCCTTCGCTTCGCTCGGACTTGTGGTTGCTAAATCTGCGTGTATTTCGGCGTGCCTGCGCTTCTCTATGGTTGCTCTTCCTGCGTACGTCTCGGCGTGCTTTGCGCTTCTTTTCTTTGTGTTCCTTTGTGTTGCTTGTTGACATAGCTCCTTCGCTTCGCTCGGACTTGTGGTTGCTAAATCTGCGTGTGTTTCGGCGTGAAAAAAGGGGCCCCGCAGTTGCCTGCGGGGCCGAGGATTATATATTGTTAGGGATGAAAGATGGTTTAAGGGGTGGCGGTCGTCTGCGAAGCACGCACGGTGAAGGCACTCGTGCCAGTTGCCAAGTCGGCCATCGGCACGGCGAACCACTTCTCGCCCTTGCCGCGCGTAAGGCCCAGGGCCGTCAACTGTTCGTCGGTGAGTTCCGTCGCCGCAGGACCATTCCCCGCGGTGCCGTCGCAGACCTTGCCGCCGAGCAGGAGCGAGACAGTGGTCGTGGTGCCATAGTCTGCCGCGCTATCGCCCGTGTCGGTGCCGTTAGAGACCTTCGCGCAAAGCACCACATAGTTCCGCGCGGCGGTGTCACTTCCCAACTGCGCCGACTTCACCGTCATCGCGCTTAAGCCGAAGTCGTAGGCAACCGTCGCCGTGGCGGTGTAGGTGCCATCATCCTTCACTGCTGCAGGAGCCAGGGTGAGGACATTCTCGAAGAGCGAGGCCCCGTTAATCTCGCGCGTGCCGGTGCCATCGGAGCCCGTGCCGGTGATTGCGGTCACCTCGGAGATGACCATCCCCCACCCGGCGTAGGTCTCTGCGGCCTGAGCAATCTGCGTATCCACGTCAGCCTCGCGCGGACTCTCGGCGGGCGCTTCCGGCACCATCGGCGGGACAAAGAACTTCAGGGTCGTTACCGAGGTGCTTTCCGTTGTAAAGACCGAGGTCATCAGCTTGGCGCCTGTCGGGACGGTGCTATCGTCCGTCAGCGAGACCTTTGCGAGGTCTAACCCGGCAGCGGTCGGCACATCGAGCACATTCGTCAGCTTGGCGGCCCTGACCTTCAGCGTGTCGCCCAAGGTCACCGTGCCCGTCAACTTGAGATAGCCCGAGGCGGTCGACTCGGTCGCGTTGATAATCACGCCCGCGCTCAGCGTCACCGTGCCCGAAAGTTCACCCGCGCCGGAGAGCACCGCATTCTCGCCCAGGGTCACCGTGCCCGGAAGCGTGACATTCTTCGGCACCGTGAGGGCGTTCGAGAAGGTGAAGGTCGCGTCCGAAGCCATCGTGGCCGTGGCCGCATTCTCAAAGGCCACCGGGATGGCGAAGGTACTCGAGCCTGTGAGGGTCGTATCCGCCGCGATCTGGAGCGTCACCGTGTGATCGCCACCATCCACGGATACCGAGCCATTCACCGCCGCCGTACCCATGGCGATAAGCGTCCAATTCCGATTCCACGGGCGGATGCGGAAGTTTGCCGAAGCGGGCACCTCCAGACCATTCGAGAAGGGCGTCTCGGCACTCGCGCCGCCAATCCCGAAGAGGAAGTCGCTACCAGGCACCACCGTCTTGCCGGTGCCGGCAATATTGAAGTAGCCATAGCCAGAGGTCAGCGTTAGCGTGCCATTATTCGTGACCGTCTTCCCATCGGCGAAGGACTTGTTCGCGTCCTCGCTTCCGGCGCCGGTCGCCACCGTCAGCGAGGCCTTGGGCGAGACCGTGACATTCGCGCCATTGCCCGCCACCGCCAACGTTACCGCCGTCGCCGCCGTGCCATTGCCAACCATCAGCGTCCCCGCCCCCGTCACCGTGCCATTGAGGGTGAAGGCGGCAGCGGGCAAGAGTTGCAAGGTCGCGCCTGTATCCACAACCAACGGCGAGGAGGTGGCCGCCACCCCAGCAGCAGGGGCGTAGACCACCGTTCCGGTGCCGGCGGCCTTCAGGGTCGTCGAATTACGCACTTCGCCCGTGATTGTTGTCATCGTCTCAGCCGTCTGGGTGAGTGTCAGCGTTTGGCCGGCTTTATGGGCTCCCACAGTGGCCTCAATGGTCGCGTTGCCATCAGCGGTAATGGCACCACCATCGAAGAAGTCGAAGGCGTAGTTACTGCCACTCTCGGGGCCCGTGCCCTTCAGCAGGGCACCCTCGTGCAGGGTGACGGTCGCTCCACTGGGGATGGACCAACGGGCAGTGCCGGTGATCTCCAGGGTACCGGCAATCTCGAAGCTCGGGGAGCCGTTGTAATCCGGCGCATCATCGATGCCGCACTGGAGCGTTGCGCCCGAGGCGATGGCAAGCTTGCCCTTGATGCCGCCAGCGGAACCCGCGGTGGTGAGGACGGTCGTGCCCGAGGCGATGGCGAGCGTGCCGGTGGCCTTCACCGTATTGGAGGCATTCGAGAGGGTAAGGAAGCCCTTAGCCGTGAGCGTGCCGGCGGTGCCGCTATCCAGACCCACGGCAATCGGGTTGGCCACCGCAGTCGGGGCCTCTGCCGTGGCGGCCGAGGCATCGAGCGTGAGGCCGCCGTTCTTCACATTCACCGCCCCTGCGCCCGTGATGGCCCCGGAGAGGATGACGCTGTGCGCGCCCTCCTTATCCATCCGCCCGGTGAGGGCGAAGGGCGTGGTGTAGGTGGTCTCGGTGGAAGCGTCGTCGGCCTGGAAGGTAACCGCCGCGCCGCTGGCAACCGTCACCCCAGAGGTGGCGAGCGTGCACCCGCCCACCAGGTCCAAGTAGCCAGTTGTGACCGTCGTGGCGCCGGTGTAAACCTTATTCTCGCCCGAGAGAATCAGGCGCGAAGAGCCCGAGCCGGCCTTCTCCAGGCTGCCGACATCGCGCACAATGCCCGTGAGGTTAACCTTGGCACTCCCAAGGGCGATATTGAACTTGAGGGTAACGCCCGACTGCCGCAACCGCAGCTTGGCCGAAATGGTGACAGGCTGAGAGGCATCCCCCTCGTTGGGCACATTGAGCGTGTGCGTGGCGCTGTTGTAGAAGTCCAAGGCGCCATGCGAATCGCCCGCGCCCTGGATGGTCGCTCCGGCGTAGACATTCAGCGTGTTGGCGCTACCGACCGTCCAACGCGTCGAGCGCATGTCGAGCGTGCCGCGCACATTCACCACCGGCGAGCCATCATACTTCAGCGCATCGCCCGTCACATTGACCAAAGTGGCCCCCGCAGCAATATTGACGGTACCTGCAAGACTCCGATCGCTTGCCGTTAGCGTCAGCGTGCCGGTCTCGACCGTGAGCGTGCCGCCCGCCGGAACCGCATTCGCCCCGGAGAGGGTGACCGTGCCCTGGGTCTTGAGCGCGCCATTCACCGTCAGGGCGCTAGCCGAAGTGATGGCCGTGGTGCCATCGAGCACGACCGTGGCACCGCTGGGGATGGTGTAGGCCCCCGAGAAGCTCGCGGTGACCGTCAGGACCGTGCCGCTCTCCAGCGCAATCGTCGTGGGCAGGGTCGCCTGAGTTTCCGTGGTGACGAACTTCACATGGCCAATGACGGCAATCTGCGTGTAACCCGAGAGGTCCGCATCCAGGGTCACGGTAATGGCCGATTCTGCACTCTCGCCGCCGCGCACATAGACCACCGTCTCCCCCGAGACGCCCGCCTCGCTCCAGTTACCAGTCGCGGTAATCATCCCGCCCGACTGCGGCAACGTGACCGTCAAGGTGCCATCCGCGACCGTCGGTTCGGCCGTCAGGGTCACTGCCGTACCGTCAGCCTTGACCACCGTGAAGCGTTCCTTCGCCGGCGCGGTCCCCATCGTGGTCGAGAAGGTAATGGCGCAATTGGCGAGTTCAACATCGGTGGCCGTCAACTTGAGGGTGGCCCCTTCGGCAATGCCGCCAAGCGTCAATGAACGCTGCGTGCCCAGGTCAAGCGTACCCTCGGCCACTTCCACCGGCGTAGAGACCGTCCCCGTCAAGGAGAGCGTGCCCGCACCGAGTTTCTTCACCGTGCCAGAACCGGAGATGTTAACCCCCACCGTCCGCTCGCCACTCGCCACCGAGAAGCCAAGCACGCCGGCAGCCACGGTAATTGGCGAGGCTGTAAAGGTTCCACTCAACACCAACGTGCCTGCGCCATACTTGGCGAAGGTGCACCCTGAGTTGCCAACGATGGCATTCGCAATCGTCAGCGTGGCATTCTCGCCCACCGAGACACCCATGCCCTTGGGTGTTTGATCCGAGGCCAAGGTAATGTTGTTGCCCGTCACATCGGCTGCAGTCTCAGTCTCGCCGCCCAACATCGCCAGTTGGGCCGTCCCCTCAGCGCGCACGCCCCCGTTCACCCGGAAGTTACCATTGGTGTTTTGGATGTTCACGGTTGCGTTGTTGTCCAACACAATGCGGTTATTGAAGTAGGCCGTGTTCGAACTGTATTGCGTGAAGTTCAGGGTGCTTCCCGCTCGCACGCGCAGAATCACCTTTTCCGCATTGGTTTGGGGAGTCCATCCAGAGAGGTCTTTCGTGCAGAAGTTCAGCGTTGCCCCATCCAAGATATCGAGGGTCGGGTCAGCGTCGGTTCCCTGCGGCCCAAAGAGGACCTGGCTACTATTCACGCCATACTGGAAGGTGTGCGTGCCGCCATCGAAAGCGAACTTAGCCGCCATCGTGCCCTTGCCGATAGCATACGGAAGCGTCACGCCATTGGCATTCGCGCCCTTAAAGATGACCTTGCCACCGTAGGTGCGATAGATTTCAAGCATCGTGGCGGTCGCGTCGTAGGCAATCGACTCGGCCGTGGCATCCACCGACACCGTGCCGCCCGTACCGGAGAGCGAGACAATCGAACTGGATTTGCCCACCGTCAGCGTCTTACCCCCAGCGAGGGTCACGGCACCGAGGCTGGCCGTGATGGCGGAAACGTCGGTGGAGACGTTGAGGGTGGTGGCCGAGGAGGTGAGGCTCTGCTCTCCGGAGAAGGTCAGCGAAGCGGAACTGTCGGCAGAGCCGTCGAGGACGGTGAGCGAAGAGAGCGAAGCGGCTGCATCCATCGAGAGGGTGGCCGCGTCGGAGACGGTGAGCTCGACGGCACTGCCATCGGCGGGCGCGCTGCCGGCTGTCCAGTCATTGCTCCAGGTGCCCTCGCCGCTCACGGTGCGGCCAATAACCGAGGAAAATACCACCCCACCGATGCCCGAATAGGACCCGCCGCCGGTGCTGCTATCGCTCACCGCCAGTTTCATCGTGTAGGCCGTGTCGGCATTCAAAGTCACCTTATCGGCAAAGGCCGCCGCTTGGGTGTTGACCAAGGTCTGGGTGAGTGAGTCCGTGGTGCCCGTCGCGGTGGCAAGGGCTGTCGCAGAGGAGACCGTGGTCTCGTCGACCGAACCGGAATAGAGCGTCACCGTGTAGCCAAAGACCTTGGAGTCGCTCTGCACGTTACCCGAGGCGTTCACGGCAAAGAGTTGCGGGCAGACGCGCGTAACGGTTGTTTCCGCGCTCGGCGTGAAGGGCAGATAGATGCTCCAGCCCTCGTTGTCTTTTGAACCCGTTGTTGAAAACTTGCACTGCACCATCGGGTAACCATTCGTTGTCAGGAGTGTGGAGCCTGAGGTTACCGACTTGAAGAAGGCCGTTTCATCGGTTTCACTCCCCTCCGTCACGCGCGTGGCATTTGTGCCCAATGTGGCCGTGAAGGTCAAGCCCTTCGCTGCGCCACCGCCCACCTGCAGCACCTCCATCGTATTGCCGGCAGATGTCAACCCGGCCCGCGAGAAGGTGAAGCTCAGCGGCACCGCCAACGCGGCCGTATTCTCCGCACGCGCCGTCGCGATGTCTGCTTGAGTCAAGCGTGTGGTATAGAGGTAGATGGCGTAGATCTTCTGCCCTGCCGCGCCAATCTTAACCTTACTAATCGATTGAGAACTCCAACGTAGCCCCGAATCATTTGGAGCTGCTGCGGCATCATCAAGGTAGACTGATGTGCCATTTAGATTGTTCTGGTGCGTCATCGTCACCCAACGACGCTCGGCATCACCCCACACGGCTGTGCCACCATTGGAGGTTCGGTCGGTTTCATTGCTATTTGAGTTGGTGATATACAGCAGGTTAAGCGTGCGACTCTTTGAGCGCGCCGCCATTGTGTAGGTGCCCGTGTCCACCGCGAGGATATCGTAATCGCCAGTCTCCGGCGGCGCGGACATATCCACAATCACCGAAACCTGGGCCTGCGCGCTGGGTAAAACAATCTCAATTCCACCCTCCGTCAAGAGCACCGAACCGTCCGTCTGCCGCGAACCGTGAGCCGTCGCCGCATAGGCAGTATTCCCGCCATAATAAGTAATGGTGCCATCGTCATTCGTGATGCCACCGCCGAAGTTTGTCCACGAGGCCGCAGGGGCGGCGACGAGGGTGGATGAGGCGCATACAGCCGCGAGGGCCGCGAGCGCCAAGCGTGTTATCGTTCTCATTTCTCAATCCTTTCCTTCATATTTGGCGAAGGGCGTTTGGGGCCCTTCTCCCACTTGACGAGGCTAGTCTAGCATTTCTACCCCCCCCCGTGTCAAGCAGATTTTGCAACTATTTTTGGGGCGAGGGGGCTACGCCCCTAGCTGACAGCCGACAGCGGACAGTGGGCGCAGGGCGCCCAAGCGGACAGCCGACAGCCGACAGCGGACAGTGGGCGCTGCGCGCCCGTGAACGGTGAACGGTGAACAGTTGCGGGCACAGAGCGCCCTAGCGGACAGCCGACAGCCGACAGCGGACAGCGCGCGTGCCGCGACGGAGAGGCTAATGTGCTTTTAGGACCATTTCATACCTCGGGCTCTCCCAAGCCAAAAATGAACCCGCCCGAGGGCGCTGCGCGCCCGTGAACGGTGAACGGTGAACAGTGAACGGTGAGAGGCGGACCCGCCCGAGGTCGGAGGTCAACCCGCCCGAGGTGCGAGGCGAACCCGCCCGAGGTCGGAGGTCAACCCGCCCGAGGTGCGAGGTCAACCCGCCCGAGGTGCGAGGCGAACCCGCCCGAGGTGCGAGGTCAACCTGCCCGAGGGGGAGGCGTTTTCTGCTGGAAAATGCGAGTGTGTGGTTGTATAATGGGGGTGATTTGGGTTTATTTGGAATTGGAGGCTCTGCCGATGAAAAAGGGTATTGGCTTGTTATTGGTGCTGGCGGCGATTGGCGGCGGGGCGTGGTGGTATTGGTCGCGGCCGCAGGAGCAGGTGGCATCGATTGCCTACAAGACGGCAGAGCTGACGCGCGGGCAGGTGACGCAGACGATTCGCGCGACGGGGACGATTGAACCGGAGGATTTGATTGATATTGGCGCGCAGATTACCGGGCAGATTATGGCCTTTGGGGTCGACACTGCCGGGCGCGAGGTGGATTATTGCTCGGAGGTGAAGAAGGGGCAGCTGCTCGCGCGGATTGATGACGTCACCTACAAGGCCGAGGTGACGATTGCCAAGGCGAACCTGACGACGGCGCAGGCGCAGTTGGCCGGGGCGAAGGCCGATGTGGTGCAGTTCGGCGCGAAGTTGCGTCAGGCTGAGCGGGATTGGAAGCGCGCGCAGGCGTTGGGTGTGGGGGACGCGCTCTCGCAGAAGGATTACGATGCCTATCAGAGCGCCTACGAGACGGCGGAGGCGAACTTGGATGTGGGGGAAGCTTCGGTGAAGCAGGCGGAGGCGGCGATTGAGCAGGCGCAGGCGCAGCTGGAGAAGGCCGAGCGGAACCTGTCGTACTGCGATATTCTCTCGACGGTCGATGGGATTATCATCGATCGGCGCGTGAATATTGGGCAGACGGTGACCGCTTCGATGAGCACGCCCTCGCTCTTCCTGGTGGCGAAGGACCTGGGGAAGATTGAGATTTGGGTGCCGGTTAACGAGGCGGATATTGGCTCGATTCAGGTGGGGCAGGCGGTGCGCTTTACGGTGGATGCCTTCGCGGGCAAGACCTTTATGGGGAAGGTCGGGCGCGTGCGGCTAAATGCGTCGATGACCTCCAACGTGGTCACCTACACGGTGGAGGTGACCACCGAGAACCCCGGGAACCTGCTCCTGCCCTACCTGACGGCGAATGTCTCCTTCATCTTGGCCGAGTCGCCGGCCGAGTCGCTCTTGGTGCCGGTGACGGCGCTGCGGTGGCGACCGGAGGGGTGGCAGGAGCCGGCCGAACTCGCGGGGAAGGATTATCTCTTTGTGCAAGATGAAGCCGGCAAGCCGGTGGCGATGGCGGTCCAGGCGGGGGTGAGCGATGATGTGAATACGGCCATCCTCTGCGAGGCGTTGGAGCCGGGCGACACGGTGATTACCGGCACCTTAACGGCCATCGAGGTGGCGCAGGCCTCCGCCGCCGGCGAAAATCCCTTTATGCCCAAGCCGCCGAAGTGGGGGAAGAAGAACAATCCCCCGCCCCGGCCCTAAGCGGAGAGACGCGATGGTCACGCCCTCCCCCACCCCCTCTCCCGGCCCGGCAGCCCCCGGGCGCGTGCTCATTGAGCTCAAGGATCTGCGCAAGACCTACCGTCTTGGGGATGTGGATGTGCCGGTGCTCAAGGGCATCAATATGGTCATCCGCGAGGGGACGCTGCTGGCGCTGATGGGCCCCTCGGGCGGCGGGAAGTCCACCTTGATGAATATCCTGGGCTTTCTAGATACCTCCTCGGGCGGACAATACCTGCTCGACGGGCGCGATGTGACGACCCTCTCGGCCAATGCGCGCGCGGATCTGCGTAATGAGCGCATCGGCTTTGTCTTCCAGAACTTCAACCTCCTGGCGCGCACGTCGGCCTTGAAGAACGTGCTAATGCCCCTGGAATATGCCCGCAACCGCAAGAGCGCCCGCGAGGAGCGCGCCTGGGCCGAGCACCTGCTCACGCGCGTGGGGTTGGGCGAGCGAATGGAGCACCAGCCCTCGCAGATGTCCGGCGGGCAGCAGCAGCGCGTGGCGATTGCCCGGGCGCTGGTCAACCGCCCCAAGATTCTCTTTGCCGATGAGCCGACCGGGAACCTCGATTCCAAGACCTCCGAGGAGGTGCTGCGGATGTTCCAGGAGCTGAACGAGCAGGAGGGGATTACCATCGTGCTCGTCACCCACTCGCCGGAGGTCGGCGCCTTCGCCAAGGAGGCCTACCATATTAAGGACGGCCTGGTGGTCGGCGGCACCTACAACGAGCGCTAAGGGAGGAGCACGCCAATGATCAAGCAAATCCTAGCGGCCTTCGTTTCACTCAAGCGCAACATTCTGCGCTCGCTCCTGACGATGCTGGGCATCGTGATTGGCGTGGCGGTGGTGATTACGATGATGGAGATTGGCGCGGGCGCCTCGCAATCCATCAAGCGCTCCATCTCGAATATGGGCACCAATGTGATGATGATTTGGCCCTCGGCCGTCAAGACCGCGGGCATCAGCTCGGGCTCGGGCGGCACGGTCACGCTCACGGAAGAAGATTGCCAGGCCATCGCCGCCGAGTGCCTCTCGGTCGAGGCCGTCACCCCCTCGCTCTCGCGCCGCGGCATTCAGGCCATCGCCGGCAACCGGAACTGGACCCCCTTCACGGTCTACTCAGGCAATGAGGATTACTTCACCGTGCAATCGTGGGGCAGCCCCGAGAGCGGACGCTACTTCACCAAGCGCGAGGTGGACGTCTCCGCCTGTGTCTGCGTGATTGGGCAGACGGTCAAGAACGAGCTCTTCCCGGGGCAGGAGGCCGTTGGCCAAGACCTGCGCCTGAACAACGTCCTCTTCCGCATTATCGGCGTGCTGCCGCGCAAAGGGGCCAATATGATGGGGATGGACCAGGACGACACGGTCATCGTGCCCTGGAAGACGATGCGCAGCCGCCTCTCGCGCTCGGGCTCCTCGGCCACCGGCGCCTCGGGCTCCGCATCCTCCACCTCCACCACCTCCTCGACCAGCGATGTCTACCCCGAAAGCTCCACCTCCACCTACCCCGCGCGCGACTCGGTTCAGGCGCAGAACTATCCCCTGCCCGTGCGCTTTAACAATATCGACCAGATCACCGTCTCGGCCAAGACCCCCGAACAGGTGCCCGACGCGATGGCGCAGATCTGCGCAGTGCTGCGCCGCCGCCACAACATCGCCCCCGGCGCGGAGGACGACTTCTCCATCCGCGATATGTCCGAGATGCTCAAGACGATGACCGCCACCAGTGGGTTGATGACCACGCTGCTGCTCATCGTGGCGATGCTCTCGCTCGTGGTCGGCGGCGTGGGGATTATGAACATTATGCTGGTGAGCGTGACCGAGCGCACGCGCGAAATTGGCCTGCGGATGGCCGTGGGCGCGCGCGGCAGCCGCATCCTCTCGCAGTTCCTCACCGAGTCGGTCCTCCTCTGCATCTTGGGCGGGCTGGTGGGGATTGGCGTGGGGCGCTGCGCCTCGCTGGTGATTGCGCAGGTCCTCCATTGGCCGGTGCAAGTTTCGCTCAATGCCATTCTCATCTCGGCGGGCATCTCGGCGATTATCGGCGTGGCCTTCGGCTTCTATCCCGCCTGGCGCGCCAGCCGCCTGAATCCCATCGATGCCCTGCGCCACGAGTAACCCGGAGACCCCGCCGATGCCCGAGACCGCCCCCACCGAAACCGCCCTCCTCGCCGCCGCCCGTCAGGCCGCGCTCAAGGCCTACGCGCCCTACTCGCACTTCCGCGTTGGGGCCGCGCTCTTGGGCGAGGATGGCCGCATCTACACCGGCTGCAATGTGGAGAACGCCTCCTACAGCCTCACGGTCTGTGCCGAACGCAACGCCTGCTTCCACGCCATCGCCGAAGGCTGCCGCCGCTTCACGGCCTTGGCCCTGGCGGCCGAGCGCCCGGTGCCGCCCTGCGGCGCCTGCCGGCAGGTCCTCGCCGAGTTCTGTTCGCCGAAGATGCCCATCGCGCTGGGCGCGTTAGATGCGGCTGCCCCCGTCACCCGCACCACCCTCGGCGCCCTCTTTCCCGACCCCTTTGCCCTCTAACGCGCCCCGTGCGCACTGCTATTGAAAGGAACGCATCCAATGAAATCCTGGTTTATGCTTCTGAGCTGCCTGGCCATCGCCGTCAGCCTCACCGCCGCCGAAGGCGAGAAGGGCTTCGCCCCCTCCACCGTCCCCACGCCCAAGGGCTGCGAGCAGATTAAGGTGGTCAAACCCAAGGGCGAGCACGACCTGGCCAAAGCCATCGCCAAGGCCAAGGCGGAGAAGAAGTTCCTCCTGGTCCAGTATGGCCGCGAAAACTGCACCAACTGCCAGAAGGTCTGGAATATGCTCGGCGATGGGCGCATCAAGATGCCCGCAGACTTCCTCTACGCCGATACCTCCTGCGATGATGCCGAGACGCGCGCCGTCTTCGAGGAGACCTTCTTTGTGGAAGATGATGGCCGCTACTATCCCTACATCGTGGTGATGGGCCCCGATGGCGTCCAACTGACCTTCAAATCCGGCCTCGGCACGCCCGAGGTTTACAACGCCCTCTTCCAGAAGGCGCGCGAAGAGTACTTCCAACTGCAGCAGCCTTGAGCGACTCGCTCCTTCAAGCGCTGCAACGCTGGTTCGGCTTTGGGGCCTTTCGCCCCGGGCAGGAACAGGTTATTCGCCGCGTCCTAGAGGGCGGCGATGCGCTCCTCGTAATGCCCACCGGCTCGGGCAAGAGCCTCTGCTTCCAGCTCCCGGCGCTGATGATGGAGGGCTGCACCCTGGTCGTCTCCCCGCTCATCGCACTGATGAAGGACCAGGTCGACGCCCTCGTCGCCCGCCGCATTCCGGCCACCTTCCTCAACTCCACCCTCTCCACCGAGGAGACCACTCGCCGCCTGGCGGGCATGCGCCTGGGGCGCTACAAGCTTGTCTATGTGGCCCCCGAGCGCTTCCGCAACCCGCGCTTCCTCGAAACCTTCCGCGAAATGCCCCTGGCGATGCTCGCGGTTGACGAGGCCCACTGCATCAGCACCTGGGGCCACGACTTCCGTCCCGACTACCTGCACCTGGGCGAAGTGGTCTCCACCCTGCCCCCCGCCGTCCGCCTCATCGCCGTCACCGCCACCGCCACCGATGCCGTCCGCCGCGACATCGCTGCCCACCTGCGCCTCGGCCAGGGCGGCCGCCCCGAGCCGGCCATTGTCGTCACCGGCTTTGAGCGCCCCAACCTCTCGCTCAATGTCACCCGCGTGCGCACCCACGGCGAAAAGCTCGAGCGCTGCCTGCAGGTGATCGAGTTCTTCCGCACCGGCATCCTCTACTGCGCCACGCGCAAGATGGTCGAACGCGTCCGCGGTCTGCTCGCGGAAAACGGCGTCAAGGCCCTGGCCTACAGCGGCGGCATGGCCGATGACGAGCGCAGCCGCGTCCAAGAGGCCTTTATGCGCGGCGAAGCGCCCGTGGTGGTGGCCACCAACGCCTTCGGGATGGGGGTCGACCGCCAGGACATCCGCTTCGTCATCCACTGGGATGTCCCCGGCAGTCTGGAAGCCTACTACCAAGAGGTCGGCCGCGCCGGACGCGATGGCCACTACGCCTGGTGCGAACTCCTCTTCAACTACGCCGATGTCCGCACCCAGGAGTTCTTCATCGCCAGCACCACCCCGCCCCCCAGCCACGTCTACGAGCTCTACGCCGCCATCCGCAACGCCTGCGCCCAGGGCGAGCACGGCGAAGCCAGTCACGACCCCGAAGGCTGGGCCGAACTCGCCGGGCTCTCCTCGGCCGTCTCCGTGCGCAACCTCTTCGCCCTCTTCGAGCGCCACGGCCTCATCTCCCGCCGCCGCCAAGTCGGCACGCCCTACTCCATCATCTCCGTCCCCCAAGAGCCAGACCGCACCGCCCTCGAGCGCATCTGCACCAGCCTCCAGCGCAAGGAGGAGGCCGACCGCGACCGCCTCCAAGAGATGCTCGGCTATATCGATGCCCGCGTCTGCCGCCACCGCTTCCTCCTCGCCTACTTCGGTGAAGAGACCGCCGCCCTCCCCAAGCGTTGCGCCAAGTGCGATCATTGCCACCCCCTCGCCGCCTTTCCCCCCCGCGTCCCCCCCTCTGCCGCCACCCTCCTGCGTCTGCGCAAAGAGCTCTCCTGCATCGCCCGCATGCACGGCCAAGGTGATTACCCCCTCGCTGCCGCCATCCTCCGCGGCACCGCCCCCGCCCCGTGGACCGACCTCTCCACCTTCGGCCTCCTCTCCGAGCAATCCATCGATGCCATCCTCCGCGACCTTGAAGCCCTCGAAATGGATGGCTACCTCGCCGGCATGACCCTCACCCCTGCCGGATACGACCTCGTCTTCGCCAAAACAGACCCCGCCCCCATCGCCACCTTCCGCGCCAGACCCAAACGGGCCGACGCCCCCAGCCGCTTCCCCTCCCCCTCCGGCGAACCCGCCTCCCCGCGTTCCCGCACCCGCCCCGCCGAGGGTGGCCTCGCCACCGCCCTGCGCCACTGGGTCCGCGAGGAAGCCGACCGTCGCGGCCTGCCCGCCTATATGGTCCTCAACAACAAAACCATCGCCGAACTCGCCCGCAAGCGCCCCACCACCCCCGCCGAACTCGAACTCATCCCCGGCCTCGGCGACCGCAAACTCGCCAAATACGGCGACGCCCTCCTCGACCTCATTGAAGCTTTTGAGGAGTAGCGACTAGCAGTTAGCCGTTAGCGATTAGCGGTTAGCGTTCTTTCCCTGGCAGCGGAAAGTGGCTTATGGCACACCAAAAGGCATCTGCCACACGATGTTCCGTCTCCTCTGGACGCAACATTGCCTGAATAGTCTCAAATGGCACATAGTCACGCCGAGGGATATGCAACTTCACTCTCAAACACGAAGCTACGCCTCTGACAAATGCTTGCATAGTCTGTCTCATACCTCAACGCATAATAACGCTTCGTTGCCTTATTGCCGAAGTGTCCGGAGGGCGCTTCGGCCGGGGTGGAGCGTCCCACGCTCCCGAGGTGCAGGGCGAGTGAGCCCTGCCCGGGGTTTGGGGGCGGGCCCCCAAGCCTCTGTCATCTGCCCTCTTGCCTCTCGCTTCACCGCTTCTCGCGGCCCGGAGGGCCTCCTCGCGCGCCGCCAGGCGCACCTCACGGCGGTGCAACCGCCACCTCACGCGAGCGTAGCGAGCCTTAGCGCATCGTGGCGCGGTGGACGGAGAAGGAGAGGATATTGGGCTCGGCGCGGGCTTCGTCGATGACGATGCGGACGGCCTTGGCGGTGACGGACTGGGGCAGGCGGATAATGCGCTTGTGGCCGATGGTGGTGGAGGTGGCGATGGTCTCCCACTCCTGCTTGCCGTGGAGGATGGCCTCGACGTGGAAGCGCTCGACCAGTTGGCCCTTGGTGATATCCTCCTGCACCATCACGGTGTCGAAGGCGATCGGCTGGGCGGGCTTGACCTCCAGCTGCCCGGGGCGGACGCGGCCGAGGAGGTTGCGCCCGAAGGTGGCGCGCACGGCCCGCCCGAAGGCGCGCAGGTGCTCGACATCCGTGGCGTGAACCTTGCCGTTGGGCATCGGGGGGATATTGAGCAGCAGGACGGCGTTGCGGCCGACCGAACGATCGTAGAGGCTCATCAGCTGTTCGGGGGTCTTGACCTGGCCATCCTGCTCCGGGTGATAGAACCAGCCCGGGCGGATAGAGACGTCGCACTCGGCCGGATACCAGACCCAGTGGTCGGCGGCGAGCACCTCCTTGAGCGAGCCGAGGGTCTTGGACTGCGCGTCGATGACCGGCTTGGCCATCGCGGCCTGCTGTTCGGCCATCTTGGTGACGTCGGTGCCCTCGAAGTGGTAGTTCTCGAAGTTCTCGCGCACGGCATCGTTATTCATCGCCGCGGCCGGCACCACGCTCCACTCGCTCTCGCGCGCCAGGCCAGACTCATTGCCCACCCAGCGCACATCCGGCCCCGAGACGGCGATGACGCACTTGGGGTTGCGCTTGCGGATGGTGGCGTAGTAGCGGTTCCAGTCATACTCCTGGCGCTTACCGTTGGGCCCCTCGCCGCAAGCGCCATCGAACCAAATCTCGTCGATGGGGCCATAGTTATCGAAGAGTTCGTTGAGCTGCCCCACAAAGAAGTCGTTGTAGGCCGGCGTGCCATAGCTCGGCTCGTGGCGATCCCACGGCGAGAGGTACATCCCCACGCGCATCCCCTCGGCCTTGCACGCCGCCACAAACTCGCGGCAGACATCGCCCCGCCCCCGCCGCCACGGCGAGGCGGCCACCGTATGCTTCGTCAACTTGCTCGGCCACAGGCAGAAGCCATCGTGATGCTTCGCCGTCAGAATGGCCAACTTAATCCCCGCCGCCTTCGCCGCGCGGATCCACTGCCGGCAATCGAGCGAGGTGGGGTTGAACTGCTTGGGATCCTCCTTGCCATCGCCCCACTCGCGGCCAGTGTAGGTATTCATCCCAAAGTGGAAGAAGGCGGTCAGCTCGAACCGCTGCCAAGCCGCCTGCTGCGGCGTCGGCCGAACGGCGGCAATCTTGGCCAACTTCGCCTGATCTGCCGCGGACAGCCCCTGCGGCAACGGCGCGCAAAAACCCACTCCCGCCAACACCACGCCCAGCGCAACCGCCAGGCACCAACGCGTCTGCATCCTATTCATACCCGCGATTATACCACATCTCCCGCCCGTGCAAATCTGTTATACTTGCGCGCAGCGGTCCACGGCGGACTGGAAAGCGAGGCAAGATGCAGGTTTTAGTCGTGTTATTGACGGGCGCGGTGGTGGCGGCGGCGGGCTTGGGCCTCTGGGCGTGGCACCTCGCGCAGACCTGCCGCGTGGCGCGAACGGAGGCGCAGGCCCAGCGGCAGCGGGCGGAGCGCGCGGAGATTACCCTCGCCGAGCGCGAACGCCTCGCCAGCCAAACCCGCACCGAACAGCAGGCCACGCTCCAGGCCTCGCTCAAGGCGCTCCGCGAGCAGTTTACCAACCTCGCCACCCGGCAGCTCGAAGCCTCGCGCGCCGGTCTGGCCGAGGATAACCGGACGCGTTTCAAGGTGCTGTTGGAGCCCTTGGGCGCGCAACTTGAGGCCTTCCGGAAGGCCTTTGAAGCCAATCGCGATCAACAGGTGACCAATAAGGCGAGCTTTGAAGAGGCCCTTGAACGCCTCCAGCGGCAGACCCTGCAAATCAGCGCCGATGCCGAGGCCCTTACCAAGGCCCTCAAATCCGAGGCCAAAACGCAGGGCAACTGGGGCGAGATGATCCTCGAGAACCTCCTTGCCGCCGCCGGATTAACCGAGAACATCGACTACCGCCTCCAAGCTCAGGAACTCGACGAAACCGGGCAACGCCTCATCCCCGATGTGGAGATCCTCCTGCCCCACGGCGAAGTCCTCCTGGTCGATTCCAAGGTCTCCATCACCGCCTATGCCAACTATATGGCTGCAACCGATGAACCTGCGCGGCAAAAGGCCATTGCCGACCATATCGCCTCCGTGCGTGCGCATGTCAAAGAACTGGCCGACAAGGATTACCCCGGCAAAATCAAAGGGGCGCAGAACTACATTCTCATGTTCATTCCCAACGAAGGAAGCTACCTCCTGGCGATGGAGCACGATCGCCAACTCGTCACCGAAGCCTTCCGGCGCCGCGTCATCATCGTCAACCCCACCACACTCCTCCTCTGCCTGCAAATCGCCACGCTCCTCCGTTCGCGCGAAGCCCAAAGCGAGAAGGCCGAGCAAATCATCTCCGCAGCCACCAAGCTCTACGAGAAGTTCGCCTCCTTCACCGACACCTTTGCCGCCCTCGGCGAGCAACTCGACAAAGCCAAAGCCGCCTACGACACCGCCCATAAACAACTCTCCTCCGGCCGCGGCAACGTCATCAAACAGCTCGAAAGCCTCAAATCCCTCGGCGTTGTCACCCCCAAGCAACTCCACAAACGCCTCCAGGCCACTTCCCCCGAGGACCCCGAAGCGCCCGCCTTACGCGCAGCGTCAACAACCACCCCTTAGGCCTCGCCCCACCCCCATCCACTGCGCCCCAATCCCCCCATGGCCCCGGAGAGCGGGTGGGGCAATCCCGCAGAACCCCCTGAGCCGTGGGCATTTCACGCAGGCTTCCGCGGCGAAAGGACGCGAAAAAGTGCTTGCTTACTAGCCTGACGGTTTGTATAATGGGCGGCGTTTTTTGAAAAGGAGTGCCGTGCGCAGAACAAAAGAAGAGGCTTTGGAGACGCGAAACACCATCCTGCGGGTGGCGTTGGAGAGCTTTTCCAAGCGTGGATATGCGCTGACGACCTTTAATGATATCGCCAAGAAGATTCACCTGACCAAGGGCGCCATCTTCTGGCACTTCAAGACGAAAGAGGACCTGTTGGCCGCGTTGCTGGCGTGGTTGCAGGAATCGTTCGACCCGTTCAAGCCGTTGGAGGGGGCAACGACGCTTGAGGAGGTGCGTGCGGCCTTCTTGGCGTGGGCCGATGTGCTCGCAACGAACCGCCAGCACCGACAGTTTTTAATCTTTGTGATGAGCCGCGTGGAGTGGAGCGAGGCGCTGAAGACGAAGCTGCGCAAGAAGTTGGATGCGCTGATGGTGGCCGACCCGTATGACCGCCTGGTGGCGTGCATGGAGCGGCTGAAGGATTTGGGCGAGATTGCCTCCCCGCTTTCGGGGTCGCAGATCGCCGCGTTGTTGAGTTCGTGCTTCTTCGGGTTGCACCGGGAGGCGTGGTTGCACAAGCCGCAAGCGCGTTCGGAGCAGTTGGCACTGCGCCCGACGCTGGAGGCGGGATTGGACTTTATCCTAAATGGTATCAGGAGGACATCAGATGACTGAAGCAACGGAAACGACTGAACAGGTGGCAACGCCTTCTCGCGGTGCGGCGGCTGCGGCCGGCACGTTGGGGCTGCTGTTGAGTGTGGGCGCGGCCTTCGCGTTGGGGTGGTATGTGAGCCAGATTTACACCGCGCGCCAGGCCACCAAGGCCGCCGCCGCACAGGCCGCCCAGCAGCAAGCGATGATGATGGGCCGCCCGGTCACGGTGGAGACCACGAAGGCCTCCAAGCGCGCGATGAATCCGCCCCAGGAGTTTATGGGCCACGTCGAGCCCATTGAGAAGACCGACCTGCGCGCGCAGATTGATGGCACGATTGCCGAGGTGGCCTTCACCGAAGGCTCGATGGTCAAGGCTGGCGACCTGCTCTTCCTCATCGATCCGCGGGTCTATGAGGCGCGCGTGGCCCAGGCGAAGGCGGCCCTGGAGAAGGCGAAAGCCTCCAGCGAGAATGCCGATCGCTACTATGCGCGTATCAGCGCGGTGGATAAGCGCTCGGTGACCGAGGCGGAGATTGACCAAGCTTACGCCACGATGCTCGAGGCGCGCGCGGCGATTGCCCAGTGCGAGGCGGACCTCAAGAGCGCGGAGATCAACCTGGGCTACACCCGCATCACCGCCCCCATCTCCGGGCGCATCGGCAAGAGCCTGCTCAAGAAGGGCGACTATGTGGCCCCCTCGATGGGCTCGCTGGCGCGCATTGTGCAGACCGATCCGGTGCGCGTGGTCTTCTCCATTCCCGACAAGGAGCTCTTGCAGGGGCGGCGCGTGATTGAGGCCGAGGGGAAGGTTGAGGCCATCCGCGCCCAGCTGCGTCTGCCCGATGGCTCGATCTACGAGCACAATGGCGAGGCGGACTTCGTGAGCAACGAAATCGACAGCGCCACGGCCACCCTGGCCATCCGCTACCGCTTCGCGAACCCCAAGCAGTTCCTGGTCTCCAATGGCTATGTGACGGTGCTCTTGAGCGAGGCTGAGCCCAAGGCGGTCATTGCGGTGCCCACCGGTGCGGTGTTGGCCAATGCCACGGGCGACTACGTCTACCTGAACGTGAACGGCACGGCCGTGCGGCGCATTGTCAAGCTCGGCGAAACGCAGGGCGGCTACATCGCCATCCTCGAGGGGTTGGACGAGGGCGAAGAGGTGATTACCGAGGGCGTGGTGAACGTCTCGGACGGCGCCAAGCTGAATGTGGTCAACCCGGCAGTGAAGCAGAGCGCGACGGAGGAGGTCTCCCTCCCCGTGGCCGCGAAGTAAGCGCTGTTGCCGGTAGAAGGAGTTTTCGGTTATGGCAGAAGAACGGAAGATGAGCCTCGAGGAGATCGAGGCAAACGAGCGCCGGGTGATCCAAGAGGCGCTCAAGGAGTTGCCGACGAAGTCCATCTTCTCGCGCATCTTTGTGAACCGGCCGCGCTTCGCCTTCGTCATCGCTATTGTGATGACGCTGGTGGGCGCGCTGGCCATTAAGTCGCTGCCCATTGAGCAGTATCCCGAGGTGGCACCGCCGACGGTGCAGGTGAGCTGCACCTATCCGGGCGCTAATGCCGTGGACCTGGCGAACACGGTGGCGATTCCGATTGAGTCGGAGGTCAACGGGGTGGAGGATATGATCTACATGTCCTCCGAGTGCACCGACAACGGGCGCTACACCTTGACGGTCACCTTCGCGGTGGGCGCAGATCGCGATATGAGTATGGTGCGCGTGCAGAACCGCGTGGCGCGTGCCGAGCCGAAGCTCCCGGTGGAAGTGACCAAGCAGGGCGTCTCGGTGAGCTCGCGCGCCTCCTCGATGCTCGGCTTTATCGCCTTCCGCTCGCCCTCGGGTGCGCTCAACAAGCTGCAGATCACCGACTTCCTCTTCTCCAATATTCGTGACACCATTCTGCGTGTGCCCGGCGTGGGTGGCGCGGATGTCTATGGCGCGAAGGTGGCCATGCGCATCTGGCTGGACCCCGACCGGATGGCCGCCCAGAATATGGACGCTAACGAGGTGGTCGCGGCCATCTCCTCGCAGAACCGCCAGGCCTCGCTCGGTTCGGTGGGCGCTTCGCCGGTGCTGGACCCCAACGTCAAGAATGTCTACACCATCACGGCCGACGGCCGCCTGAGCTCGGTGAAGGAGTTCGAGAATATCGTGGTGCGCACCTCCGAGGACGGCGGCATTGTCCGCCTGCGCGATGTGGCGCGTATTGAGGTGGGCGAGCAGAACTATAGCGCCAACGGCACCTTCAATAGCGCTGAAGCGGTCTCGATGGGCCTCAACCAGACCCCCGGCACCAACGCCATTGAGGCCGTCGATGCCATCAAGGCCGAGCTCGAGCGCCTCAAGCCCACCTTCCCCGGCGACCTGGAGGCCGTCTTCGCCTACGACGCCACCGACGTGGTGCGCGACTCGATTAAGGAGATCGTCTCCACCCTCGTGGAGACCTTCGTGCTCGTGGTGATCGTCTGCTTCGTCTTCTTGCAGGACATCCGCGCCACGCTCGTGCCGGTCTGCGCCATCCCCGTTTCGCTGATGTGCACCTTTGCGGTGATGAAGGGCTGCGGCTTCTCCATCAACACCCTCTCGCTCTTCGCCCTGGTGCTGGCGATCGGCTCAATCGTCGACGATGCCATCGTCGTGGTCGAGCGCGTGCAGTATCACATGGAGAAGAGTAAGCTCGACCGCAAGACCGCCACGCTCCTGACGATGAGCGAAGTGACCGGCGCGGTGATCGCCACCACGCTCGTGTTGCTGGCCATCTTTGTGCCGGTGGGCTTCATCTCGGGCATTACCGGGCGCATCTATGCGCAGTTCGCGGTGACGATGTCGGTGGCGATCTGCTTCTCCACCGTCAACGCCCTCACCCTCTCCCCGGCAATCTGCTCGACGATTATGGGCACCCCCACCGAACACAAGCACCTGTGGGACCCCTTCACCTGGTTCAATGCCGGGCTTAATTGGCTCAAGAAGCGCTATGCCACCATCGCCAAGTTCCTGGCCGCGCGCCGGCTGTTGACCTTGCTTCTGTTGCTCTTGACCGCTGCCGGGGCCATCATCGCCCTGGAGAAGACCCCGAGCTCCTTCCTTCCCGAAGAGGACCAGGGCGTGGTCTTCGTGGACCTCTCCTTGAGCGAGGGCACGAACCGCGCCGTCACCGACAAGTTCATCGCTCGCATCGGCACCGAGGTGCAGAAGATCCCGGGTGTGAAGAGCCTCCTGGCCGTCACCGGCCACGCAATGGTCTCGGGCGCGGCGGAGAACACCGGCATGCTTATCGTGGCGTTGGACGACTGGGCCAAGCGCCCCGAAGGGGTCACCGCCCGCGGCATCCTCAACCAGATTATGGCCCTCTCCGCGCAGTATCACGAGGCGAAGTTCTTCGCGATGCTCCCGCCGGCGATTATGGGCCTGGGCAACACCGGTGGCTTGAGCATCCGTTTCCAGTCGCTCAACTTCACCGACCCGGAGATTATCGAGCGCAACCTCCGCTCCTTCCTCGTCTCCCTCAACCAGGCGCCGGAACTCGCGATGGCCTTCTCGCCCTACACCTCCGGCACGCCCCACATCAAGCTCGAGATTGACCGCACCAAGACCGAGTCCTACCAGGTGCCTATCTCCACCCTCTACTCGACCTTGCAGAGCTACCTCGGCTCCTACTATGTCAACGACATCAACATTGGCACCCAGGTCAATCAGGTCGTTGTCCAGGCCGATTGGAAGGGGCGCGACACCGCCGACGCCATTGGCCGCCTCTACGCCAAGAGCAACACCGGCGCGATGGTCCCGGTCTCGGCCCTCGTCAACTTCCACACCACCGGCGGCACGCGCAGCTATCCGCGCTACAACCTCTATCCCTCCGCCGCCATCACCGCCATGACCGCCCCCGGCTTCGCCTCAGGCGAGGCGATGGATGCCGTCCGCGCTATCGCCAAGTCCACCCTCTCGCGCGACTTCTCCTTCGAGTGGACCGACCTCTCCTATCAAGAAAACGCCACCGCCGGCCAGACGACCATCCTCGTCATCGCGGCCTTCGTCTTCGGCTACCTCTTCCTGGTGGCGCAGTATGAGAGCTGGACGCTGCCCCTGCCGGTGATGACCTCCATCATCGTCGGCTGTTTGGGCGCCTTCATCGGCATTATGCGCAACGGCCTGGACCTCTCCATCTACGCCCAGCTCGGTCTGTTGCTTCTGGTGGCCCTGGCCGCGAAGAACGCCATCCTCATCGTCGAGTTCGCCGCCACGCGCCGCGAGCAAGGCCTGAGCATCGTTGACGCGGCAGGCGAGGGCGCCGGCGAGCGTCTGCGCGCGGTGTTGATGACCGCCCTCACCTTCATCCTCGGCGTGCTCCCGATGGTCTACGCCGAAGGCGCAGGTGCGGCCAGCCGCCGCCACATCGGCGTTACCGTCTACTACGGCATGTTGATGTCCACCACCGCCGGCCTGCTGATGATTCCGGCCCTCTATTCGCTCTTCGAGAAGATGCGCGAGGGCACTTACGCCCTCTTCGGCACCACGCACAAGAAGGAGGAAACCAAGTGAAACCTTCCCTGCTCTCCCTGACCGCCCTGCTGACCCTCTGCGGCTGCACCGCCCTGGGCCCCCAATACACCGAGCGCCCCGCCGCCGACATCCTTGATGAGGCGGCCGTTGCCCAGACCGAGGCCCAGGATAACCTCCCCCGCCTCAACACGCGCGATGCCCTCCCCGCCCCCGAACTCACCGCCTGGTGGGAGCGCTTCGACGACCCGGCCCTCTCCCGCCTCCTGGCCAAGGCCTACGCCGTCAATCGCACGATGGCCGCCGCCCGCGCCAACCTCGCCGCCGCCCGCGCTGCCTATGAATACCAGCGCGGTGCCCTCTGGCCCACCGTCAATGTGGGCGGCGACCTCACCCGCACCCGCACCTCCGAAAATGGCCTCTCCGCAGCCTCGCCCAACCGCCGCTACACCGATTACAACCTCGCCGCCAGCGCCCGTTGGGAGATTGACTTCTTCGGCCGCGTTCAGCATCTGACCGATGCCGCCGAGGCTGAGGCCCAAGCCACCGAAGCCGACCTCAAGACCCTCTGGGTCTCGGTCTCCAGTTCGCTGGCCACCTACTACCTTGAGCTGCGCACCCTCCAGGGCCGCCTGATGGTGGCCGAGGACAACCTCAAGCTCCAGCAGGCCAACTACGACCTCTTGGCCAACCGCAACCGCGCCGGCATCACCAACGACCTGCAGAAGAACCAGGCCGAATACGACCTGCGCAACACCGCCGCAGCCATTCCCTCCCTCAAGGCCCAGATTGTCGCTGCCGAGAATGCCATCGCCCTGCTCTGCGGCGTCACCCCCGGCACCCTGCCGCCCGAGCTCCTGGCCCAGCCCGCGCTCCAGCCCGGCCCCGGTCCCGCCGCAGGCGAGGTCCCTCAAGGCACGCAGAATGACAACGCCAAGGCCGCCGGGCTCCGCCCCACCGGCATCCCCCGCGCCCAGCGCATCAATCTCGATGCCGGCATTCCGGCCGATGCCATCCGCCGCCGCCCCGATGTCTACGCTGCCGAGCGCCGCTTGAAGGCCGCCACCTCCACCCTGGGTGCCGCCGAGGCCGAGCACTATCCCACCGTCTACATCTCCGGCTCCTTCGGGCTCGACTCGCTGACTTTGGGCGACCTCGTCGATTGGGACAGCCGCTTCTATAACTTCGGCCCGGGCATCACCCTGCCCATCTTCCGCGGCGGTCAAATCGTTGCCAATGTGAAGCTCAAGACCGAGCAGCAGAAGGCCGCCCTGGCGAACTACGAGCAGACGGTCCTCTCGGCCCTGGCCGATGTCCGCACCGCCCTCGCCGGCGTCACCCAAGAGTACGAGCGCCTCACCCAGCTGCGCCTCGGCGTCCAGGCCGCCCAAGCCGCCTACGAGATCGCCGCCAACAAGTACAACGCCGGCCTTGGCGACTTCTTCGACGTCCTTGACGCCCAGCGTCAGCTCCAGACCCTCGACGAAGCGCGCGTGATTAGCGAGGGCGCCATCGCCCGCCAGCAGGTGGCCCTCTATAAGGCCCTCTGCGGCGGTTGGGAGGGCGATGACACCCTTCCCGCCTCGGCCCTCTTTGGCCCGCTGGCCACCGACGAGCCGCTCATTGCCCCCATCGCCGCCCAAGCTGACGAGCAGGCCGAGTAAGCGAGCGAATGCGAGCCAACAAAAAGGGGAGCCAGTTGGCTCCCCTTTTTGTTGGGATAGACGATAGACGGGAAAGCTGGCGCTTGAAGTGGAAGGCCCGGCCTAACACCAGGAGCTTGCCCGTCGCGGAACGCGCAGCTAACAGCTAACGGCTAACCGCTAACAGCTGATTTAGCGGCTTGCCGCTAAATACTCGTTAATCGCCTTGGCGGCGCGACGGCCTTCGCCCATCGCCAGGATGACCGTGGCCGCGCCCAGGACGATGTCACCGCCGGCATAGACGCCGGGGATCGAGGTGGCCTGGTTGGCATCGACAACGATGTGGCCCTTGCGGTCAATCTCCAGCCCGTCGGTGGTCTGCGGGATGAGGGGGTTGGAGGCGTTGCCGATGGCGATAATCACCGCGTCCATCGGCAGGGTGTACTCGCTGCCCTGGATCGGCACGGGGCTGCGGCGGCCGGAGGCATCGGGCTCGCCCAGCTCGTAGCGCAGGCACTCGATGGCCTTGACCGCGCCATTCTCGTCGCCCACAATCCGCTCGATGTTGGAGAGGAACTGGAAGTTGACCCCCTCCTCCTCGGCGTGCTCCACCTCTTCGGCGCGGGCAGGCATCTCGGCGCGGCTGCGGCGATAGACCAGATAGACCTCTTCGGCGCCCAGGCGGAAGGCCATACGCGCAGCGTCCATTGCCACGTTGCCACCGCCGAGCACGGCCACGCGCTTGGCAGGATAGTAAGGCGTGGCGGCATCGGCCTTGTCATAGGCCTTCATCAGATTGGCGCGCGTGAGATACTCATTAGCCGAGAAGACGCCCACGAGCTCTTCGCCGGGGATGCCCATAAAGCGCGGGAGCCCGGCGCCGGTGCCGATGTAGACCGCGTCGAAGCCGTCCTTGGCCATCAGGTCGCGCAGCTTGCGGGTGCGGCCGACGACGAAGTTCGTCTCCACCGTCACGCCCATCTGCTTGAGCCCCTCAATCTCCTTGTTCACGATTGCCTTGGGCAGACGGAACTCGGGAATGCCGTAAACGAGCACGCCACCGGGCTTCTGGAAGGCTTCGTAGAGCGTGACCGCGTGCCCTTCGCGCCGGACATCGGCCGCCACGGTGATCCCCGATGGGCCCGAGCCGATCACGGCCACCTTCTTGCCCGTCTCGGGCTTGACGGTGTTGTCGATCGGGTGCTCGGCGTCGTGCGCGCGCTGCCAATCGGCCACAAAGCGCTCCAAGCGCCCAATGGCCACGCTCTGGTTCACATCCTTGCGGATGACGCCCATCGTGCAATGCTTCTGGCACTGGCTCTCCTGCGGGCAGACGCGGCCGCAGATTGCCGGCAGGATGCTCGTGCGCCGGATAATCCCCAACGCCTCGGCGTAGTTCCCCTGCGCCACTTCGTGGATAAAGCCGGGAATGTTGATCGAGACCGGGCAATCCTTCATGCACGGAGCATTCTTGCACTGCAAGCAGCGGTTAGCCTCCACGCGCGCCTGCACCTCGGTGTAGCCAATGGCCACCTCCTGCATATTGCGCTTGCGGATCTCGGGCGCCTGCACCGGCATCGGCTGCTGGTCAATCCCCGTCCGCGCCTTGGGCGTCAACGGCGCGCTCTGCATTCCGGCCCAGAGCTGCTCAGCCTGCGCCTCCAACGCTTCCTTAGATACAAACGACATGGCCTTCTCTCCTTACTGCTTATCAGCCATCTTAAAGAGGTTGCAATTCTCCTCGCGCTCGCGGGGGATGAAGGCGCGATTGCGCTGCATCAGGTTATCGAAGTCCACCTGGTGCGCGTCGAACTCCGGCCCATCCACGCAGACGAACTTGATCTTCCCGCCCACCAGCACGCGGCAGCCGCCGCACATCCCGGTGCCGTCAATCATAATCGCGTTCAGCGAGGCAACGGTCGGCACGTTGAAGGGCTTGGTCGTCAGCGCGCAGAACTTCATCATAATCGGCGGCCCGATCGTCACGCACTCCTTCACCTCTTCGCGCTCGCAGACCTCCTTGAGCGGCTCGGTCACCAACGCCTTGCGCCCGTAGGAACCATCATCGGTGCAGATAATCAGCTCATCGGCAATCTTGCCCATCTCCTCTTCCATAATCAGGAGATCCTTATTGCGCGCGCCGATAATCACAATCACCCGGTTGCCCGCAGCCTTCATCGCCTGCGCAATCGGATGCAACGGCGCCACGCCAATGCCGCCACCCACGCACACCACCGTCCCGCGCTGCTCAATATGCGTCAGACGCCCCAGCGGACCCAGGAAGACCGGCAACGCATCGCCCACATTCATCTGCGCCAGCTTCTTCGTCGAGAACCCCACCGCCTGGAAGATGATGCGCACATCCCCCTTCACCGGATCGGCGTCGGCAATCGTCAACGGAATCCGCTCGCCAAACTGCTCATCAATCTGCAGAATGATAAACTGCCCGGCCTTGCGCTCCTCGGCAATCAACGGAGCGTGAATCCACATCGAATAAACCTCGGCGGACAACTGCTCCTTCGCAACAATCGGAAACATCGTTCTCTCTCCTTGACTAGGGTGCGTAAATCACGGCCGCGAAGTATACCACAATCCCGCGCGCGCTGCGCTCGCCCCCCAACCCGCCCCGGACCCAAAACGAACCCGGCCCGAGTCGACCCCGAACCCGGGCCTACCTCGAGGTCAACCCGGGGCGGATAAAAATGTAAAGCGCCCCGAGGCCAAAACGAACCCGCCCCGGGGCGAGGGTCAACCCGGGCCTACCTCGAGGCGAACCCGGGGCGGATGCGCGGGAAGGGCGCGGCAGGGGGTGGGGCCGGGGTGTCTTGGAGTGCGGGGGCGTTGCCCCCCGTTCCCGAGGAGGTGAACGGTGAACGGTGAACAGTGAACGGTGAGCGGCTCATAGCCGGAGTGCCCACAGGGCGCTCCGGCCGGGGTGGAGCGCCCCGCGCTCCCGAGGTGCAGGGCGAGTAGCCCTGCCGAGGGGTGTGGGGGCAAGGAGCCCCCACATCAGCCTACCGTGCGATGGCGGAGGCAAAGCGGGTCCGGGACGGATTAATCGATGGGGGCGTGCCAGAGGGGATGGGGGAGGTGGCCAAGCAAGTCCGCCCAGGGGAAGGCGAAGAGATCGCGCAGCGTATCACAGATAGGCATCTTGCGCTTGAGTTCTTCGGGGACAGGAGGGAGCGCGGGTGCGACGGGGAAGAGGTCGCGATCCACGGTAAACCGCGGGAGTTCGGGCTCTTCTACGAGCGTAATCCCTGCTTCGGCCAAGCGTTCGTGGAGGGTATAGAGGCTTCGGGTGGACTCCACGGCCCAGCGCGGGGAGATCTCGACCATTTGCGCAAAGCGCGCTTGTCGCTCCCACTCGTAGCGCCACTGCCGCGCCTGATAAGCCACCGTTCGCAAGAGGATGAGGCCGGTCAGGGGCAAGGTGCAGGCAAAGGCCATCCCCCGCAGCCGCGGTAGCCAGCGAGCTAGCCAGTTACCCCGAGGTGCATAGAGCATATTGCCGAGCGCAAGGAAGGGGATAGCCCACATCTGCGGGAAGTAGCGCCCGTAGCCGATGTATTTGAGCGGCGCGAGATGTCCGGTGAGGAAGAGAAAGAGCACCAGCCAAGTGGTGGCGTTCCGGCGCGAGAGGCAGAGCGCCACCACGCTCCCCCACATCAGCAGCCGAAAGAAGACCCCAAAGCCACCCACGCCACCGCAGACCTCGAAGACTGGCCGGAAAACCTCCTTGCCCTGCCACCACGCGCTGCCCTTCCAGGCTAATGTCTGCGAAAACCACGCCTGTACGCAGCGCGATAGATAGCCCATCGAGAGCGCATCCGCATTCCCCGTGAAGTCGGCCGTGATGTTAACCAGCGGCACCTCGGGGTTGAACGAAAACTCGGGATAGACCGGCGAGCCGTAGTTGATCCACGCGGTCAGCAGCGGCGAAGCGCCGGCGAGCAAGACTGCCGCCCCCAAGCCGACTAGTCCCCAACGCACCTCCGCGCGCCGCCCCTCCAAGCACAGGACAATCACGCACCCCAGTGCGCCGCACACCAGCCCCGTGCTCTTAGCCAACATCGCGAAGCCTAGACAAAGCCCCGTGAGCAGCAGATCCCCCGGCAAGTGCGTCCGCCGCCAAGTAACAAATCCGAGCGCGGCAGCGACAAAGGCCGCATAGGCCGTGTAGTCCACCTGCCCGGCCAAGAAGCTCGTAATCTTGGTGCTAAAGGCCAGCGCCGCGGCAAACGCGCCACAGACAAAGGCGGAAGCCCGCCATTCGCTGGCCGCAAAGTGCCAGGCGCTACGCCAGAGGGCGAGAATAAGCGCATAACCCAGAAAGGCATCCGCCGTAAAGAGCCCCGTCGCCTTCGCCACAAGCGCGCCGCAGAACGCGGTCGCCTTGGGCAGAAAAAGCGTGTGATAGGGTGAGAGCGAGCGCAGATCCACCAACTCGCCAAAGGCGGGCACCGTGGAGGTAAAGATGGGGTTCCACCCGTGCCAGAGCAAGCGCTGCATCGGCAAGTGATAGGCCATACTATCCGTGCCCGTATAGGAAAAGGTCCAAGCGCACAGCAGTAGGAGCGCCAGCACCGTCGCCGCGAACCGAAGCGCGTGCCGCCACGAGCAACACGCCGCCAGCACCAGAGCGCCCCCAAACACAAGCCGCATCGTCCACGGCGAGCACGGCCGCCCGACAAAGAACCCCGCACTCCCCAGGCAAAGCCCCAAGAATAGCGCCCCCAGCACCAAGTTCTCGGGACGCACCATCCCGCCCTCAATTGCCGCTCTGCGGAACGCGCCGAATGCCTCGGCCCTCCGCGCAACCCATGCGCATAACTTCATAAAACAACGTGCCCTTCTGTGATGTACTCGTAGAGAGGCCTACCACAGCCCGACGATGAATACACCAAGAAGGACACGCTAACGCGTGCCCTCGCAAAAACGGCCATTCATCGTCAGAAGGGTGGTAGTTTCTCTACGAATGAACCTGTTTTGCTTAAGAGCAAAAACAAACCTATGGCTATCCCATAGCGGACGCTATCATAACACAACCGCCTCTCCGCTGCGCGTACCCTGGGAGGTGAACGGTGAACAGTGAACGGTGAACGGCTCATAGCCGGAGTGCCCACAGGGCGCTTCGGCCGGGGTGGAGCGCCCCGCGCTCCCGAGGTGCAGGGCGAGTAGCCCTGCCGAGGGGTGTGGGGGCAAGGAGCCCCCACGCAGAGCGCGTCAAGATGGCGGCGAAGCGGCCCTGGGCAGGGAGAAGCGCGCGGCAAATACGCGTGCGCGCTAGGAAAGTGTGCTATACTGGTGGCGTTATGAACAGGGCACACTTTTATCTTCCGACGGATGTTTATGCGGGCAAGGGCTGCGTGATGCAGCACGCGGAGACGTTGGCACTGGGGCGCAAGGCGCTCATCGTCACGGGGAAGACCGGGGCGAAGGCATCGGGCGCGCTGGCCGATGTGCAGCAGGCGCTTGAAGCGCAGCGCGTGGCGTGGGCGCACTTTGATGGCGTGGGAGAGAATCCGGATGATGAACAGGTGTACGCGGGCGCGGCCGTGGCGCAGGCCGAGGGGTGCGACTTTGTGGTGGCCATCGGTGGCGGCTCGGCCATGGACGCAGCCAAGGCCATCGCCTGGGTGGTGGGCAGCAAGATTGAGCGCGAAACCTTCTTTGCCGAAAAGCCGCAACCCAATGACGCGGCCCTGCCGATTGTGGCCGTGCCGATTACTTGCGGCACAGGCAGTGAGGTGACGCCCTATGCCATTATTACCGATCACCACGCGCGCACCAAGGTGAACGTCTCGGGGCGGCAGCTCTTTCCGCGCGTGGCCCTGCTCGATGGGCGCTACCTCGATTCCCTCCCCGCGCAGGTGGTCTGCGACACGGCGCTCGATGCGCTCTCGCACGCCATTGAGGGTGCCTATTCGCTGCGCTCGGACGCGCTCTCGTTGGCCCTGGCAGTGGAAGCCATTGGCGTGGTGATGCCCGAACTGGTGCGCCTGGCGCACGGCACCTTTGTGAACCGCGCGCGGCTACTCTATGGCTCCATGTTGGCGGGAATGGTCATCGCGCAGGCGGGGACCGGCCTGGTGCACGCGATGGGCTATCCGCTCACCTATTATAAGCACCTGCCGCACGGTCGGGCCAATGGGGTGCTGCTGGCCGGCTACTTGGAGTTTATGGAGCATTCCTGCCCGGAGCGGACGGCGCAGTTGTTGCAGGCGATGGGCTTGCAGGTGCCCGAGGAGTTTCAGGCCCTGGTGGATATGCTCTTCGATCGGCTCGGCTGCGCGCGCGAAGTGCCCACCGAAGAGGAGCTCGTCCGCTTCACGCGCGAACCGTTGCGCCTGGAAGTGGTCAAGCGCTATCGCACGATGCCCTCGCCCGAAGAGGTGATGGACATCTATCGCTATGGATTTTAAGCGACCGCCGCGGCAGGCGCCGTGGGCGGATCTTTTAGAAAGGTAAGGTTATGAGCAAGTTGCAAGGGTGCATCAAGCGCGAAAATGGCGTGCGTGCCATGTCGGAAGCCGATGCGAAGGCGTGTGAAGCGTACGCGAAGGATTATCTCAGCTATCTGGGGATTGCCAAGACCGAGCGGCGGGCCTATGCCGAAGCGGTGCGGCGCATCGAGGCGTTGGGCTTCAAGGAGCTCTCGCAGGTCGAAACCCTCAAGCCCGGCGACAAGGTTTACCGCGGCTACCACGGCAAGACGCTGATGGCCGCGGTCATCGGCACCGAGCCGGTGAGCGGCGGCATCAACGTGATCGGCGGCCACACCGATGCCCCGCGCATCGATCTCAAGCCCGTGCCGGTCTGCGAAAAGGGCGGCTTTGCCTACTTCGACACCCATTACTATGGCGGCATCAAGAAGTTCCACTGGCTCATCCACCCCCTGGCCCTCTATGGCGTGGTGGCCAAGCCCGACGGCACGCAGGTGGAAATCGCCATCGGCGATAAGCCCGAAGACCCCGTCTTCCAGATTACCGACATCCTCCCCCACTTCGGCGCCGAGCAGGCTGGCAAGAAGCTCGCCGAGGCCTTCGACCCCGAGGATATGGACCTTTTGATCGGTTCGCTCCCCGCCACCAAGGAGGACGATGACGAGGACGTTAAGGACAAGGTCAAGCTCAACATCCTCCGCCTCCTCGAGCGCGAATACGGCATCACCGAAGAGGACTTCCTCTCCGCCGAACTCGAAATCGTCCCCGCCGGGATGCCGCGCGACCTCGGCCTCGATCGCTCGATGATCGTGGGCTACGGCCATGACGACCGCGTCTGCGCCTACGCCGGGCTCAAGGCCCTGATGGACCTGCCCGCCGTGCCCCGCAAGACCGGCATGGTCCTCCTCTGCGACAAGGAAGAGATTGGCTCGGTCGGCGCCACGGGCATGGATTCCACCTTCTTCGAGAACTCCGTGGCCGAACTCATCGCCCGCCAGGAGCCCACCGCCGGCGACCTCGCCGTCCGCCGCGCCCTCGAGCGCAGCCGCATGCTCTCGGCCGATGTCTGCGCTGCCAGCGATCCCCACTTCCCCAACGCCGATTCGCCCAACAACATGGCCCTGATGAATGCCGGCGGCTGCCTCATCAAGTACACCGGCGCCCGCGGCAAGGGCGGCGCCTCCGACGCGCGCGCCGAGTTCATTGCCGACCTGCGCCGCATCTTTGCGGCCGATGGCGTCACCTGGCAAGCCGGCGAGCTCGGCCGTTGCGAGAAGGGCGGCGGCGGCACCATCGCCCTCTACCTCGCCCGTTACGGGATGGATGTGGTCGACTTCGGCGTGCCGCTGCTCAACATGCACGCGCCCTGGGAAGCCGCCTCCAAGTTCGATTGCTACATGACCTATCGCGCCTACCGCGCCTTCTTGGCCGATTAAATAATGAACAAGCACCTGCTGCTGGTCGACGACGATCCGAACATCCGGATGATGTTGGGCGACTTCCTCGTGGGCGCGGGTTATGAAGTGACCTGCGCCGACTCCGGGGAAGCCGCCCTGCAGTGCATGCTCGAAGCCTTGCCCGACCTGGTCATCCTCGATATGGGGATGCCTGGGATGGGCGGCACCGGCTTCCTCGAGCGCATCACCGATCGCCTCGGCCGCACCCGCGTGCCCGTCCTCGTCCTCACCGCGCGCAGCAACCTCGCCGAGTTCTTCGCCAACAAGCAAATCGCAGGCTTCCTCACCAAGCCCGCCGATCCCGATGAACTCCTCGCCGAAGTCCAGCGCATCCTCTTTATGGAGAGCGATCTGCCGCGCGGCGAGACGATGGTGGTGGGCGAGGATATCCGCCGCCTCGTCGTCCTGGCCGAAGCCAACGCCATCCGTGCCAATGCCCTCTGCGAGGCACTCGGCAAAGCCGGGTTCACCGTCGAGGTCGTCCACACCGGCCCCGAAGCCATCGAGGCTGTCATCTCGCGCCGCCCCGCCGGACTCATCCTCCCGATGAATACCGAGCAAATGCCCGCCGATAGCGTCCTCGAAATCCTGCGCAAACTCCCCGCCGGCCAGACCCTCCCCATCGTCCTCTACGCCGCCGAGTTGATGCCCGAGCGCGCCTGTTTCATCGACCCGCGCAACGTCTCCAAAGTCCCCGGCACTGACGGCCTCACCATTGCCCGCGCGGCCATGAAAACCATCGTCTAACCATGCTCTGCCCCTACTGCGGCAAAAACAACGACAAGGTCATCGACAGCCGCATCGCCGATGATGGCCGCTCCGTACGCCGCCGCCGGCAATGCATCCTCTGCGGCAAGCGCTTCACCTCCTACGAACGCATCGAGCGCCGCCTCCCCAAACTCATCAAGCGCGATGGTCACCGCGAAGAGTTCGACCCCGCCAAGCTCGAACGCGGCATCCTCTCAGCCTGCCGCAAGCGCCCCATCCCCAGCGAACGCATCGCCGAACTCATCAATACCATTGCCGAAGACCTTGAGCACCTCAACAAAGCCGAAGTCTCCTCCTCCTGGCTCGGCCAAATCGTAATGAACCGCCTGAGCGAACTCGATGCCGTTGCCTACGTTCGCTTCGCCTCGGTCTATTCCGCCTTCGATGATGTCAGCCAATTCATCGAGCTCATCCAATCGATGCGCGGCGCCAAGGCCTTCAAGCGCCGCCGGGCCCGTAAACGCTCCCCCGGAGCACAATAATCCCCGGCCTCCGCGCCCCTGCTTCCATCGCCCCGGCATCCCCGCCGGGGCCTTTTACTGCCCGCCTCGCCTTCACTGCCCGGCGGGCTGCGCCGCGCGATAGGCGCGGGGCGTGAGGCCGGTGTGGTGGCGGAAGAAGCGGGTGAAGTGATGGGGATAAGAGAAGCCGAGCGTGAGGCCGATTTGGGCGACGGAGGCATCGGTATTGCGAAGAAACTCGCACGCGCGGTTGAGCATGGCGCGGGAGATAAAGGCCTGGGCCGAAGCGCCCGTCTCCTTGCGCACCAGGTCGCCAAAATAATTCGGGGAGAGGAAGAGGGCCTTGGCGCAGGCGGCAACGGTGGGGAGCGCGGCCACCGGGGCATCGGGCGCGGCGGGCAGGGCCGAGGCGAGGTAGGTTTCCAGGCGGGCGAGCAGGGCGCGGTTGTCGGGCTGACGCGAGGCGAACTGCCGCTCGTAGAAGCGCGCAAGGAGGTGGAGCAGGAGGTCGAGGTGGGCTAGGAGGAGCGCGCGGGAGTGGGCGTCCTGGGGCGTTTCGAGTTCGCCGCGAATAGCCTCGACCTGTGCGAGAAAGCTGGCGCGCTCGCCGTCGGCGAGGTGGAGCGCCTCGCGCGAGGTGTAGGCAAAGAAGGAGGCCGAGGCGAAGGCGGCGGCAAGCGGGGTGCCTTCGAGGAATGCCGGGTGGATGAGGAGCGCCTTGCCGACGCCTTGGTGGAGCTGGCCGTCATCCTTAGGTCCAAAGAGCTGCCCGGGCCCAACGCAAAGGACCGTCCCGGCCTGGTAGTCATAGGAGCCCAGACCGTACTGGAGCGCACCACAGCCAAGGTGCTCCTTGAGGAAGATGGCGTAGAAGCCGTAGATGCCCTGACGATAGCGGAAAGGCGGCAGCTGCGTGAAGTCGATGTAAGCCAAGTGCGGGTGCTGCGGGGTGCAGCCCAAGGGCACGGTGTAGTCGGCAATCGAGCGAAAGTGTTGGGGCATAAGGCGTTCCTTTCGGCCATAGCATACTATATCTGGCGCGCCCGCGCCCCTGGCAGACAGTACACGCACCCAAAATCTGTAATCTAGGTTGCACCTTCGCGGATTGAGGTATTGAGCGCGCGGCCAAAATGCGCCACACTATGGGCCATCAAGAAAGGAGCTCTCCGCTATGTTCACCCGCCGTACCTTCCTCCAAAGCGCCCTCGCCGCCTCCGGCGCCCTGCTCGCCGGTTGTGCCGAAGCCGATGAATCCTCCGCCCCTGCCCCCGCGCCCTTCTCCAAGAAGCCGCGCGTGGCCGTGGTCGTCTACTCCTACACTGGCAACACCCTCGCCGCCGCCGAGTTCATCGCCAAGCGCACCCACGCCCACCTCCTGCGCCTCGAGCCGCAGACCCCCTACCCCGCCGATTACACCGACTGCACCCGCGTGGCCAAGGACGAACTCAAGCGCGGCTTCCTCCCGCCTCTCAAACCCTTCGACCTCGACCCTGCCTCTTACGACCTCCTCTGCGTGGGCTCGCCCAACTGGTGGGGCACCGTCGCCCCAAGCGTGCGCACCTTCCTCGCCGACCCGCGCTACGCCCAGGGCAAGTTCATCCTCCCCTTCTTTACCCACGGCGGCGGCGGAATGCAATCCTGCGAAAAAGACCTCCGCGCCCTCACCCCCGGCGCCCTCCGCCACCTCCCCGGCAAGACCTTCTCCGGCTACAGCATCCACCGCGCCGAGCCCCAAATCGCCGCCTGGCTCACCCCCCTTGGACTGTGAGGAACCCCATGCGCTGCCCCCTCCTCCCCCTTCTCTTTGGAGCCCTCGCGATGACCACGCTCTGCGCCCAGTCCCTCTCGCCCTTCCCGCAAGGCGAACCTAACACCGCCTATGCCGCCTACTTCACCGGCCGCTCGCACCTCGCGCGCCTCACCACGCGCCACGCCGAGCACGGCATCCCCATCGCCAATGTTACCTTCGAGCCCGGCTGCCGCAACCACTGGCACCGCCATAGCCAAGGCCAACTCCTCATTGCCGTCGGCGGCGAGGGCCTCTACCAAGCACGCGGCGAGGCCGCCCGCGTGTTACGCCCCGGCGATGTCGTGGAGATCCCGGGCGGGGTCGACCACTGGCACGGTGCCACCGCCCACCGCGCCTTCGCCCATCTCGCCATCGAGGTGCGCCCGGAGCAAAACCAGACCGACTGGCTTGAAGCCGTCTCCGAGGCCGACTACGCCGCCGCCCAACCACAGGCCGCCCGTCTTTCCCTCCTCACGCCCCGTCAAACCGCCCTCGCGCAACTTGCCGCTGCGGCCGCCACGGGCGACCTCGAGGCCCTCAAAGCCGCCGCCGAGGCCGGCTTCGCAGAGGGCCTCACCCTCGCCGAGTTCAAGGAAGCGCTCCTGCAAGTCCAGGCCTACGCCGGCTTCCCCCGTTGCCTCAATGGTTATAGCGCCCTGGCCGAACTCTGCCAAGCGCGCCAAGCCGCCGGCCTGCCCCTGCCCGAGGGCCCCCACCCGAATGTACTCAGCCCGGAGGCCGACCGCGAACGGATTGGCCGTGAGCGCCGTGCCCGCCTGTGCGGCATCTCTCCCGAGGCCGACCTCGCCGCCTGGCAGCGCTTCGCCCCTGGCGCAGAGCAGTTCCTGAAAGAGCACCTCTTCTGCGATCTCTTTGAGCGCGGTATCCTCTCGGAAGCCGATCGCGAGCTCTGCACCGTTGCTATCCTCACCGCCCTGCCCAGCGTGGAGGCCCAACTTGCCGCCCACCGCGCCATCGCCAAACGCCTCGGCTTGAGCGACGAAGCCTACGCCGAGCTCCAGACCCTTCTTCACCCCTAACCCCAGGAGTTCCCAATGAAGCAATCCAGACGTGACTTTCTGCGCCGGAGCGTGCTCGCTGCCAGCGCGGCGGCCGTGGGCGTAGCGGCCCAGGCCAAGACCTTCGATGAGCAGTGGCGCGAAGAGATGCGCCAGCGCGGTTGGGCCCCCGGCCCCATCGACCGCACCTCCCACGCCGGCAGCGAGGGCCCGGCGGTCTACTTCACCCCCGAGATCACCCCCCAGAGCCTCTGCCGCGCCTACGCCGCGCTCGGCATCACGCTCCCGGGCAAGGTCGGCGCCAAGGTCTCCACCGGCGAACCTGGCGGCCTCCACTTCCTCGATCCGCAGCTGGTCAAGCCCCTCGTCCAGCAGCTCGACGCGAACATCGTGGAGTGCAACACCGCCTATGGCGGGCGCCGAGACACCCTGCACGACCACATCCGCGCCGCCCTTGAGCACGGTTGGTGCGACATCGCGACCGTGGATATTATGGACGGCATCGCCACGATGGACCTCCCTGCCCCCGCCGGTGCCAAGCATCTGCCGCGTAACATTGTTGGCGCGCACTTCCGCGACTACGCCTCCTTCCTCGTCCTCTCCCACTTCAAGGGCCACGCGATGGGCGGCTTTGGCGGCGCGCTCAAAAACCTCTCCATCGGCTTCGCCTCGCGCAACGGCAAGTGCCTCATCCACACTGGCGGCATCACCGACCAAACCTGGCAGGGCGGCAACCAGACCGCCTTCCTCGAAGCGATGGCCGAGGCCGCCACCGCCGTCTGCCAGGCCCGCCCCGGCAAGATGGCCTACCTCAATGTGATGAACCACCTCTCGGTGGATTGCGACTGCGCCAGCCACCCCTCCACCCCCACGATGGGCAACATTGGTCTGCTCGCCTCCCTCGACCCCGTGGCCATCGACCAGGCGTGCGTCGACCTCGTCTACGCCGCCCACGATAGCGCCGATCTCATCGAGCGAATGGAGAGCCGCTACGGCATCCACATCCTCGAACACGCCGAAGCCCTCGGCCTGGGCTCGCGCAACTACCGCCTCATTCGGCTATAATAGCTGCCACAGAAAGGAACTTCGCCATGCACTTGCCCGCCGAAATGCTCCAAGGGGCCGTCTGCCCCGTCACCGCCACCCTCTCCCTCGCTGGCTGCGGTCTGGCGGCCGCCACGCTCCTGCGTAAACCCGCCTCCGCCCCGCGCCCGGCCGACTTCGCCCTCACCGGTGCCACGGTCTTCGCCCTGCAGATGCTCAACTACCCCCTGCCCGGCGGCCTCTCGGGTCACCTCCTCGGCGGGGTCTTCGCCTCGGCACTCCTCGGCGTGCCCGGCGGCATCCTCTGCACCGCCCTCGTCCTCCTCATCCAAACCCTTCTCTTTGCCGATGGCGGCCTGGGAATGCTCGGCGCAAACATCCTCAATATGGCGATCTTGGGCGCCGGCGTTGGCGGTCTGCTCCTGACCTTCCTGCGCCGCCGCGGCCTCTCGCGCTTTGCTGCCTTCGCCCTGGCCGGTGCCGCCTCGACCCTCCTGGCCACCCTCGCCCTCTGCGGCGAACTGGCCGCCAGTGCGCGCCTGACCGCTCCCCTTGCCGGGACGCTCCTGCTCACCCACCTGGCCGTGGCCGCCATCGAAGGCGCGGCCACCATGGCCCTCCTCGCCCTCGTGCCCAAGACCGAAGGCGAGCCGCTCACCCGCCGCGCCACCCTCACCCTGGGCGGGACCCTCTGCGCGGCCCTCGCGCTCACCCCCCTCGCCTCGGCCCTACCCGACGCGCTGGAGTGGAGCCTCGAGCGCTTCTCGCTCCTCCCCGGTGCGCCCAACTTCGCCGCCGCTCCCTTCGCGGACTACACCCTCGCGGCCATCCCCTCCCCCGCCCTCTCCACCCTCGCCGCCGGGCTCCTCGGCATCCTCGCCTGCGCGGCCCTGGCCTTCCCCCTCGCTCGCCTCTGCAGGAGATAGTCGACAGTCGACAGTCAACAGGTCGGCCCCCGAGTTCGCTCGGGGGCCGTTTCTATTTCCATCCGCCCCGAGCAGAACCATTAACCCTTAGGCTTAATTGAATTATCCCTAAGGCTTAATTGAATTATCCCTTAGGGATAATTATCCAACCCGCCCCGACACGCAATCCAACCCGCCCCAACTCCGAGTTCAACCCGCCCCGGCTCCGCCTGAGGGCCAGTCCGGGCACTCTTCCACCACCAGCCACACCGTCGCGAAACGCGGCTGTCAGCTGTCGGCTGTCGGCTGTCAGCTAGGGGCTCGCGGGCACGCCCGCGAGCCCCGTCGTCCCCAAAATCCCCGCTTCGTACACAAAAGAATATGCTACAATGTGAAGTAGTAAGGATCGCAGGAATATGCCGCAGAAGAGACAGGAAGCGAAGCAGTGTAAGGCCGCGCCAACAGGCGCTTTGTCCAAGGATTTGCCACAGTTGGTTGTGGTTGGGACCTACAAGGAAAAGCAGTTGGCGTGGATGAAGCGCCACGGGGTCTATAACTATCCAGTCCGTGCAGGCGACAAGTTCGATGATGCAGCGCTTAGGCGGGTGTGCGAGGTGTGGCTTTATGCGGATGCGCAAGGGACGCGCCACGCCTTTCGGGCGACCTTTGAGGCAACGATGAGCGCCGAGGCATTTCGCGCTCGCCATCCTTCCTATGCCAAGTTGGGGCCAAGCCGGCACCAGGCCTATTATGTCTTCAAGGTGGAGTCGCTCGATTATGGGTCGGCATTGGAAATGCCAGAGGTCATTGTCCGTATGGCCGACTTTGGCCGCCGCACAGCCAAGATTAAACAGGCGATTGCGCAATTTGAGGCCGATGGCTCCTTCGCCCCGCTCGCGCTCTACCTGCCAAGCGACCTCGCAACCGTCCCCTCCAACCACCTCCGCGTCTGCGAAGAGGCGGTGCAGATGACTTTATTTGCCTGGAACGATCTCCAACCCATTCGTATGCCGAAACCGAGAGAATTCACGGCTGTGGAGTTGTTTGCAGGGGCAGGTGGATTAAGTATTGGCCTAGAACGTGCGGGAATACATGTTGTCATTGCCAATGAAATTATGCCTGATTTTGCGGCAACGCTTGCGGCAAACCACCCCGATACAAATGTCATTAACGAAGACATCCATAAAATCAATTTCCGCGAAGAATTAGAAAAACTTGGATTGGAGTCGGTTGATGTTCTTTCGGGCGGTCCGCCCTGTCAGGGATTTTCAACGATTGGGGCGAAAAATCGACAAGATCCCAGGAATTCGCTCTTCTACGAATACTTGAGAGCTGTTGCAGAGACGCATCCGAAGTACACCATCTTTGAGAATGTTTCGGGATTTA
>JBJEVY010000057.1:0-26610 GCA_051884775.1 Candidatus Spyradenecus sp. | reverse complement strand
CTACAATAAGGGGTGTTATGACGAAACGAATAGGCATTATTGGTTCGGGCCGCTTTGGCGATGCCTTGGTGCAGGCATTGGCCTCGCAAGGTGCAGAAATCGTCTTGATGGATGCCGACCGCCGGAAAATCCAGGAACTCTCCGACTACGTCACCAAGGCCGTTGAGGGCGATGCCACGAATATTCACGCCCTGGAAGAGGCCGGGTTTGCCTCCTGCGACACGGTGGTGGTGGCCATTGGCGAAAACATTGAAGGTAGCGTGATGGCCACGGTCAACTGTAAGGACCTGGGCGTGCGCACCGTGGTGGCCAAAGCCTCCTCCGAAGTCCACGGCCGTGTGCTCCGCCGCGTGGGGGCCGATGTGGTCATCTTCCCGAACCGCGATCGCGCCCAGCGCTTGGCGCGCAGTCTGATGACCACCAGCCAGGTGGACCTCTTTGAGATTGCCGATGGCCTCTGCGCCGCCGAGGTCCCCACCCCAGAGGCCGTGGCCGACAAGACCCTGGCCGAGGCCGACATTCGCCGGGTCTTCGATGTCACCGTCCTGGCCGTCCGGCGATTGGACGATGCCGACCCCGCCGCGCCGCGGCAGTTGCTCATTCCCAAGGCCGATACGCTCATCCGCAGTGATGACCGCTTGCTCATCTTCGGCACCTCCGAGCAAATCGATGCCTTCGCCCAGGCCTAACCCGGAAAGCTCAAAGGAGTCCCTTATGGAGGACGAAATCGTCATTCGCCGCGCCACGCTCTCGGATGTGCTACTCATCCATCGGCTCATCCAGAGCTACCCGCACGAGCTGATTCTGCGCCCGGTCAACAATATCGTTGAGAATATCGACCGCTTTACCGTGGCCTTGCGCGGACGCGAGCTCATCGCCTGCGCCTGTTGGCAGATTTTGCCCGAGATTGGCTGCCCGGAAGGAGCCACCGTGGAGTTGCAATCCGTGGCCGTGAGCAAGGCCTACCGCGGACAGGGCATCGGCTCGCGCCTCGTCAAGTTTGTGCTCCAGCGCATCAGCGGCTTCAAGCCGGCCCAGGCCATTGTGCTCACCTTCGAGCCGGACTTCTTTGGGCATCTGGGCTTCAAGCAGATCGAGAAGACGCAGATCATCCACAAGATCTACCGCGGCTGTATCTACTGCACCAAACACACAAATCCCTTCACCTGCCCGGAGATTGCCATGGCCCTGCCAATGGCCTAAAGTTTAACGCTTTCCGTTTTGCCTTTTTCCGGCAAACGTGCTACACTACTCTCATCATTCAACTACTCAAGGAGTCTCAACGATGATCGTTACGACGAAGAAGCTGTTCGAGCACGCGTATGGCAAGTATGCCGTCGGTGCTTACAACATCAATAACATGGAGCAGTGCATGGGCCTTTTCCGGGGCTGCATCGAGAGCAAGGCTCCCTTCATTATCCAGATCTCTAAGGGCGCGCGCAGCTACACCGATAAGCTGATGCTCGAGAACGTCATCCGCGCCGCCGACAAGATTTTCCCTGAGGCCGTCTTCGCGGTGCACCTGGATCACGGTGACGAAGCCTCCTGCATCGACTGCATCAACTCCGGCTTCTACAGCTCGGTGATGATTGACGCCTCCTCCAAGCCCTTCGACGAAAATGCCGCCATCACCAAGAAGATCGTCGACATGGCCCACGCCAAGGGCCTGGTCGTTGAAGCCGAACTCGGCAAGCTCGGTGGCGTGGAAGAGCACGTGGCCGTCGATGAAAAGGATGCCTGCCTCACCAACCCCGATGACGTCAAGCGCTTCGTCGAAGCCACCGGCTGCGACTCGCTCGCCTGCGCTATCGGCACCTCGCACGGTGCCTTCAAGTTCACCGGCACCCAGGGCCTGCGCTTCGACGTCCTCGCCGACATCCAGAAGAAGGTCCCCGGCTTCCCGCTGGTGATGCACGGGTCCTCCTCCGTCCCGCAGGACGAAGTCGCCCGCATCAATGCCGCCGGCGGCAAGCTCGATGGCGCCAAGGGCGTCGATGACAACCAGTTCAAGCGCGCTGCCGAGCTCGGCGTCACCAAGATCAACATCGACACCGATGGCCGCCTCGTGTGGTGCCGCGTCCACCGCGAATACTTCCGCGATCACCCCGAGGGCTTCGACCTGCGCCCCATCGGCAAGATCTTCATGGAAGAGTACGCCAAGTTTATCGCCGCGAAGAATGTCAAGCTCGGCTCGGCCGGTCAGCTCGACTCCGTTCGCGAGTTCTGCAAGGCGAATGCCTAAGCACCCCAAGCAACGCGGCACCTGCACAGGCGGGTGCCGCGCTTGCCTTTTCTATTAAGGAGAGAAAGTAATGGCCAAGTTTATCATGTGCGATGGTAACGAAGCGACGGCGCGCGTGGCATTTGCCTGCTCGGAAGTCGCCGCTATCTACCCCATCACCCCCTCTTCGCCCATGGCTGAGTTCGCCGATGAATGGGCGGCCCACAAGCAGACGAACCTCTGGGGCACCATCCCGCAGATCGTTGAGCTCCAGTCCGAAGGCGGCGCCGCCGGTGCCGTTCACGGTGCGCTCACCACCGGTTCGCTCACCACCACCTTCACCGCCTCGCAGGGCCTCCTGCTGATGATTCCGAACATGTACAAGATCGCCGGCGAGCTCACCCCGGCCGTCTTCCACGTGTCGGCCCGCGCGCTGGCGATGCAGGGCCTCTCGATCTTCGGCGACCACGGCGATATTATGGCCTGCCGCCAGACCGGCTTTGCCTTCCTCGGCGCCGCCTCCGTCCAGGAGTGCTCCGACATGGCCCTCATCTCGCACGCCTCCACCCTCGAAGCCAAGGTGCCCTTCGTGCACTTCTTCGATGGCTTCCGCACCTCTCACGAAATCCAGAAGATCGAGGAGATGCCCCAGGAAGTCATCCGCGAGATGATCGACGAAGACCTCGTCAACGAGTTCCGCGCCCGCGGCCTCAACCCTGAAAAGCCCGTGATGCGCGGCACCGCGCAGAACCCGGACGTCTACTTCCAGGGCCGCGAAACCGTCAACAAGTACTACAACGCCGTCCCCGCGATTGTCCAGAAGAACATGGACAAGCTCGCCAAGCTCGTCGGCCGCCAGTACCACCTCTTCGACTACGTTGGCGCGCCGGATGCCGAGCACGTCATCGTCGTGATGGGCTCGGGCTGCGAGACCGTCCAGGAAGTGGTCGATGAACTCGTTGCCGAAGGCAAGAAGGTCGGTGCCATCAAGGTCCGCCTCTATCGCCCCTTCGATATCAACGCCTTCGCCGCGGCCATCCCGCTCACCGCCAAGAAGATCACCGTCCTCGACCGCTCCAAGGAGCCCGGTTCGGTGGGCGAGCCGCTCTACACCGACGTCCGCACCGCCATTGGCGATGCCATGCAGAATGGCACGCTCAAGATGGCCTATCCCAAGACCTACGGCGCGCGCTACGGCCTGGGCTCCAAGGAGTTCACCCCCGCGATGGTCAAGGGCATCTTCGACAACATGGAAGCTGCCGAGCCCAAGAATCACTTCGCCGTTGGTATCAATGACGACGTGACCGGCGCCTCCATCGAAATCCCGAACTTCCTCCTCAAGGATTCCGGCTGCACCGAGTGCATGTTCTACGGCCTGGGTTCTGACGGCACCGTCGGCGCCAACAAGAACTCCATCAAGGTCATCGGCGCGAACACCGACAACTACGCTCAGGGCTACTTCGTCTACGACTCGAAGAAGGCTGGCGGCCTCACCGTCTCCCACCTCCGCTTCGGGCCCAACCCCATCCACAGCCCCTACCTCTGCACCAAGGCCGACTTCGTGGCGTGCCACAACTTCTCCTTCCTTGAGAAGTACGACATGCTCGCCGCCGCCAAGGAAGGCGCCACCTTCCTCCTGCAGTCCGAGTATGATGCCAAGACCGTCTGGGACCACATCCCCGATGAAGTCGCCAAGGTCATCATCGCCAAGAAGCTCAAGTTCTATGTGGTCAACGCCGTGAAGGTGGCCCAGGCCCTCGGCCTCGGTGGCCGCACCAACACCATTATGCAGACCGCGTTCTTCTGCATCTCGGGCATCATCCCCGCCGAGAAGGCCATCGACCTGCTCAAGGCCGCTGCCAAGAAGGCCTACGGCAAGAAGGGCGACGATGTGGTCAAGCTGAACTGGGACGCTATTGACGCCGCCCAGGGCGCCATCGAGCAGGTGGAAGTGCCCGCCGCTCCCTCCGGCAAGCTCACCAAGCCCGCCACCGTCTCGGCCGACGCCCCTGACTTCGTCAAGAACGTCACCGCCAAGATGATGCGCCAGGAGGGCGACGAGCTCCCCGTCTCGGCCATCCCCGACGACGGCACCTGGCCCACCGCCACCACCCAGTACGAGAAGCGCAACATCGCCATCAACATCCCGAACTGGAACAACGAGACCTGCATCCAGTGCTTGAAGTGCTCCACCGTCTGCCCGCACGCGGCCATCCGCGCCAAGGTTGTCGATGAAGCCGCCCTCGCCGGCGCGCCCGAGACCTTCAAGACCGCCGACGGCAAGCCGCCGTTCAAGGGCAAGAAGTTCACCATCCAGATTGCGGTGGAAGACTGCACCGGCTGCGGCCTCTGCTCCAAGGTCTGCCCTGAGCTGCCCAAGACCGGCAAGACCCTCACGATGGTCCACTACGATCAGGACAAGCTCCGCAAGCCGGGCGAAGAGAACTGGAAGTTCTTCCTCGACCTGCCCGAGACCAACCTGACTGGCGTGCCGCTCACGGCCAAGACCTCCCAGCTCAAGCGCCCGCTCTTTGAGTTCTCCGGTGCCTGCGCGGGCTGCGGCGAAACCCCCTACATCAAGATGCTCACCCAGGTCTGCGGCGATCACCTCTGCATCGCCAACGCCACTGGCTGCTCTTCGATCTACGGCGGCAACCTGCCCACCACGCCTTACTGCCAGACGGCTGAGGGCAAGGGCCCGGCGTGGTCCAACTCCCTCTTCGAAGACAATGCCGAGTTCGGTCTGGGCATGGTGATCACCCGCGACAAGCAGAAGGCCTTCGCCAAGGAGCTCGCCGCCAAGATCATCGCCTCGGACAAGGCTCCGGCCGACTTCAAGGCCCTCCTCGAGGAGACCGTTGCCGCTGCCGACGCGCAGAAGAGCGATGAGGACATCGCCGCTCAGCGCGCTCGCGTGGCCAAGATCAAGGAAATCGCCGCCGGCTGCGACTGCTGCACCTGCAAGAAGCTCGCCACGGTTGCCGACTTCCTCATCCGCCGCTCGGTGTGGATCATCGGTGGTGACGGCTGGGCTTACGACATCGGTTACGGCGGTCTGGACCACGTCCTCGCCACCGGGCGCAATGTCAAGATCCTCGTCCTCGACACCGAAGTGTACTCCAACACCGGCGGTCAGGCCTCCAAGTCCACGCCGATTGGCGCGGTGGCCAAGTTCGCTGCCGGCGGCAAGGCGTCGATGAAGAAGGACCTCGCGGCCATCTCGATGACCTACAAGAACATCTATGTGGCGCAGATCTCGATGGGTATGAACCCCGAGGCCGCCGTCAAGGCGTTCAAGGAGGCCGAAGAGTACGACGGTCCGGCGCTGATCATTGCCTACGCGCACTGCATCGCCCACGGCATCAACCTCGCCACTGGCCTTGAGCACCAGAAGATGGCCGTTGAGACCGGTCACTTCCCGCTCTTCCGCTACAATCCCGAGCTCGCTGCCCAGGGCAAGAATCCGCTCACGCTCGATTCCAAGGCCCCGACGAAGAAGTTCTCCGAAGCCCAGGCTCCGACCGAGAACCGCTTCAAGCAGCTGGTCAAGCTCAACCCGGATGAGGCCAAGGCGATGTTCGAAGAGGCCGATGCCTTCTACTCGCGCAAGTACGAGTACCTCCAGGCCCTCGCCGCCCTCAACGTCTACTAAGGCGCACCCTCCGTGGTAAAAAGCAGCGGGCACCCCGAAAGGGGCGCCCGCTCTTTTTGTAAGTTGACAGTCGTCAGTCGACAGAACGCCCTGCGTTCGGCTAGCAAACCTTCAGGTCGAGACTGGCGACTACACGGCTTCTAACGCCTGCCTATCCGTCGCGGCATGCCGCGCCCTGTCGACTGTTTACTGTCGACTGTCGACTTCCAGCGCTTGCGCTAGTTGGTCGGGGCAGGAGGTGCCGTTGCGGCAGGGGATGCCCTTGAGCAGGGCTATGACCTCCTCAACGCGCCGGCCGATAACCAGGCGTGCGACGGCGGCAGTATTGCCCGGGCAGCCGCCGTGGAAGGTGCACTGCGTCACCACGCCATCGACCACTTCGTAATCAATTGCCGAGGCACAGGTGCCTGTTGTCTGATAGGTCTTCATTGTCAACTCCTTTTTACTTGGGAAGATAAAGTCGCTCAGGCGGGGGGAAGAGGCGATTGTGCTCGGCGAAGCTGTAGTAAGCATCGTCCGCGAGCACCAGATGGTCGCGCACGGGAATCCCCATCATCTGCCCGGCCTCAACGAGGCGCCAGGTAAGCTCCTGATCCAACTTGCTGGGCGCGGGATTGCCGCTGGGGTGGTTATGCGCCACCACGATAGAATGAGCCTCCCAACGAACCGCCAGGGAGAAGATGTCGCGCGGATGAACCGAGACGCCGTCGGCCGTCCCCAAGGCAATCATCTGCGGCACGGCCAGGGGCTGACGCTTGACATTCAATGGCAGAACCCAAAAGCGCTCGCGCGTCTCATTAAGGCGCAAGACCGTCCGAAAGCAAGTTGCGGCCTCCTCGGGCGAGGCGATTGTCTTCTTTCGGTCGAAGGTCTCCCGCTCGTCATAGGCGCGGCGTGCCAATTCGCAGATGGCCGCCAACTCCACGCATTTAACATGCCCCAACCCCAGCAACTTCTGCGCCGGATGCTCGGCGTTGTAGCGCGCCACCCGCGCCTCAATCTCCCGGTAATCGCATCGAAAGAGCCCCTCGGCGCCGCCGAAAGCATCAATCAGCCGCCGCGCGAGCTCCATCACCGAGCACCCCTCGCTCCCGGTCTTCAGCAACACCGCCAGCAGCTCCACCGTGGTAAGCGCCCCGGCCGTGCCGCTATCCTCCATCTTCTCGCGCGGCAACAACTCCCGCGCCAACTCGCTAAACTTACGCTCCTGCGCCATCTTCCGCTCCTGCTTCAAGCCTGCATTGCTTGCCCCATCATACCACAAACCCGCCCCCTGCGAGCAAGCTCGCAGGCACGCCGGGGGTGCCACCTTCGGCGGACACCTGCCGCCCCAACTGGCAGCCCCAAAGGCCGCGCGAAAACGCAGCACGCCGAGGGCCGGCGGCACCTGTAGCCCCACTGGCCGCGCGAAAACGCAGCACGCCGAGGGCGGCGGCACCTGCAGCCCCAAAGGCCGCGCGAAAACGCAGCACGCCGAGGGCGGCGGCACCTGCAGCCCCAAAGGCCGCGCGAAAACGCAGCACGCCGAGGGCGGCGGCACCTGCAGCCCCAATGGCCGCACGCAAGCGCGGCATGCCCGGGGCCGGCGGCACCTGCAGCCCCAATGGCCACACGCAAGCGCGGCTCGCCGGGGGGGAGCGGCACGCCGGGTTATCGTAGCGGGCGGCTTTAGCCGCCCCACCGCCCCTCGCCCCGCTCGCAAGCGCGCAGATACGCCGCGGATTTTCTCACGAAAAATCGACAGCACGGCAGAAGGTGTGCTATAGTAAAAGCGTATGAGCACAGAGAATCGTCAAGTGAAGCGATGGCAGTGCCGCGGACGGGAGGCCGTCTTTACGCGGCCATGGGTGATGGGCATTGTGAACGTGACGCCGGATTCCTTCTATCCGGGCAGTCGCGTGCCAGGGGTGGACGAGGCGATTGCGCGGGGGGTGGCCTTCTATCAAGCGGGGGCGCAAGTGCTGGATATTGGCGGGGAATCGACGCGTCCGGGGGCGGAAGCGGTCAGCATTGAAGCGGAGATTGCGCGCGTGGTGCCGGTGGTGGCGGGGTTGCGCGCGGCGGTGCCGGAGGCCTTCCTTTCGGTGGATACCCGGCGGACGGCGGTGGCCGCGGCGGCGATTGAGGCCGGGGCGGATATTATCAACGATGTATCAGCCTGTGAGCCGGATGCGGGAATGGCCGAACTGGTGGCCAAGACGGGCGTGGGCTATATCCTGATGCACGCGCGCGGAAACCCGCAGACGATGGACACGCTGACGGACTACCGCGATGTGGTGGCCGAGGTGGAGGCCGAACTCCTGCGCGTGGCGGGGGAACTCGCGCGCGTGGGGGTCCGTGCCGAGCAAGTGATGCTCGATCCGGGGCTCGGCTTTGCCAAGACGCACCCGGGCTCACTCAAACTCTTGGCGGAGACCGCGCGCTTTGCCCAGTTGCCTTATCCTTACTTGGTGGCGGCCTCGCGCAAGCGCTTCTTGGGCGAGATTACCGGCCGCGCAGCGGCTGACGAACGCGGCCCGGCGAGCGTTGGGGCTGCGCTCTGGGCCATCGCGCAAGGGGCTGATATGGTGCGCGTGCACGATGTGGCCGAAACGGTCGATGCCCTCAATGTTTTCTGGGCATCGCTGGAGGCGCAAGATGTTTGACAGTTGGCTCCCCAACCTGCTGGACCTCCTCCAGATCCTCCTGCTCACCGGGGCAATCTACGCGATTCTCCGCTTCTTGCGCGGGACGCGTGCCGCGCAGATGCTCCTGGGCGTGGGCACCCTCTTCCTGGCCATCTTCCTCATCACCTCCTTCTTGGAGCTCGATGTCATCAACGTCATCTTCCGGTGGGTTTCGCTCTTCCTACTCTTGGCGCTCTTGGTGGTCTTCCACCCGGAATTGCGGCGCGCGCTCTCGATGCTCGGGCGCAACACCTACATCCAGCTCCTGCAAGGGCGCCTACCCGAAACGCCCGCCGAGCGCCTGGTCGCCGCCACACGCTCGCTCGCCAAGCGGCGACTGGGCGCGCTCCTGGCCATCGAACGCGGCGTCTCGCTCGATCGCTGGTGCGAAACGGGCACCGAGCTCGACGCGCTCATCAGCGAAGAGCTCCTCATCTCCATCTTCACGCCCCCCCTGCCCCTGCACGATGGCGGGGTCATCCTGCGCGACAACCGCATCCGCGCCGCCCACTGCATCTTCCCGATCGACAACGAACTGCGCCTGGAAAGCGCCGGCACGCGCCACCGCGCCGCTGTCACCCTCTCCACCGAGTGCGATGCGCTCATCCTGGTGGTCTCCGAAGAGCGCGGGCAAATCTCCGTGGCGCGCGATGGGGTCCTCCTGCGCAACCTCTCCGATCGGCAGCTCGAACGCATCCTGCGCGCGGCCTTCGTGCCCAAGGAAGAGCAGACGCAGTTCTACCACGCGGTCTTCGGTCCACGCCACGAAGTGCCGTGGTTCTTGCGGCCGCTGACACGCTTGGCGGCGCTCTGGCAGGCGGAGGAAGAGCATGATTAATCCCCTTGGCAAGCTTCTGGCCGATTGGCCGTGGAAGGTGGCGGCGCTGGCCGTGGCGCTGCTGATTTTCTATGGCGTGCGCCGTTCGGTCTCCTACACGCAAACCCTCACGCTAACCGTTGAGGCCGAGACCGTTGAGGGCGCGCAGGCGCTCACCGGCTTTGAGCCGGGCGTGGTAAGCGTGACCTTCCGCGGGTCGGAAGCGGCCATCCGGCGCTTGTCAATGCCCGGCGCCGAGCCGCCGCGTGTGCGGCTGCGTCTGCGCCAGCCCGAGGCCGATGCCTCCTCGATGCGCCTGCGCCTGACCCCCCGCGATGTCCTGCGCGATGATGGGCTGCGCGTGGTCTCCATTGAGCCGCGCGAGGTGGAGGCTGCCTTTGACGCGCCCGACACGCGCACCTTCGATGTGGCCGAGCCCATCGTCACCGGCGCGCCCAAAGTCGGCACCGTGCGCGTCTCCATCGAGCCCAAGCAGGTGGAGCTCACCGGCTCGCGCGCGCTGTTGGAGGAACTGGAAGCCGCCGAAACCTCCCTGGCCACGGCCATTCTCGATGTCTCGGGCCGCTCGGAGGGCTTCCAGACGGTGCTGCGCGTGCTGCCGCCGGATAGCCGCGGTGGGTGGACCTTGAAGCCCGACACCGTGCGCGCCGATGTGCGCTTTGTGCGCGAGGATGTGGAAAAGACCTTTGCCAAGGTGCCCGTGGAGGTGCTCCAGGCGCCCTCGGGCAAGCGCTACCGCCCCGAGCCGCGCGTGGCAGAGGTGACCGTCCAAGGGCTCAAGCGGGAGGTGGAGGCCTTCGACCCGGCCATCCTGCGCCTCTATCTGGAAGAGCCCGAGGAGCTGATCCCCGATGCCGAGGGTGCCTTCTGGGCCAAACCCATCCTCGCCCTCCCCTATACCAACCGCGTCTCGCGGGCCACCATTGTGCCCGAACGCATCCGCCTGATGCCCCTGGAGCCGCCCGCCCGCTCCACCGCGCCCGAAACTCCCCAGCCGGCTGAAGCCGCTGAAGAGGAACCCGCTCCATGATCTTCTCCCGTTCCCAACGCCGCTGGTTCGCGGGGGCCACGCTCTGCCTGCTCTTCGCCCTCTGCGCCGCGCTCCTCATCGATGCCCTCATCGCCCAATGGTCGCCCTCGCTTGACCTCTCGGGGTTGCGCCCCGGCGGGCAACTCTCCGAGCGCAGCCGCGCCACCCTCACCGACACCACCGGCACTCTCTCCATCACCGCCATCTTCCCCACCGAAGACCCCGCCGCGCTGCCCACCGGCCGCCTCCTGCGCGTCTTCGCCCAAACCTCGCGGCAACTCGCCGGGGCCAACCTGGTCTTAACCTACGTCGACCCCCGCCTCTCGCCCTCCCAAGCCGAATACCTCGCCGCGCAAGGCGCCGAGGGCTCCGGGCTCCTCTTCCGCCAGGCCGGGCGCCACGTCTTCCTGCCCGAGCGCGCCCTCCTCACCGAGCACGGCATCTTCGCCCCCGAGGAGGCCGAGGAGGCCATCGCCTCAGCCATCGCCCGCCTCTCGCGCGAAGATGGCATCACCCTGGGCTGGCTCACCGGCCACGGCGAACCCGACTTCACCCAAACCGATCCCACCGCCGGCTTCTCCGCCCTCCGCCGGGCCCTAGAGCGCGAAGGCTACTCCCTGCGCGCCATCTCCCCCGAAACCTCCGCCCTCCCCACCGACCTCGGGGCGCTACTCATCGTCAGCCCGCGCTACCCCATCACCGCCACCGAGCGCTCCCTCCTGGCCGACTGGCTCGACCGCGGCGGCCGCCTGCTCTGCGCGCTGCCCCCGGGCGGCGATGCCGGGCTCACCGCCCTCTTCGAGCAGTGGGGCATCCGGGCGGGGACCACCCCCCGGCAAAGTCTGCGCCAAGCCCCCAACCGCGCCGGCTTTACCGATGCGCTCTCCCCCGAGCACCCCATCACCCGCGAACTTGCCGGCCGCGCCCACCTCATCCTCACCGCCCCGCGCGCCCTCTACGCGCTGCCCACCCGCGGCCTCTCCCTCACGCCCCTGCTCTCCATCGAGGCCGCGCCCCTGCCGCCGAACACCACCGCCGAAACCGTCACCGTGGCAATGGCCGCCGAACGCGTCTCCACCGCCGTGGGGGCGGACCTGGCCCTGCGCCCCGGGCGCCTGTTAGTCCTGAGCGAAGCGGACTTCCTGCGCAATGCGCGGCTAATGAACCACGCCACGGCCAACCGCGACTTCGCCCTCAACGCCATCCACTGGCTCACCGGCCTCTCGGGAAGCGGGGCCCCCTCCGGCACCTCGGGCATGCTCCGATTGGGGTGGGATCGCCACACGCGCCATCGCGCCACACGCGTGCTGGCCATCGGCCTGCCCCTTGGCCTCTGCCTGCTCCTTTGGCTCCTGACACGGAAACGCGCATGAAGTTCGGAAAGTCCCTGCTCCTTTGGTTGATTGTCCTCCTGGCACTGGCCGGTGCCCTGGTGGCCACACGCGTCTTCAAGCCGGCCGAAGCGTGGCAAAGCGGCGACCTGCTCTTCCCCGTCGATCCCGAGGCCATTGTCGCCATCTCAATGACCTCTCCCGGCGGCGCCCTCCCGCCCCTAACCCTGGAGCGCACCGGCGAATTCTGGCGCCTGCGCGAACCCATTGAAGGCGCCCTTTGCAGCGCCAAGGCGGTGGCCGACTTGCTCGACACCCTCCAGTCCCTGCGCGTGGTCACCCCCCTGGGCGAAGCGGCCCTCTCGGGCTTCACCCCGTGGCGAACGGTGGAGGTGCGCACAGCCGAAGGGCGCTTCACCTGCGGCTTGGGCCGTGCTTCGGAGGCCTTTGCCGCGCCCCTCTCGCAGATCCTGGCCGAACGCGATGGCCGCCTGATTGCGGTGGAAGCCGGGGCCGTCATGCGCCTGCCCGAGACAGCCGAAGCGCTGCGCTCCAATGCCCTCCTGCCCGTAACGAGCGATCGGCTGCAGGCAATGGAGTGGCACCTGCCCGGCCACCCCTTCTCGCGTGCCGAGCGCCTCTCCAATGGCCACTGGCAGGTTACGCGCCCCTTCCCCTTTGAGCCCCAGGCCGAGCCGATGCGCAAGGCCCTCGAACGCCTCACGGCCCCGGGGCAAGTCCAGGCCCTCCTCTTGCCCACGGCCACCGAGCGCGTCCCCAACTCCGAACAAGCCCTGGCCGATTACGGGCTTGACGAAGAGCGCGCCCTGCGCCTGACCTTCCGCGCGAGCGGTCTGCGCGAGCCCCTGACCCTGCGCATTGGCAAGGCAGATCCCAAGCGCCCGGGTCTGCGCTTCTGCCTGCTGGATAATGCCCGCGCCATTGGCTGCGTTCCGGACGAGGTGGCGGCCTGCTTCTCAGCCGCCGGCCCCTTCTCCACCGACTTCCGCAACCTGCCCCTCTTGGGCGACCTGCCCGCCCCCACCGAGCTCGACTTCACCCTCCACGCCGCCGACCTGGCCCTCTCCCTGCGCAAGCAGGGCGGCACCTGGCAGATGCTCCGCCCCCTCGCCCTCCCGGCCAACGCCCAGGCCGTCCAAGCCCTCCTCCAGCAACTGATGGGGCTCACGGGCGACCTCTCCGGCCTGGAGGCCCCCGAAGGCATCCCCTGGGCCGAAATCACCCTGCGCGCGGGCACTGCCAACGCCCCCGAGGCCAAGCTCCAGTTCTTTGGCGACCCCGAGGCCGAGCGCATTCAGGCCTATCGCGTTGACCACAGCCGCCTCTACCGCCTCCGCCGCGAAGCCTTGCCCGAGCTCCTGCACCCGCAGCAAGCCCCCGAGTTGGCCCTACGCCAGGCGCTCATCGATCCCACCCTCTTGGCGCTCCCGGCGGCCGCCATTCGCCGCATCGCCCTCCTCCGGCGCGATGGCACGCTCGTCACCCTCGCCCGCGCACCGGACACCCTGGCCTGGGAGGTCGAAGCCCCCACCGGCGCCTTCCTCAACACCCAAACCCTTGATGCCTGGCTCGCCGCCTTTGCCGACCTGAAGGCCGAGGCCGTCCTCTGCGATGCCCCCACCGCCTTCGGCGCCCTGCGCCCCTACGGCCTGGAAACGCCCCTCCTGCGCCTGACCATTGACCTGGATGGCCGCGAAGGCCCTCTCCGCCGCGTCCTCTCCATTGGCACCATCGATCCCAAGACCGGCTCGGCCCCGGCCCTCATCCAAGGCTGTCCGGTGCTCTATCGCATTGGCCCGGAGACCCTGCGCCTCCTCCAACTGCCGCCGCTCGATCGCGGGGAGTAGGCTCCAAGGCATTCGCCATGCTCCAACTTGAAGATCTCCCCGAAGCGCTCTTCCTCACCGATAGCGACTATCGCGTGCTTGATTGCAATACCCGCGCCGCCGAACTCCTCCGGGCCCCCTCGCGCGAAGCCCTCCTCGGGCGCAGCCTGGCCACCATCCCCGCCGAGCACGACCTTGGCGCAAGCGAGTTCCCCACCAACCTCCCCGACCGCCTGAAGGCCGTCCCCTTCATCACCCTCGAAAACCGCCTGACGCGCGATGATGGCACCCGCTTCTTCGCCGAGGCCACCCTCCACCGCCTCGCTGAGGGCCGCCTCCTCTTCTCCATCCGCGATGTCACCGTCCGCACCGAAGGCCTCCACCGCCTGGCCGAGGCCAACGAGCGCCTCCGCGCCACCATTCGCGACCGGATGGAGTTCGTCTCCAATGTCTCGCACGAGCTGCGCACCCCGCTCACCTCAATGTCCTACGCCCTGGCCAACCTCCGCCGCGGCCTCTGCGGCCCCCTCCCCGAGAAGGTCCAGGCCTACCTCGAGCGGCTGCAGGTGGACGTCAAGCGCCTGATGACCACTGTCAACGACATCCTTGACCTGCGCCAGATGGAGAATGGCACCCTCACCCTGCGCAAGCGCTGCACCCCCCTCCAGCGCCTCCTCCTCGATTCGGCCAATGCCCTGATGATTCAGGCCGAGACCAAGCACCAGCGCCTCACCGTTGACCCCCGCCAAGCCGAACTCTACGCCCTGGTCGACAGCGACAAGTTCGAGCGCGTCTGCTTCAACATCCTCTCCAACGCCGTCAAGTACACCCCCGAACGCGGCACCATCCACGCCCGCCTCGCCGAGGAGGCCGGCTTCGCCCTCATCCAGGTGGATGACAACGGCATCGGCATCCCGCCCGAAGCTCTCCCCCGCGTCTCGCAACGCTACTTCCGCGTGGGCGCGCAAGTCGCCGGCACCGGTCTGGGCCTCTCCATCGTCCGCGAGATTGCCGAACTCCACGGCGGCTCGCTCACCATCGAATCCCCCGTCCCCGGAACCGACTGCGGCACCCGCGTCACCGTCCGCGTGCCCACCTGCCAACCCCCGCTCGCGGTCATCCTCTCGGGTGACGAACACTTCATCGCCCCCCTCGAGGCCCAACTCCAGGCCCTGGGCTACCACACCTTCGCCAACCGCCAAGCCATCGACCTCGCGCGCGAATGTGCCGATTGCACCCCCGCGCGCTTCCTCCTCGATGGCTCGCTCCCCCCCTCCTGCCTCTCCGATTGGATCTGCCAGATCCGCTCCGCCCAATCCCTCGCCAACATCCCCATCCTCCTCCTCGCCCCCACCCTTGAGCCCGCCCGCCGCGCCGAATACGCGCGATTGCAGGTCCAGTGTCTCCCCTGGCCCATCCCCTCCCCCCTCCTCGCCAAGGCCCTCTAACCACGTACCCCAATTGCCGTACCGCGCGTTCCCCAATTGGGGTACCACGCATTCCCCAATTGGGGAACGCCCTGGACCTCGGGCTACGGCGATTGGCGCCTCGGGCGGGAAGAACCAATAAGTCCCCGTCTTATCGCCAATAAGTCCCAGACTTAATAGTTCCCCTCGCCGCGAGGGCCAATAGCGCTGGTCCCCGGTGCGAAAGCGGACCGGGCGTGCAGGATGTTCGGGACGCGCGGCCGCAGGGAAAAGAGCGGGGCTGTTAAAGGGTTTACAGCGGCCGGATCCGCCAGGCCACCTCACGCAAGCGTAGCGAGCCCCTCGCGGCCACCAAGGCCCCCTCGCACGCCCCGCCGCTTGACGCACAGAAACGCTTTATATTATCATGCGCTATGTGAGTGTTTCCCTTGGATGAGAAAGGCCCCTACCATGAAGTTTGCCCACGCTTTGCTCTGCGCGCTTGGTCTCTCCCTGGCGCTGCCCGCCCCCCTTTACGCCCAAGAGGAAACCACCCCCACGACCACCTACACGTGGACGACACTAGCCTCCAACGCAGCGAGCTTTAACTACGACCTTTCCAGCTCCTCTGGGGGCATTATCTACGCTAACAACCAGCGAGGTTTCGCGGGCTCATTCACGCTGAGCGAGGGTGCGTTGACCGATACAACCATTGTCACGGCCTTTGGTGACACAGGAAAGTATGTCACGCTTTCTATTAATAGTGCTGGTAACTACGTGCTTTCCGTCTACAAGGGAAGTGGCACAGCCCCCACCGCAACCGCAACCACCTCCACCCTTACGGCCACACCCGGTCTCCATCGCTTCGCCCTCCTCATCCACCGTGGCGATGGCAACGGAAACGATCAGCGAATGGCCTATACTTCCGCCATTATTGATGGCACTACCACCCTCACCTGCACAAGCACTTCTGATGACTACTCCTCTGGTCCCTTCCGTGGCGTTAAGAGCGATGGTAAGGTGGGGATGACCCTCTCGGCATCAATGTGGAACACGGCACAAAGCGTCTCGGGCGATGGTGCCGCCACGACCCTGGCCATCGAGGCCGACGCAGCGCAGATGTATCCGATTACGGAGCGAAGCGCGGTGGCGTGGTCGAACCTCGAGAACGAGACAACCCTCAAGGCCACCCACTTTACGAAGGCCTCGGAGGCAGCCACCTTGCTCCTCCCGGTCCAAGCGGGCTTGCAGGCGGGCAAGCGCGTCATCGTTACCGCCGTGAAGATCGCCAACAACAACAGTAAGACGATGCAGGATACGATGACTATCAATGGGGTAACCTCCGCATCAAAATCAACGGACAGCACATGGGTGACCACAACAGGGAGCGTTGGGAACACGAGTTACACCTTTGACACCTGTTATGTCTACACCTTCCCTGTCGGGAGCCGTCCGGTTGTAACCGTTGGCGAATCGTATCCTATCGTTACGCCGGGGGATAACCAACTCTCCGCCATCAAGGCCGAGGGTCCGATCCAGATAGGCCTTACGGGTGATTGGGCTGGCTACACCGCTTACTGCGCGGTTGAGGGGTTGGCGGCGCTGGAGCCGGAGGCGACGGTAGCGAGCGTGGCGACGGAGATCGGCGAGGGAATCACGGGAGGCGGCACGGTCTCGATTACGCTGGCGAGTCTCTTCGCCGGCACCTACACCGAGAGCGACCTCTCCTTCCTCTTGCGCTTTGATGGGGTGGAAGCCGATGTTCCGGGGACGCGCAATGATATGGCGCTCTCCTTCACCCTGCCGACAGAGACCTTCCTGCCGGGGCATGTCTATCGCGGGGAGTTGGTGTTGGTCTACCCGGAGGGAGAGGTGTCGGTGGCACCGGTGAAGGTCTATGAGGGAACGCCGACGATAGTGACGGAGGCGGACTGGGTGAACGAAACGCCCGAGACGCTCGGGAGCACGGGCACGTGGTCGGCGGCCGATGGGATCGCTCCCTACAAGGCGGCCCTGGAGGTGGATGTCGAGGGGGGCGTCACCTTCACGCCGGAGGGTCACGTGGACTACGCGGCGACCTGCGACAGCACGTGGACGGTGCAGTTGGTGGCCGATGAGGCCTTTGCGGCGAGCGCTGAGAGCGATCCCGCCGCGGAGGTGCAGGGCGCGGTACGCATCGCGGAGGTGGACAGCGCGCTGAAGGTGCAGGTCTGGCAGAATGGCACCTGGGCGAACCTCTGCGCAGCCACCGAGGGCGAAACCTACACCGTGACCGTGGACTTCCATTACGCCAAGAGCGAAGACGATGCCGATACGATTACCTACACCTGCGGCACAGCCACCCTCTCCGGCGCGCGGCCGGCGGGTTCGGCCCAGGTCGTGACAGCCGTCTCGGTGAGCGACGGCACGCAGCTCGCCGCCCTCACCGCCGAGCGCGAGCTCGACCAGGCGCTCGTCAATACAGTGACGGTCACCGCCGGTGGCGAGGTGCAGGATCTCGGCGAGACCTTGCCCGAGCGCATCACGGTGCAGGGCACCTTTGGCTACGGCAAGCACCCGCTCTTGACCTACTCCGGCTCCGGGGACCTGGCCTCCGTGCCCGTCGAGGGACTGCCTTCCACGGCGGAGACCTATGTCGAAACGGGCGAGAATGGGGTCAAGACCTGGGGCATTGCCGAGAAGACCCTCGTCATCTACCCGGTGGGCGACTCGATTACCTACGGCGCCTCGCGGCGGCTCAAGACCCCGGCCAATGTGGACCTCCCCGTGCCCGGCGGCTACCGTCTGCCGCTCTACACGCGCCTGACCTCCGCCGGCTACACCGTCAAGTACGTGGGCGACACCAACAGCAACCCGGCCGAGGGGCTCAATGGAGAGATTTATCACACTGGCTACGCCGGCTGGAAGGTCGACGACACCCAATACAGCATCTACGCGAAGGTGAGCGAATGTTCGACCACGGTCAAGGACCGGGCGGGGCGCGACCCCGATGTCATCCTCCTGCTCTTGGGCGTGAATGACCTCAATGGCGGCGAAGCGCCCGCCACCACCGCCGAGCAGATGAAACTGCTCATCTGGCGCTTGGCGGGGATTGGTCCGGCCGTCGCGGACGATACGCCCCTCTACCCCAACGCCAAGCTCCTCCTCGCCAAGGTGCTCGACAGCACCTACGCCACCAGTTCGGTCAGCCTCGAGACCCTCAGCACCCGGATTGGCGAATACAACACCGCGCTCGAGACCTTCGTGAGTGGCCTCACCGAGGCCGAGGGGAGCGCGCGCATTCGCCTGGTGGACCTCAAGACCCCGTTGGACGCGGAGAACGGCTTCAACTACTTCCGCTACGACAACCTCCACCCCGCCGCCGAGGGCTACACCCAGATGGCGCGCAACTGGTTCGCCGCCGTCGAAGACTTCCTCCCGCCGCTCAACGCGGCCGAGAGCGCGACCGTGCGCGTGGCCGAGTCGGTCCTCGCCGACCAGATTACCCTCGCCTTCTCCAAGGCGATGGCCAAGGCCGCCGCCGAGACCGTCAGCAACTACACCCTCAGTAGCGGCACCGTCTCCGCCGCCACCTTGCTCGATGACGGCCTGACCGTGCGCCTGACCCTCACCGGCACCACGCCTGGCGCCGAGGCCACCCTCACCGTCGCCGCGATGGCCGACAAGGCCGGCGTGCAGAGTACCGAGGCCAGCCTCTCCGTGCGCATCGGCGCCAGCGCCCAGCGCTCCACCGACATCGCCGACAGCGTCTGCAACCGCACCGCCGCCGGTTACACCAATCCCCTCGAGCTCATCGCCGAATGGAGCGCCTTCACCAACGCCCCAACTGCAAGCGAGGGGCTCCCGGCCCAGTTCGGTGCCGCCCGCCGCGCCGAGCGCCCCTGGGTCCTCAAGACCCTGCGCGGCGCCCCCACCGTCGAGAACGGACTCCTCTGCCTCAACGGCGCCACCGTCACCGTCGAGGTCAACCCCGACTTCGTGGCAAGCCAGAGTGGCCACTACTGGACCGTCCTCGTCGAAACCGTTGACCCCGTGGCGGAAAACACTGTCCTCTTCACGATGCACACCGACGGCACGCACAACACCTTGGGGACAGCGCCCTTCGAGGACCTCTACGGTCTGCGCACTGGAGCGGATGGCACAGTCGTGACCGTGAACGCGGGCGTCGACGTGGCCGTTAGCGGCTTTGGCGATGTTACGGCCTCCAATGTCGACTACACCCGCAACCGCAACCAGTTCGTGACCTCCTTCGCCACCGGCGGTTACTTCGCTTGGGTCAACAGCAAGGCCGTCACCTTCTCGAGCGACGTTTCGGGGGCCTACTACTCCGGGAAGACACCGAAGCACTTCACCTTCGGCGGCACCTACCTGACCACCTCGGCCGAGGCGGCGGCCTTCACGCAAGGCTCGAACCTCAAGATTGCCCGCATCGCCATCTGCCTGGGCCGCGCCAACGCGGACATTCTCACCGCCTCGCGCTACCGCTTCAACCCGGTCGACCCCGAGACGGACACCAACTGGTCCACCCTCGCCAACTGGCAGACCTATGGTGCCACCGCCGGCGACCTCCCGCCCGAAACCGAGACGGTCTACACCGCCCCCGGCGTGACCGCCACAATGGACCAGGCCGACACCGTCGCCAACCTCGTCGCCGAGGGCCCCCTCACCGTGAATGGCACGAACGCCCTCACCGTCTCGGGCGACCTCTCCATCCCGGGCACCCTGACCGTCAACACCACCGGCGGCGTCTCGGCGGCAATGCTGAAGACCACCGGCGCGCAGACCATCGCGGGCTCCGGCACGCTCACCATCGCAGATGTCACCCTCGCAGATGCCCTCACCGTCTCGGGCAACCTCGCGTGGAATGCCTCCACCACGACCGAGCGCACCGTGAACAATGCCGTGGAGGTGACCGCCACCGGTTCGCTCACCACCACCGGCAACCTCACCCTCTCTAACGGCTCCAACGAGTTGCTCGGCACCACCACCGTGCAGAGCGGCATCCTCACCGCCAAGACCAAAACGAAGAGCCTTGGCGGCACCCTGACCATCGCGAAGGGCGGCACTTTCAAGTATGGCCAGGCCAACGCATCCGATGCCCTGGACTACAGCGGCACGGCGACGGTGAACGTCTACGGCACGCTCGAGATGAACAACACCCGCTGGACGCTCGGCGGCAACAACACGCTCAACTTCTATCCCGGCGCAATCGTGAACGCTGGGCTGCAGTCCAATAACTATGGCGCCCTCGATGCCTATGTGGCCAAAACCATCAACTTCAAGGCCGATGACGGCAAGGCCAAGGGCGGAGAGATTACCTTCAACGCCACCCTCCGCGCCCGACAGCCTATCACCCTGGATGTCGCCTCCGGCGTGACGGTGAACTTCTCCGGCGGCCGCAGCAAGGACCTCGCCAACGATTCGGGTGACTCGAATACCATCTCCAAGGCGGGTGCCGGCACGCTGAAGGTCTCGACCAACTTCACCTTCCCCACCGCCACCAGCGGCCCGCTCCAGGTCTCGAACAATAGCACGCTGACCCTGACGGCTACTGGGAACGACTCCAATGTCACCGTCGATGAGGGTGCGCGCTTGGTCGTGAACACCGCGATTAACACCGCAGGCGAGAACAAGAGCCTCGTCAACAAGAGCGTCATTACAAACAACGGCACCGTGGAGCTGGTCTCCGGCTACACCTTCATCTCCATCAACGGCGGTAAGACCCTCGTGAGTGGCACGACTGACGATGGCTTCCTCTTCGGCTTCGGGCGAAGCGGTGCAAATGAAAACACCTTCACGACCGACCTTGAGGTGCTCGAGGGGGCGACCCTGCAGATTTGCGGACACCGCGAGCAAGCCGCCACCCTGACAGGTCTCAAGAACAAGGGCGCCATCAAGTGGAACACTAGCGTGGGCGCATTGGCGGGTGTCAGCCTGGCCGTGCAGTCGGACGCGACGGTCTCGGGGTCGGGGACGATTGGGGTGCCGGTGAAGGCCGCAGAGGGGGTAACGCTGGATGCGAGCGAGAGCAAGGCGTTGACCTTCTCGAAGGGGCTGACGCTGGCGGGGCCGTTGGCCGTGAAGGTGGCGGAGGCCAAGGCGGACCTCTGCACCATTCAGGGGACCGTCCCCGAGGTCTCCGCGTTCGCTTTCGCCGCGGACAGCACGGTGGGCGAGAGCCACTGCTTCGTCCTGAAGGATGGCACCACGCTGCAAGCCTTGCCGAAGGTGACCTTGCCCGCCGAGAGCGGACAGAGCGAAAGTCTGAGCGAGACCATCACCCGCGTGCTGGAGGAGCAGGTCCGCGGCGGTGTCACCACCATCTCGAGCCTCATCGCCACCGAGGCCGGCGGCTCCGAGGCCAACGCCAAGCGCAGTCCCGAGGCGGCCGAGCTCTTCACCAATGTCATCTCCGCCGAGACGGTCAGCAGCACCGAGGCCGTGGTGAAGGTCTCCTACGACTTCGGCGTCAGCCAGATAACCATCGTCAACGAGAGCGATGGCTCGCAGGCCCTCCTCCTCTGCGCCAAGGTCTCCAACGTGCCCCAGGGGAGCGACGGCAACAGCGCCGACTACGCCAAGGGCACGGTGGTCAGCGTCCACCGCAAAGGCGAGGAGACGCCGCTCGTCACGGCCAGTGAACTCAGCGACAGCGACTGTGAAGCCTACGGCGTGACGCTTGGCCAGGGCGAGAAGTGGTTCGCCGTGCCACTTGACGCGCTGAGCGGGCAAACCAACCTCTTCATCATCAAGGCCTCGCGCTAAGACCCATCAGGAGAACAGCTGTTATGAACCGGAATTGCTTCTTTGCCTTTGTTGTTGTGATGGGGTGCTGCCAAGCCTGGGCCGCCACGCGCACCGTGACGCTCGACGCGCTACCCGCGATTGAACTGGTGCGCGAGGGGGAGAGCGCCTCGCTACGCGCCGAGGGGTTGGATCGGCCCCTGGAGCCGGTGGGCGCGCCCTCTCTGCCCTACTGCACGGTCAGCCTGGAGGTGTCCGCCGAGGCCGAGGTGGGTGCCGTGACGCTCGAGGGCGAGTGGAGGCTCCTCGCCGAAGGGGTCACCCTCGAGCCCATCCAGCCAGTCTATGTGATCAGCGAGACACCCGAGACGGTCGGGCCCGACCCGGCGCTCTACGCCAAGGCGTGGCCGGAGGCGGCCGTCGAGAACCTAGGCATCACGCGCTCGCTGGGGAAGCGGACGCTGCACCTGAAGGTGACGCCGGTGCGCTACGCTGAGGGCAAGGTGGAGGTGTTGACGCAGGGGAGCGTGAGCGTGGAGGTGACCGAGCCCGCCGCCCTCCCGCGCCTGAAGTCCGCCGCTCTGCTGACCGCCGAGGCGAGCACCACGCCCGCTCGCCGCTACATCCTCATCTCCCCGCCCGCCTACACCACGCAGTGGCAAACCTACATCGACGCGCGCAAGACCCAGCGTCCGGATGTCACCTTCGTCCTCAAGAACGCGGCCGAGATCTACAGCGCCTACCCCTTCAACCCGGATAACACCGGCGGCTCGCCGCGCAACCCCGCCGAGTCCATCCACCAGTTCCTCCGCGAGGACGTGGCCGCCAATCCCGCCGGGACAACCTACGTGGTCCTCGGCGGCTCCTGGGTCGACGCCTGGAACATCTCCTCCGCCAGCGACGCCACCCTGCAGACCAAGATCCCCGGCGTCATCGCCAAGCCAGCCCAACTCTACAGCCACTATCCGCTGACGGATATGTTCTACGCCTGCTTGGATGTGGGCGAGGGCAAGTATCCGTGGGATGGCAACGCCAACAAGAACTACGCCGACAGCAGCGAACTCGGCAACGGCGCCAACGACTACGACCCCGACATCGTCGTCTCGCGTATCCCCCTGCGTTCGAGCAAGCTCAGCGAGGCGGGGGTTATCACCGCCTTTACGGACAAGGTTGCCCGCGCCGAGGCGGAAAACTTCCCCGGTCGCCACCGCTACTACTCCGCCGGCGGCCAGCTCGACACCACCTACTCCGCCGCCAGCGGCAACTTCCTGCGCACCGAGCAGGAGTTCTACGACGGCGGTCTGAACCAGTTCGACCCCGCTCGCTCCTCGGCCTTCGTCGACTGCGAAGTGGTCCCGCGCCGGAGCCTGAAGACGATGCTCGCCACGCGCCGTCCGGTCCTTGGCGGCAATCCGCTCTTCCCCTACAGCTGGAGCGCCGCCTACGCCACGCAGAGCGAGGCCGTCACGGACTTCTTCTCCAAAGACCGCGAGTACACCGAATACCGCGACCACGGCTCCTCCACCTACCTCTACGGCGGCCTCGTCACGGCCGACCGCCACCTGAATAGCTCGGGTCTCTCGCGCATCATCCTTGCCGGCTTCTCCTGTATGACCGGCTACATCGATGGCGACAAGGTCACGCTGGCCGAGTCGGAAATCGTCTCGCAGAACGGTGGTGCTGTCGCCAGCGTCCACAACTCCCGCTTCGGTCTCTCCTATTCTGGCAAGGGCGCTTCCGACGAAGACGGCCTCTCCTCCACCCTCCAATACCGCATCAAGCAGCAGTTGATGAACTCCGACTACGACATCGGCACCGCCTGGCTCAAGACACGCCAGGGCTACTGCACCAATACCGGTGGGCAACAGCGCTTCGTGATGTTCGAGCAACTCCTCTTGGGCGACCCGCTCATCGCGTTGCCGCCGGCCGTTGGGGCCGTCACGCTGACCGAGTCGCCCACCCTGACGGCGGACACGGGCTACACATCCCTCACGATGCCGGGCGGCACGAACCTCACCAGCACCAAACTCGTCAAGGTTATGCAAGGCTTGACCGTCACGGGCGCAGGCGACTTCACCTTTGCGGCCGATGGCGGCGTTGGTTCGGGGGTCACCTTCTCGGACGAGGGCACCCACACCCTCACCCTTGCCTCCCCCTCCAAGGGCTACTTCGCCCAGCCCACCGGCGCCACCGCCGTGGCCATCACCGGCTCGGGCATTACCCTCGACCTCGGCTCCACCACCCCCACCTTTACCACCCTCACCCTCAACGGCGGCGACACGCGCAAGACCGGCAACATCATCCGCGGCACCACCGAGGGTCAACTAGCCTCTCTCCTGCCCTTGACCGTCACCAACACGGAGGTCCTCTTCGCTACGCGCGATGCCTTCAAGGGTGCCGGGGAAGATGCCAAGGTGACAGTCACGAACGGCTCCGTCGGCTTCCTCACCAACCCCAACGTGGGCCAGAAGTATGGCTTGTGGGACGGCTTCTACTGCCCGGTTGAGCTCACCGACAGCTCCATCGTGGTGGATACCACGCAGACGGCAGCCTTTGGTAGCGCAAGCGCGCCGGGGCTCACGATTACAGCCTCTGGCAATTCCGCCATCAAAACCACCCGTGGCGGCAAAATCACCCTCTTCGGAACCACGACTGTCGACGTCCAAGCGGATGCCACCTTAACGCTTGGCGCGGACTTCTCCATCTTCACGTTGAATGACGGCACCGCAGGTAAGCTCGAGATTAACAACGGCGGAACCATCATCGTGGATAGCAAGGCGAATCTCACTGGCGAAGTGACCATCCATGGCGGCACCTTGGAGCTTAAGGCGCTGCCGTTAGCGAATGTCACCAAGTTGACCCTCACTGGCGAGGTGAAGCTCATCCTCCCCAAGGATGAGGGCGGCTTCTACCAAATCCTTCCAGCCAAAGGCGCGACCTTGGATATGAGCGGTGCCACCGTCTCTGTCTACACCTCCGATGCTCTTGACACGCCGATAACGGGTGCGTTCACCTCTACTTGTGCCTACTTCGACCAAGCAGCCTTCCTCGTTTGGAGCGTAGCTACTGGAACCTGGAATACGGACACGAGCAATACGCCGTGGAAGCTGAATAGCGTCGCGATGCCCTATTCCTCCACCTATCGCACCTACTTCCCGGATGTCGATGCGGCCTCGGAGGTCGCCGTCACGGTAGGCACCGAGATTGCCTGTGACTTCGTGAACTTTGGCAACCAATCCAGCGTTTACACCTTCAGTGGCTCCAAGCTCAATGTGCAGTCGCTACAGCTCGGCACGAATGTCAACTTCGACAACGCAGTTTACTCCTCGGCCGGCGTCTTGGCCAATGGCGGTACCACCTCCTTCGCGAACCTCACCACCCCCACCCTCAACATCGCCGCCGGAGCCACCGTCTCAGCCACCGCTCTCGGTAACACCCTCACCACCATCAAGGGCATCCGCTTCTATCCGCGCGTTATGAGCGGCGGTGGTAACACCTGCTCGCTGGCCGAGTTGCGCTTCTACAGTGGCAGCACCGAAGTGACGCTTTCGGATGGTACGAAGTCTGATGCTCCCGGCTACTCAAGCACTAATCAAGGGTATTTGTGGGATGGAGTTGTCTCTGGAGCTGAAATGGGCTTTGGTGGTGAAAGAGTTTGGCAAGTAACCGCAGGAAGTGCGGCGGAGTTTGCCAATGACCAATATTACCTTCAGTTTATGTTCTCCACGAGCAAATCAATGGTGACCAGTTATAAGCTGGCTGGTGGCTTTAACACCTGGCAAAATGCACCTATCGATTTCAGAGTCGATGTTTCTCCCGACGGCATCTCCTGGATTACCGTCAGTGAAGTGTCGGGTGCGAGAACTGCAGGTAACGGCTTTGGAGAGTTGTGGTACCTGAGCGGTGCGTGCCAGTGCTCCAATGGCGGCCCCACGGCGGTGACCGTTTCGGCGGGGGGTGCGTTTGGGCTGAAGGGGACGCCGAATGCGACGATTACCTGCGAGGATGGGGCGATCTTCAAGGCCGTGTCGGGCTCTGCGCTCCAGTACAACGCGAACTGCGCCATCGTCTATCCGGCGGAGGGGACGGTGACGATTGACCCCACGGCGCTGAACTTGGCCGAGAACGCCTCGGCGCGGGTGATCGCCAATAACGGCAAGACCTTGACGCATGCCGACCTCGCCCACTTCTCCGTCCCCGAGGGCTACAACCTGGTGCGCGATGCGAATGGCCTCAATGTGGTCAAGCAGACGACCCTGGCCGGTCCTTACCGCCGCACGCTCAGCGGACGCGCCTCCTGGGCCGACACCGGCTGGACCGCCGACACGGCGACCGAGGGCGGGACGTGGTCCAGCGCCAACCGTGCGCCCTGCGCCGACATCGAGCTCCTGACCACCGCCGACACGGTCCTCAAGATTGAGGGGAATGTCTCCTTCGGCACGCTGCGCCAGCAGGTCCTCCCCGAGGGCGAAGAGGGTTCGGCGGTCGACCGCTCGGCCTACGCCAACCGTCTGCGGCTGGAGAAGTCCGCCAACGCAACGGTCGAGGCGGTCACCTACGACCTGAGCGCCTTCGAGGGCCGCGTGACGATTGCCTTCTCCACGGGCGCAGCCACGGTCATCGCCGGTGCAGATACCCGTCTGCGCGAGAGTGGCACCGGCAAGCTCGTCATCGGCGAAGGGATGAAGGTGACGCTCTATGCGGCAAGCTGGAATGGCCCCATCGAAAACAACGGCGGCACCATCGAATACCGCTCGCCCCTCAAGGCCCCACAGGTGCAGTTCAAGTAACCCCACCAAAAGCACCGAAACACGCGCAGAATGAGCAACCACAAAGGACAAATATGTATGTTGTCAACTACTTTTTAGGCCGGGA
>JBJEVY010000056.1:0-27227 GCA_051884775.1 Candidatus Spyradenecus sp. | reverse complement strand
CCGCCCGAGGTCCGAGGTCAACCCGCCCGAGGTGCGAGGTCAACCCGCCCGAGGTCCGAGGTCAACCCGCCCGAGGTCCGAGGTCAACCCGCCCGAGGTGCGAAATCCACCCGGGGCGGGCGAAACTTTTAACCCTAGGGTTCATGATCTCCCTCGGGGCGAATGCGAGGCGGAACGCGCGCTGGCAGTTAACCACTAACGGCGAACCGCTGCACATCGCGCGGGGTTGCCCCGGTTCGCGCTGCGTGCGTACTTTTGATATAGTGCGCATTTTCAGGAGGATGGCTATGGCCGGATTTGACATTGATCGCGTGGCGCATTTGGCGCGTTTGGACCTGACGGCGGAGGAGCGGGCGCTCTTTGGCAGTCAGTTGGAGACGATTGTGGCGTATGTCGAGCGGATTTCGCAGTTGGATGTGGAGGGGCTGCCGGCCACGCTCCACGGCCATAGCGTCAATAATATCTTCCGGGCGGATGTGCCGGTGGAGGGGTTGCCGACGGAGGTGGCCACAGCGAATGCCCCTGAGCGGATTGAGGACGAAATCCGGATGCCGCGCGTGGTGGAATAAGGAGGCGGAAGATGAAAGACTTTTGCAAGATGACGCTCACGGAGGCCGTGGCAGGGTTGCGCGCGGGCGCGTTCACTTCGGTGGAGCTGGTGCGCGCGCTGATTGAGGCGATGGAGGCGAGTCAGAGCACCATTCACGCCTATGTCACGATTGATGGCGAGGGGGCGCTGAAGGCGGCTGAGGAGGCCGATCGCCGCCGCGCGGCGGGGGAAGACCTGCCGCTCTTAGGCGTGCCGATTGCCATCAAGGACAATATGAATGTCATTGGCCAGCCGTGCACGGCCTCCTCGCATATTCTCGAGGGTTATACCGCGCCGTATGACGCGACGGTGATTGCCAAGCTGCGCGCGGCCGGGGCGATCTTCCTGGGGCGCACGAATATGGACGAGTTCGCGTTGGGCTCGACCACCCAGACCTCTTACTTTGGCCCCACGGAGAACCCGGTGGCGCGCGGATGCATCCCGGGCGGCTCTTCGGGCGGCAGCGCGGCGGCGGTGGGGGGCGACCTGGCGCTCGCGGCACTGGGCTCCGACACCGGCGGCTCGATCCGCCAGCCCGCTTCGCACTGCGGCATCGTGGGGGTCAAGCCCACCTACGGGCGCGTCTCGCGCTACGGCATTGTGGCCTGCGCTTCGTCGCTGGACCAGGTGGGGCCGATGACCAAGACCGTCGAGGATGCCGCGCTGGTGATGAATGTCATCTCCGGGCGCGATGCGATGGACGCGACCAGCCTCGATGAGCCGGTGCCCGACTACACCCAGGCGTGGGCCGGGGCGGATGCCGAGAAGCCGCTCGCGGGGATGGTGCTGGGGATTCCGGCCGAATACTATGGCGAGGGGCTCGACCCCGAGGTGCGTGCGCGGATTGAGGAGGCGAAGGCGCGGGCGGTGGCCCTGGGCGCCACGCTCAAGGAGCTCTCCCTGCCGCACACGGCCTATGGCATTCCCACCTATTACATCTGTATGACCGCAGAGATTTCGGCCAACCTCGCGCGCTTCGATGGCGTGCGCTACGGGCTGCGCGTGCCGTGCGATGATGTAATCGAGCAATACAAGCGCACGCGCGCCGAGGGTTTTGGGGCCGAGGTCAAGCGCCGCGTCCTGCTGGGCACCTTCGTCCTCTCGAGCGGCTACTATGATGCCTACTACAACCGCGCGCAGAAGGTCCGCACCCTCATTCGGCGCGACTTCGAGGCGGCCTTTGCGCAGTGCGACCTGCTGCTGGCGCCGGTCACGCCCGAGCCGGCTTGGCCCCTGGGCGTCTATCAAAACGACCCCATCCGCAACTACCTCTCCGACGTGCTGACCGTGGGTGTGAACCTGGCCGGCTGCTGCGCCATCGCCCTCCCCGCCGGCACCACCGCCGAGGGCAAGCCCGTCGGCGTGCAGCTCATCGGGCCGAACTTTGGGGAAATGACGCTCTTCAAGGCCGCCAAGGCCCTCGAGCTGCCGCGCGCCTAACCGGGAAGAGAGAAGGAAGAAGACGATGGAATACGAAGTTGTTATCGGCCTGGAGACGCACGTCCAGCTCAAGACGGTCACCAAGATGTTCTGCGGGTGCTCCAATGCCTTCGGCGCCACGCCCAACTCGCACGTCTGCCCGGTCTGCCTGGGCTATCCCGGCGCGCTGCCGAGTATGAACCAGGAGGCCATCCGCTACACGGTGATGGCCGGGTTGATGCTCGGCTGCGAGATTGCCAACTATGCCAAGTTCGACCGTAAGAACTACTTTTACCCCGACTCGGCCAAGGATTACCAGATCACCCAGCTCGATTACCCCCTCTGCCTCGGCGGCGGCGTGGAGATCGCGGCCCTCGGCGGCGGACGCAAGACCGTGCGCATCCACCACATCCACTTGGAAGAGGATGTCGGCAAACTCACCCACCGCGCCGGCTGCTCGGGCGTGGACTTCAACCGCGCCGGCGTGCCGCTGATGGAGATTGTCTCCCAGCCCGATATGCGCTCGGCCGACGAAGCCCTCGCCTACCTCACCGCCCTGCGCGAGATGATGATCTACGCCGGCGTGAGCGAGTGCAACCTGGAAGAGGGCAATATGCGCTCGGATGTCAACGTCTCCATCCGCCCCGTGGGGCAGGAGGCCTATGGCACCAAGGTCGAGATCAAGAATATGAACACCTTTAGCGGCATTCACGCCGCGCTGCTCTTCGAGATCAACCGCCAGAAGCGCGCCCTCGAGGCCGGCCAGGTCATTCGCCAGGAGACCCGCCGTTGGGATCCGGACCTGGGCGAAACCTTCGTGATGCGCACCAAGGAGAATGCCGACGACTACCGCTACTTCCCCGAGCCCGACCTGATGCCCATCGCCCTCACCCCCGAGCAAATCGCCGCCTGGGCCAAGGACCTCCCCGAAGCGCCCGCCAAGCGCCGCGAGCGGATGGTCGCCGAATACGGCATCCCAGAGTACGACGCCGGGGTCCTCTCCGCCGACCGCGCGTTGGCCGACTTCTTCGAGGCCGTCGCCCGCCGCTGCGGCAATGGCAAGCTAGCCTCCAACTGGGTGATGGCCGAGGTCCTCGCCCTCACCGCCAAGTCCGGCACCGCCCTCGCCGACTCCGCCCTCACCCCCGAGGCGCTCGGCGACCTCCTCAAGCTCCTCGACGCCAAGACCATCAACGGCCCCACCGCCAAGGCCCTCCTCCCCGAGCTCTTCGAGAAAGGCGGCGACCCCGCCGAAATCGTCAAGGCCCGCGGCCTGGGTCAGGTCTCCGACACCGGCGCCATCGAGGCCTTCGTCGATACCGTCCTCGCCGCCAACCCCAAAGTCGTCGCAGACTTCAAGGCCGGCAAGCAAGCCGCCATCGGCTTCCTCGTTGGCCAGGTGATGAAGCAATCCAAGGGCAAGGCCTCGCCGCAAGTCGTCCAGCAGCTCCTTCGTGCCAAGCTCGCTGCGCTCGCGTGAGGTGGCCCGGCGGTCTTTGCCCGCAAGCGGGCCGAGAGGTGCGGGCTAGCGCCCGCGTGAATGAAGGTGCCGTTTCAGTTAGGAGGCGAATGTGACCTCGTATCGAGACTTGGAGGTTTGGCGACTTGGCCGCCGTGCGGTGGTGATTGTCTACAACCTGACCAAATGTCTTCCGGCAACGGAACAGTTTGGACTTTGCTCCCAGATGCAGCGCGCCGTCGTCTCAATCCCCTCCAATATCGCCGAGGGCTACGGGCGAAATAATCGCAAGGAGTTTCGTCACTTCCTGCGGATTGCCGCTGGATCGCGTGCTGAACTCGAAACGCAGATAGACCTTTGCCGAGATCTCGACTTCCTCTCCGCAGCGCAAGTGGCACCCCTTGTCGAGCTGCTCGACACCTTGCGCCGGAAGTTGCACAACCTTTACGAATCCCTCCAATGACCCAGACGCTAACCTTCTCTCACGCGGCGAAGCCGCACCTCACGGCCAGCCGCCACGTAGTGGCCTGGCCACCTCTCGGCCCGCAGGGCCACCTCACGCGGCGAAGCCGCACCTCACGCGAGCGGAGCGAGCACAATGATTGAGTTCCGGGAAGTCGCAGTTAGGTACGGCTCAGAGCCGTTGTTCGAGCACGCTTCCTTCAAGATTAATGCCGGAGAGCGGGTTGGCATTGTCGGGCCCAATGGGTCGGGCAAGTCGACGCTCTTCAAGCTGATCTTGGGGGAGATGAGCCCGGACGCGGGCGATGTGCTGCACGAGGGCTCGCCGCGGATTGGCTTTGTGCGCCAACACCTCCAACCGGCCTTTCCGGAGCAGACGCTCTTGCAGTATTGTCTGGACGGCATCCCCGGTTTTGGGGAGACCGAGCGGACGATTGCGCACCTGGAGGAGGCGCTTGCCACCACCAGTGATGACGCGGCCAAGGAGCGGATGCTTCGCGAATTGGGCGAGGCGCACACGCGCTTCGAGCAGATGGGCGGCTACACCCTGGAAGCGCGCGTCAAGGAGTCGCTCGGCGGCTTAGGCTACGAGACGGCGGACTTCGATAAGCCCTTTGCCACCTTCTCCGGCGGTTGGCGGATGCGCGCGGAGCTCTCGCGCGTGCTCGCTTCCAAGCCCGAACTCCTGCTCCTGGACGAACCCTCCAACTACCTTGACCTGCCGGCCATCGAGTGGCTCCAGCGCTTCCTGCGCGCCTTCGAGGGCACCCTGGTGCTCATCTCGCACGACCGCTACCTTCTGCGCGCCATCACCCGCCTGACCCTCGAGGTCGACGGCGGCACCGTCACCCGCTACAACGGCCCGCTCGATTACTACCTGCGCGAGCGCGAGGTCCGCTACCGTCAGCTCCTCCAAGCCAAGGCCAACCAGGACCGCAAGCGCGAGCAGCTCGAGCGCTTCATCGAGCGCTTCCGCGCCCAGGCCACCAAGGCCGCCCAGGCCCAGAGCCGCGAGAAGCAACTTGAGAAGCTCGAGGAGATCCGCCTGCCCGCGCGCAGTCGCTCGGCCGGCTACCTGCGCCTGCCCGCCGCCCCGCACGCCGGCGCGGAGATCGTCCGCCTGGACAACGCCGCCTACGCCTATCCCGGCAGCGAGCGCGCCATCTTCTCGCACCTCGACCTGCGCATTATGAATGGCGAGAAGATCGCCATCGTTGGCTACAACGGCATGGGCAAAACCACCCTTCTGCGCCTCCTGGCCGGCGTGCGCGCCCCCACCGAGGGCACCGTCACCTTCGGCTACCATGTCGAGCCCGGCTACCAAAGCCAGGACCTCGCCGAGACGATGAACCCCGAGGAGAGCGTCTTCAACACCGCCAAGGCCGCCGCCGGCACCCTCCCCGAGCGCGACCTGCGCAACCGTCTCGGCGGCTTCGGCTTCGACGTTGAGGACTGCGCCAAGCCCGTCAAGGTCCTCTCCGGCGGCGAGAAAATCCGCCTCGCCTTCGTCCGCCTCTTCCTCAACCCGCCTAACTTCCTCCTCCTCGACGAGCCGACCACTCACCTCGACCTCGAGGGCCGCGAGAAGCTCCAGCAGGCCGTGCGCGACTACAACGGCACCGTCGTCCTCGTCTCGCACGACGTCGAGTTCGTCCGCGGCACCGCCGAGAAGATTATCGAGATTTCCCACCGTGGCGTGCGCACCTTCCCCGGCGGCTACGATTACTACCTCGAAAAGACCGCCGCCGAGGTCGCCCCCACGCCCGAGGCTCCCGCCGAGGCCGACATCCCTCAAAAGCTCTCTTCCAAGGACCTCCGCCGCCAACGCGCCCAAGAGCGCGCCGCCAAGGCCCCCGAAGTCAAGCGCCTCAAGCGCCGCGTCGCCGATGCCGAGGCCGCCATCGCCAAGATGGAAGCCGAACAGGACGAACTCACCGAGGCCCTCGGCAACGGCACCCTCGATGCCCAAGGCCTCGCCGACGCCGGCAAACGCCTCCGCGCCCTCCAATTCGACCTCGCCAAAATGACCCTTGAATGGGAAGAGGCCGCCACCGCCCTCGAAGCCCTGGAATAACCCGCCCGCGAAAGCGAACTGGCGATGCCCCTCATTGATGGCAACTATCGGCGACCGCAACTGCGAAGCAAAGCCATCAACTACACACGCGGTTGGTTCTTTGTCACCCTGCAGGTGATGAAGAACCAAAGCCTCTTCGGCGCAATCGTGGGCGAAGCCTGCGTCTTAAACCCGCTCGGCGAGGCTGTCACCCGGCTTATCTCAACACTTGGCGACTTCAACCGCGGCGTCTATGTTGACTGTTTTGTGGTGATGCCCAACCATGCACACCTCGTGTTGAAACTCGACTTCTCGGGCTGCGGGGGCGTTGCCCCCCGCCACCCCCTCGGACAGCTGATAGGTAAACTCAAGAGCCTCTCTACCCGCGACTATCGCCACCTGAAAGCGCAAGGTCTTGCCCGAGACATCGGTCCTAAACTCTGGCGGGAGAACTACTGGGAAAAGATTGTCACTCGCCACGATCACCTGGCGAAGGTGAGGGCCTACATCGCCAACAACCCCAAGCGATGGTCCCTCGACCGCTTCGGTCCCGTCACCAGCCACGCGCTCGGCAATCTCGACCTGCTCAACGAGCCCTTCGAGGCCTTTGTTGCGAGCCAAGGCCCCTACCCCAATGGCGGCCGCCTCATTCCCCGGGAACTCTCGCGGGGGGCAACGCCCCCGCTCCCCAAGATTATCTCGGGCGGCGGGGGTGTTGCCCCTCGCGCCACCATCATCTCCACCTTCACCAGTCCCCAAGAACGCGCCCTCCTCGCGCGACTCATCGCCACCAACCGCCGCTTCATCGCCGTCTACCCCGGTGGCATTCCCGAGGTCGTCCCGCCAACGATTGCCGAATGCCTCGCCCAACAGCGCGCACTTCTCCTTTCGCCCGTCGAAAGTGGCACCGGCATCAATAAGCAACGCGCCATCTGGTGCAATGAATACATTCTTAGCCGCGCCAGCCGCGTCTGGTGCGGCTATGTCAATCCCGCCGGAACCCTCGGCTCCCTCCTTAAAGGGTGCGGCTTTTCTCTCTTCTCGCCTTCCCTTTAAGGTCGATGCTCACGCTCCCCAGTCACGATTTTCCGCTTGCACATTTCAGCGGTGCGCCGTATAATAGAGGCGCAATGTTGGAGAGGGTTTTCCGCTCCAGAAGAAAGGATAGCGTATGAATACGACGATGTTTGCGCGCGTTGGCGCGATGGCGGTCTTGGCCGCTTCGATGACGGTTTTCGCTGCGGGCTGTTGTGGCACCGCGGCGTGCGGTTCCCAGCAAAAGGAGATTAAGACAGTGGATAACAAGGACTTTTACAAGGATGGCAAGTTCGATGCCGAAAAGGGCAAGCAGGCCTACATTGAGCTGATGAAGAAGCTCAACGCCCCGGTCTACAAGCGCTACCTCGAGGAGCCGGGCTTCCTGTGGGCGGTGGACTTCGCGCAGGGCGACTTCGCCTCCTTCGGGATGGGCGGCGTCTTCTGGGTGAACAACCGCGACAAGCAGTACTTCGCGCACGAGATCTTCCTGCTGCCCGGTCAGGCGATTGCCGAACATCGTCACCTGCCCACCACCGACGACAAGGGCCCCCTGCAGTGCAAGCACGAGAGCTGGCAGGTCCGCTACGGCTCGGTCTATGGCTTCAGCGAAGTGGGCGAGCCGAACCTCGATCAGTTCCCCGAGGCGAAGGCCCTCTTGGCCAAGTGCCAGGCCCCGCACCTCAACAGCGTGCATGTGGAGAAGTGGGAGGCCGATGGCCAGGTCCACCCCTTGCCGAAGGATGAGACGTGGCACTTTATGATGGGCGGGCCCGAGGGCGCGATCGTCTCGGAGTATGCCACCTATCACGATGGCAACGGCCTGCGCTTCAGCTGCCCGAACGTGGCCTTCTAATGGCACCGGGGCGCGGTTCGCCGCGCCCCACCCTTCCCTTTAACTCACCCCCACCGAAAGGTTCCCGCGTATGACGATGAAGTATATGCACACCGGCATGATTGTCGGTGAAAAGCTGCCCGATATGATCTATATGGCCCCGCTCAAGGTTTGGGTCACCGACGCTTCCAAGGATAAGTATTCGATCGAGTTCCTCTACTTCGAGGTCGATTCCCCGATGGCCGCCGCCATCCAGGAGCAGCCCCATGTGGCCTACGCCGTCGACAACATCGATGAAGCCATTGCCGGCAAGGCGATCCTCTGGGACAAGATGGATGTGGGCGGCGCCTACATCGCCTTCGTCTACGATAACGACACCGTCGTCGAGTTCTACCAGGCCAAGTAAAGGAGCGCTGCTATGCCGATGAAGAAGTTTATGAACGACCCGGCGAACCTCACCGCCGAGATGCTCGAAGGCCTCGCGATGGCCTACTCCGACAAGGTCAAGATTGTCAATGAGCGCATCGTGGTGCGCGCCACCCCCAAGGCCCAGGACAAGGTGGCCCTGATCTGCTTCGGTGGCACGGGGCACGAGCCGGCGATGCACGGCTTCGTCGGCGAAGGCATGGCCGATGCCGCGGTCGCGGGCGACGTCTTTGCCGCCCCCGGCGGTCCGAAAGTCTTTGAGGCCATCGAAATGTTCGCCCGTCCGGCCGGCGTCATCCTGCTCACCCTCAACCACAATGGTGACCGCATGGCCGCCCGTAAGGCGCTGCGCCTGGCCGAGAAGGCTGGCATCGCTGTCAAGGAAATCATCGTTCAGGAAGACATCGCCCCTGGCATCGACGCCGATCCCGAGGATCGTCGCGGTCTGGGCGGCTGCATCCCGCTGATGAAGGTGATGGGCGCTGCGTGCGAGCAGGGCAAGACCATCGATGAGGTCCTCGAAATTGGCCAGAACTTCCACGCCCACCTGGCGACGCTCTCGGTGGCGCTCAAGGTGGCCACCCACCCGCAGAATGGCGCCGAGATTGGCGCGCTCGCCGATGACGAGATGGAAATCGGCATGGGCCAGCACGGCGAAGGTGGCGGCGGCATTATGAAGATGCAGACGGCGGATGCCACGGCCAAGATTATGGTCGAGAAGCTCATCGATGCCACCAAGCTGCAGTCCGGCGACCGCGCCCTGCTCATCATCAATGGCTCTGGCGCCACCACCGCGATGGAAATGCTCATCTGCTACCGCGCGGCCGCAAAGGTCCTCGCCGGGCGGGGGATCACGCTCACCAACGGCTTGGCCACCGAGCTGCTCACCGTGCAGGAGATGGCCGGCTTCCAGATGATCCTGGCCAAGGTCTGCCCCACCTGCGAGGCCCTCCTCAAGGCCAAGGCCAACACCCCCTACTGGACCGTCAACGGTTAAGGAGCCCCCATGACGCTTGAACAATTCAAGGCGATTTGGCTGAAGGCCCAAGAGGCCATCAACGCTGGCGAGAAGCACTTCTCCGAACTCGATGCCGCCACCGGCGGTGACGGCGACCACGGCACGGCCATCGTCGCCGCCCTCAAGGCCATCGTCCACGCCGAAGGCGATGACTTCAAGGCCTACATCACCGATATGGCCGAGAAGCTCGAGACCGAGGCCTCCGGTTCCACCTCCTCGCTCTACGGCGCGTGGTGCGAAGGGATGGCCGATGCCGTCGACGTCGGCAAGACCGAGCTCGATGCCGAGGAACTCGCCGAGATGTTCGAAGGCGGCTTCGAGGAAGTCTGCGCCATCACCAAGGCCCGCGCGGGCGACAAGACGATGATGGACGCCCTCCAGCCCGCCACCGAGGCCCTCGTGGCCGCCAAGGCCCAGGGCGAGGCCGCGATGTTCGCCGCCGCTGCCGCCGCCGCCAAGGCCGGCTCGGAAGCCACCGCCAAGATGCAGGCCAAGTTCGGCCGCGCCCGCAACTTGGGCGAGCGCTCCATCGGCGCGATCGATGCCGGCTCGGCCTCGATGGCGGTCATCTTCGGGGCCTTCGCCTAAGGCCCCCTCACCTCCCTTTAAGTAAAGGAACACCCAAATGCCTGATATGGACAACTTTAAGGAAGCCTCCGCCTTTGGCGTGGGCACTCCGCAAGAAACCGCCGGCTTCCCGCTCAAGGGCTGCGGCAACCTCGATTGGGGCATGAAGAACCGCCTCTCGCGCATCTTCGGCGCGGATGGCAAGTCGCTGATGCTCGCCTGTGACCACGGCTTCATTATGGGGCCGACGGGCGGCGTTGAGCGCATCGACCTCTCGATTGTGCCGCTGCTGGAGTATGCCGACTGCCTGATGTGCACCCGCGGCATCCTGCGCTCGGTCATCCCGCCCACCAACACCGTCCCGGTCTGCCTGCGCTCCGATGCCGGCACCTCCATCCTCACCAACCTCAATGACAACGTTGTCATTGCCGCCGAGGAAGCCATCCGCGTCAACGCCGCGGCGATGGCCGTGATGGTCGCTATCGGCGATGAGCTCACCGAGGCCAAGACCGTTGCCAACCTCTACCACACCGTGGACATCGGCCAGAAGTATGGCATCCCGGTGATGGGCGTGACGGCCGTGGGCAAGCAGATGACCCGCGACGCGAAGTACTTCCGCCTGGCCACGCGTATGTGCGCTGAGAATGGCGCCAACATCGTCAAGACCTACTACACCGAAGGCTTCGAGACCGTGACCGCTGCCTGCCCCGTGCCGATCGTCATCGCCGGTGGCAAGAAAGTCCCCGAGCGCGAAGCCCTCGAGATTGCCTACAAGGCGATCAACGACGGCGCCGCCGGTGTGGATATGGGCCGCAACGTCTTCCAGTCCGAGCACCCCGCCGCGATGATCCAGGCCGTCAGCGCCGTCATCCACAAGGGGCTCAAGCCTGACGAAGCCTACCAGATGTTCCAGGACCTGGCCAAGTAAGGCCGGCATCCTGCCCATCCCCAAAAAGCGGGGTCGCCTCACGGCGGCCCCTTTTTTTTGGGGGGGTGGCCCGGCGGGCCGTGAGGTGCGGGCTCCGCCCGCGTGAGGTGCGCCTACGGCGCGTGAGGAGGCCAGGCCGCTACGCGGCAGCTGGCCGAGAGGTGCGCCTTCGGCGCGTTTGCGTTGCCCGTTCTGACGGCCGCCGTCCCCGGCGGCCTCCCTCACGCGGGCGTAGCCCGCACTTCACGCCGCCAACGGCGGCACCTCACGGCGGCATCCGCCGCCCCCTCACGCGGGCGCAGCCCGCACCTCGCGCGCCGCAGGCGCACGGATATGCTACAATGCGCGCATTTTGAGCCCACACACAGGAGAAGCCCATGCGCATTTTGCCCGCGATTGACTTGATGAATGGTTGCTGCGTCCGCCTGAAGCAAGGCCGCGCCGAGGAGTGCACCATCTATTCGCGCGACCCCGTGGCCCAGGCCCAGGCCTTTCGCGAGGCCGGCGCGGTTGACTTGCATGTGGTGGACCTTGATGGGGCCTTTGCCGGCGAGCCGCGCCACACGCAGGTCATCGCCGAGATTGTCCGCCAGTGCGGTCTGGCCGTGGAAGTGGGCGGGGGCATTCGCACGCAGGCCGCGCTCGAGGCGCTGCTGGAGGCGGGCGTGGCGCGGGCAATTATCGGCACGCGGGCGCTGGAAGATACCGCCGAGCTGGCGCGTTGGGTGAAGGCCTATGGCGGCGAGCGCGTGGCGGTGGGGATCGACGCGCGCGGCGGCTTTGTCCAGACCAAGGGCTGGGTGGAGACCTCAACCGTCCGCGCGACGGAGCTGGCCCGGCGCGTGGCCGACCTGGGCGTGGCGCACATTATCTACACCGACACCGCCACCGATGGGATGCTCGGCGGCACCAACCTCCCGGCGATGCAGCAGATGGCCGAGGCCGTGCCTGGCGCAAAGATTACCGCCTCGGGGGGCATCTCCCTGCCCGAGCACGTTCGTGCACTGACCGAACTCGGCTGCCCGAACCTCTGGGGCGCGATTGTCGGCAAGGCGCTCTACGAAGGCACCACCACCCTCCCGGCGATGATTGCCGCCTGCCGCTAAAGCCTTCCCCCACCCCTCCGCACGATGGCCCTCATCACCCTGCACAACGTCACCCTCGGCTTCGGCAACGCGCCGGTGCTCGAGAATATCTCCCTCTCCATCGAGCCCGGGGCCCGCGCCTGCGTCACGGGCCGCAACGGCGAAGGCAAGTCCACCCTCCTGAAGGTCCTCGCCGGCGTGCTTGAACCCGACAGCGGCGAGGTGCTCCGCCAGAACGGCCTACGCGTGGCCTACCTGCCGCAGGATGTCCCCGAGGACCGCCCCGGCTCCGTCCGCGAAAACCTCCTGCAAGCCATCACCGACCCCTCGCGCGAGTATGTGGCCGACGCCCTCTGCACCCGCCTGGAGCTCCCGGCCGAAACGCCCTTCAACGCCCTCTCGGGCGGACTGCGCCGCCGCGTCCTCCTCGGCTGCGCCCTGGCCAAGGAGCCACACCTGCTACTCCTGGACGAGCCCACCAACCACCTCGATATTCCCTCCATCCGCTGGCTGGAGAAGTTCCTCGCCACCGCCCCCTTTGCCTGCCTCTTCATCACCCACGACCGCGCCTTCCTCCGCGCCGTTGCCCGCACCGTCTTCGACCTCGACCGCGGCCTCCTCTCGGGCTGGGACTGCGACTATCCCACCTTCCTTCGCCGCAAGGCCGAACTCCTCGCCGATGAAGCGGTCTACTGGGAGCGCAAGTCCAAGAAGCTCTCCGAGGAAGAGGCCTGGCTCCGCCGGGGCGTGAAGGCCCGCACCTGCCGCAACGAAGGGCGCGTGGCCGCCTTGATGAAGCTGCGCGAGGAGTTCGCCCAGCGCCGCAGCCAGGTGGGCAAAGCCTCCCTCTCCCTCTCGGCCGAAGGCGGCCGCACGGGCGACCTGGTCTACCGCTGCGAGGGCGTCACCTTCGGCTACGACCCCGCGCGCCCCATCTTGCGCGACGTCTCCCTCCGCCTCCTGCGCGGCGAGCGCATCGGCATCCTCGGCGCGAACGGGGCCGGCAAGACCACCCTTCTGCGCCTCCTGCTCGGTCAGCTCACCTCCCAAGCCGGCGAACAGCGCATCGGCGCGAACGTCCAGGCTGCCTTCTTCGACCAACTGCGCGGCGCGCTCGACCCCGAGGCCACCGTTGCCGAGAACGTGGCCGAAGGCAAGGAGTTCGTCACCATCGGCGGGGTCCGCAAGCATCTCTATGGCTATCTGGGCGACTTCCTCTTCACGCCGGAGCGGGCGCGGACACCGGTCAAGGCGCTCTCCGGCGGCGAGCGGGCGCGCGTCCTCCTGGCGCGACTCTTCCTCAATCCCGGCAATGTGCTGGTGATGGACGAGCCGACCAACGATCTAGACATCGAAACCCTCGAGCTCCTGGAAGAGCAGCTGGCCAACTACGCCGGCACCCTCCTGCTCGTCTCGCACGATCGCGACTTCATCGACCGCGTGGTCACCTCCGTCCTCGTTGTGGAGGATGGCCGCGTGACGGCCTATCCCGGCGGCTACTCCGATTACGAAACCGCGCGCGAGCGCCAGGCCGCACAGACCGCCCAAGCCACGCCGGCCCCCGAGAAGACCGAGGCGCCCGAGCCGACCGCGCAGTCCCGCCGCACCAACCGCCCCGAGCGCCTCTCCTACAAGGAACAGCGGCTCCTGCAATCCCTCCCCGAGCGCATTGAGGCGCTAGAGGGCGAGGTGGCCGAACTCAACGCCGCGCTCCTGCAGCCCGGCGCGGACTACGCGGCGCTCTCGGAGACCCTGGCCAAACGCCAAGCCGAGCTCGACGAAGCCTTCGAGCAATACTGCGAACTGGAAGAAAAGGCTCAGCGGCTAAGCTAGCGGTTAGCTGTTAGCGGCTAGCGGTTAGCGCACTCCGAGACGGATAGGCCGGAGGCCTTCTGTCATCTCTCATCAGTCATCTGTCATCTGCTCGCGCAGCGGTCAAGCAGCGCAAGCAGGGCGGCTTCGGTCTCGGGCGGGACCGGGAGGCGGCCTAGGAAGATGTCGGGCTTAGGCGCACCGTGGAAGTCGCTCCCCACCGAAGGCACCAACTTGTGGCGATGCGCCAGGCGCAGGAGGTTCAGCGTGGTCTCCTGGTCGTAGGTGGAGTAGTAGCACTCCATCCCGTCGAGCCCCAAGGCCTTCAGCTCGGCCACGCGCGCATCGAGTTCCGCCCAGTCCGTCGTCAAACTCAACGGGTGGGCCATCATCACCACGCCCCCGGCGGCGTGAATCATCTCCAAGCACTCAGCCGGCGCGTAGCGGAAGCGATCGCGATAGAAGGGCGCGCCCTTGGCAAGAAAGCGCGCGAAGGCATCCTTGATGTCGCTGGCGTAGCCCTTGGCAATGAGCGCCTGGGCAAAGTGCACGCGGCTGACCAACTCATCGCCGGCGAAGGCGCGAACCTCGGCCTCGGTGAGGGCGATGCCGCCCTGGTTGAGCGCCTCGAGGATGAGCGCATTGCGCTCGGAGCGGCCGCCGAGCAGACGCCCAAAGCGCGCGACCAGCGCCGGGTCCTGATAGTCAAAGGCCAACCCCACCAGGTGAAGCTGGCCGCTGGGCACCTCGGCCGAGAGCTCGATGCCCGGGATGGCGCGCAGACCGAGCGGTTTGGCGGCGGCGAGAAACTCGGGCAGTCCCTTGGCGCAATCGTGGTCGGTGAGGGCGAGGGTGGTCAGCCCGGCACGAACGGCAGTCTCGGCCAGTGCCGTGGGCGAGAGCGAGCCATCGCTAGCCGTCGAGTGGGCGTGCAGGTCTATCATAGGAGGGAAGTTCTCTGTTGTCAGTCGTCAGTCGACAGTCGACAGTCGACAGTCGACAGGGCGCGGTTCCCGCGACGGATAAGTTTGGGTTAGAAAGAATAGTATTTGCCATCTTCTGCCCGTAGACTTGACGCGCCAGCGACTGTCGACTGTTCACTGTTGACTGTCGACTCATAAACCGCAAAGGGCGAAGAAGTCGGGGAAGGACTCGCGGACGCAGTCGAAGTCGTCGATCTCGACGGCGGAGTCGGTCTGGGTGGCGAGGAGGGCGAAGCACATCGCCACGCGGTGGTCGCCGGCGGTGTGGATGGCGATAGGGTCAGCCGGCGGCAGGAGCGGCGCGGCGCGGCCCACCAGGCGGCAGCCGTCCGGGAACTCCTCGACCTCGAGGCCAAAGGCGCGCAGGCCGTCGACCATCAGGCGAATGCGGTCAGACTCCTTGGTGCGCAGCTCGGCGGCATCGCGAATGGAGGTGATGGCGGGGGTGAGGGCGGCGGCGATGAGGAGGGCCGGCAGCTCGTCAATCATCCGCACGATGCACTCGCCGGCGAAGGTAATCGGCTCGGCGCAGGGGGCAATCGGGCGGTAGCGGATATGCAAGTCGGCCACCGGCTCGCCGGCGAGGGTGGCTTCGCGCTCGAAGGTGAGCTCCGCCCCAAAGCGCTGCAACGCCTCCAGGATGGCGGTGCGCGTGGGGTTGATGCAGACGCGGCGGATGCGGAAGTCGCTGCCGGGCAAGAGATAGGCGCGCACCAACAGGAAGGCGGCCGAAGAGATGTCGCCCGGGAGGTCGAGGTTCAGCGGCTGGAGGGTGCCGGCGAAGGGGAGCATCACCGCGCCGTAGGCCGGGCGATCGACGTTGCGGACCTGCACGCCCATCGCCGCGAGCATCCGCTCGGTGTGGTCGCGCGAGGGGCCGGGCTCGAGCAGCGCGGTGGGCGCGTCGGCATAGAGCCCGGCGAGGAGGAGACAGCTCTTGACCTGCGCCGAGGCCACCGGCAGCGTGTAGGAGATGCCGGTGAGCTTGGCCGGGCGGATGGTGAGCGGCGCGCAGCCGTTGGTGGCGGTGATGTCCGCGCCCATCAGGCGCAGCGGCTCGACGATGCGCCCCATCGGCCGCTTGCAGAGCCCGGCCGTGCCGGTGAGGGTGCAGGTGACGCCCGCGCCGGCGAGCACGCCGGCCAAGAGCCGCAGGGTGGTGGCGGAGTTCCCGCAATCGAGCGGAGCATCGGGGTCCTTGAAGCCGCGCAACCCCACGCCCTTGACGCGCAGGACGTGCGTGGTCTCATCCAGCGAGCACGCCACGCCGAGGGCGCGCAGGCAGCGCATCATCGCGAAGATGACCCCGCTGGCCGGGAAGTTGCGGATCTCGCTCTCCCCTTCGGCCAGGGCGGCAAAGAGGAGCGCGCGGTGGGAAAGGGACTTATCGCCCAGGGGCGCATACTCGCCCACGAAGGGCGCGGCCGGGCGGAAGTGGCGGAGTTGGTGGTTGTAGGAGGGGAGCCGGGCGGTATCCATCGGCAGAACCTTTCTATGCTTCGTCGTCGTCAAAGGGGAGCCCCAGAGCCTGCTTGACCGTCTTGAAGTGGCACTTGGCCACCTGCGGCAGGAAGTCCGGCCCGTGCTTGGCAATGAGCGCGGAGAGGGTCTTGGGGACCTGCGGCCCGGCGCCCTTGGGCAGCGGCATGCCGGCGGCCTCCTCCAACTTCTTGAGCTCACGCACAAAGAGGTCGCGCGCCAACACCGAGGCCGTGGCCACGGCAATATCGCGCTCGGCCTTGTGCATCTGCTCGATGGTCAACTGCTTGCCGCGGGCCATCAGCGCGCGGTTGATGACGCTCTCGGTCCGCGCAAACTGGTCAATGACCGCGCGCGTGCAGTCCGGCCGCTGCTCGGCCAGGGTCTCAATGGCGCGGGCGTGGCACCAAGCGAGCAGACGGTTGAGGTTGGCAATCTTGCCGTAAAGGGTGTTGTAGGTGGGCGGGCGGAGGAGGACAATGGCGCAGTTCTGCCGGCCGATAACCTTGCGCGCCTCGGTGGCGAGCTTAGTGATGCTCGTGGCCGAGAGGGTCTTGCTGTCGCGGATGCCCAGGTCGGCCAAACGCTTGCCGGTGGTCTCGTCGATAAAGGCCGCCACGGTGACCAACGGCCCAAAGATGTCGCCCTTGCCGCTCTCGTCGGAGCCCATGTGCGGGGCGAACATCTTGGGGTCGAGTTCGGCCTCGTAACCCACGGTCGCGGCCTTGAGCACCAGCGGCTCGAGGGTGAAGAGAACGAAGTCCTCCGCCTCGCGCCCCTGCACCACCAGTTTGCCCGAGGTGTAGAGGTTGATAGTCAGCCCCCGGCTCTTGAGCGCGAGGGTGGTATACGGCACCTGGACGCGCTCGAGGGCGCTCATCCCGGCGGTCACGGCCTCCAAGTCGGCCGCCTGCTCGGCGGTCAGCTGAAAGGTAAAGAGGTTCTTCTTGGGCGCTTCGCTTCCGGCCACGGGAGCTCCTTCAGTTAAGATGAGAGATGACAGCGCTGGCGCTCGAGGTGTTTGGCCCGTCTGAGCCGTGGGAAGATACAGCCATAGGTCCCTCCGTCTATCCGTCGCGTTAGCGGCTGTCCGCTGTCGGCTGTCGGCTGTCGGCTACTTCCCCTGCTTAGGCGGCGCGGGGTGCTCGGCGTAGTAGGCATGAATGGCCTCTTCGCAGCCGAAGGTGGCGGCGATGAGGGCGGCGCGGATCCACATGCCGTTGCGCATCTGGCGCCAATACTTGGCGCGCGGGTCGTTATCGAGCAAGGGGGAGATTTCATCGCGCCGCGGCAGGGGGTGGAGAATGGCCGCGCCGGGCTTCATCAAGGCCGCCTCAATGGGGGTGAGCTTGAAGGCCGAGGTATCGATCTTGGCCGATTCGCCGCTGGCGCTGTCCCACTCATCCTGAATGCGCGTCATATAGATGGCATCGGCCTCGGGGAGGAACTTGCGCATATCGTTGGAGACCTCGTAGCGCACGCCGCGCTTGTCGAGCATCTGGAGGATATCCTCCTTAATCTGCAGCGCGGGCGGGGCCACAAAGACCTGGCGGACATTCTCAAAGCGCGTGAGCAGGTAGGAGAGCGAGCGCACAGTGCGCCCGCGCAGCAGGTCGCCCACAAAGAGGACCGTCTTGCCGTCGATGCCCCCCTGCGTCTCGAAGGAGCGGAAGAGGGTGTAAATATCGAGCAGCGCCTGGGTGGGGTGCTGATCCTTGCCCGAGCCGGCGTTGATAATCGGCACATTGCGCTCGGAGTTGCCCAGCACCCACGCCATCCGCTCGGCCAAGCCGCGCGAGGGCGAGCGCATAATCACCAGGTCGAAGTAGGAGGAGAAGGTCCGCACCGAATCCTCCTTACTCTCGCCCTTCAGCTCCGAGGAGGTGGCCGCGTCGCGCACCGAGCCGGTGCGCATTCCCAGGATTTCGCACGCCGAGAGGTGCGAGAGGAAGGTGCGCGAACTCGGCTGGGAGAAGTAGAGCATCGCCCGACGGTGGGCGAGCAGCGAACTCAGGAAGAGCGCTCCCTCCCGCCGCTTGCTCAGACGCCGGATCTCCGTGGCCAGATTACAGAGCCGCTCGAGCAGCGCGCGGTTGAACTGTTGGGCAAAGAGGGTGTGGAAGGGCATCCCATCATCCTGCATCAAGTAGGGAGCCTTCTCGCTCAGGGGAAGCGCCTCGAACTCCTCCCACGAAAGTGTCGTCATATCCTTCAGCATAATGCCATCCTTTCGGACCTACAGTCTACCACATTTCCCCTGCCCAAAACCAAGAAAAGCGCTTGCTTTTCGCAAAAGCTTCGGCTATACTTGATTTTGTAATGGTTGCAAAACAGGGGCTCCCGCCCCGGCTTCCACTACGCCCAAACAGACACAACACAAGGAGTTATCCCATGCGTTCGATTACCCATCTTGACCTCCAGTACGCCCACCGCTTCTACGGCTTCCAGGGCGAGGCCCAGTACCTCCACGGCCACACCGGTGGTCTGACCATCGAAGTGGAAGACACCATCGAGCCCGGCGTCAACATGGTCTATCCCTGCAACGAAATCCAGAAGGTGGCCTGGGAGGTCCTCAAGAACTTCGACCACGCCCTCATCCTCCGCGAGGACGACCCCCTCCTGCCCGCCATCCTCGCCGTCTACGAGAAGCAGGGCATCCGCAACGGCTCGCCCCGTAACACGATGAAGGGCCCCGCCTTCAAGACCGACCTCTGCACCGCCTACCCCGAGTGCCGCCTCGTCGTCACCAAGGAGACGATGACCGTTGAGGGCATGATCAAGATGGTTTACGAGCTGCTCAAGGACAAGCTCAACATCGCCAAGATCACCTTCACCAGCGGCGTCAACGCCGCCACGATGGACTTCACCCCCGCCCGCACCCTCGATCGCTGCCCCCTCTGCGGCCTCGAGCTCAAGGATGGCGTCTGCCCCAAGTGCGGCTACCGCAAGCAGAAGTGAGCGAGCCGTTAGCTGTTAGCGGTTAGCCCTCGCAATTGCCCCTTCGAATGCCGGCCTTCGGATCCCCGGAGGCCGGCCTTTTTGTCCTCCCCGCTCGCCGCCGAAGAGCCCCAACAGCGCGGCGTACCCCAATTGGGGTACCGACCATTCCCCAATTGGGGTACCGCGCATTCCCCAATTGGGGTACGCCCTTCGCTCGGGCTGGAAGGAGTTTGACCTCGGGCGGGGTGAATTCATAAGACGGGGACTTATTGGAATTAAGTCTGGCTCTTATTGGCAATAAGTCCCGGACTTATCGGCGATAAGTCCGGGACTTATGAATCGCCCCCGGCGCGAGCGCGAATTGAGTCCGCCCCAGGTCGGGGGTCAACCCGGGCGGGGAGCGTAGCGAGTGGCGCTTAGGTGAGGGGGAGGGTGAGGGTGAAGGTGGTGCCTTGACCGGGGGTGGAATCGACGGCGACGGTGCCGTGGTGGAGGAGGGCGGTGTGTTTGACGATGGCCAGGCCCAGGCCGGTGCCGCCGCGCTCGCGGGAGCGGTCTTTATCCACGCGGTAGAAGCGCTCGAAGAGGCGCGGGAGGTGCTCGGCGGCGATGCCGCAGCCGTAGTCGCGGACGGCGATTTGGGCGGTGCGGCCGGCGCGCGAGAGGGTGAGGTCGATGGTGGGTGTGCCGGTGGCGTAGCGCAGGGCGTTGGAGAGGAGGTTGACGATGGCCTGCTCCAGGAGGCGGGGGTCGCCGCGCAGGGAGAGGGGTTCCTCGGGGAGGGTGAGGCGCAGGGGGATGTGGGCGCGCTCGGCTTCGTCTTGAACCAGGGCGGCGGCGCCTTGGCAGAGGAGGGCGAGGTTGCAGGGGCGGAAGTCTTGCTCGGGGGAGCCCTGGCGGCGCTCGATGGCGGCGAGGGAGAGGATGTCGCGCACCAGGGCGTTGAGGCGGCGGGACTGGCGGTCGAGGATGTCGAGGCAGTGGGTCTGGGCGGGGGGATCGAGGGGGGTATCGCGGAGGGTCTCGACGGTGGAGAGGATGGCGGTGAGGGGGGTCTTGATCTCGTGGGAGACGTTGGCAACGAAGTCCGAGCGGAAGCTTTCGAGGCGGCGCAGGTCGGTCAGGTCGGTGAGGACAAGCAGGAGGCAGAGTTCGCCATCGCGCTCCATCCGCACGGCGTGGGCCAGGAGGGTGCGCTGGGAGGTGCCGTCATCAAAGGGCAGTTCGCGGGCGTGGAGGGTGGGCTCGCTGAAGGCGGTGCGGACGTAGCCGACGAGTTCGGCCGAGGCGGTGCGCTCGATGCGGAAGCCGGCTTGGCGAATGGCCGGACCAAAGAGGTGGGCGGCGGCGCGGTTGGCGCGGAGGACTTCGCCATTGTGCGCGATGAGCAGAAGCGGCTCTCGCATCGTATTGATGAGCGCATCGAACTCATTGCGCTCGCGGCCGAGTTGGTCGATGCGCGCGCGCAGTTGGCGGCCCATCGTGGCGATGGCTTGGGCGAGCTCGCGCAAAGGACCGCCTTCGGGCGGGGTGATGGGCGTCTCAAGCTTACCGCGGGCGATGGCCACCGCCGCGCTTTGCAGGGCGATAAACTGCGGCCGCACGCGCAGGAAGAGGTAGCCCAAGAGCAGGAGGGCCAGACCGGCCCCGCAGAGCATCGAGAGCGCCACCGCCCGGCGCATCTGCTCGAGGGAGTCGGTGATGGTGGCCAACGGCAGGGCGGTGCGGACCACCCAGTGCTCGGCGCGCAGCGCGTGGTAGAGGAGGTAGGCCTGGGAGGTGGCCGAGTAGCGGACCGAGAAGTCATCTTGCGCGGCGGGCGTGGTGGCGCGCGTGGCGGCGGAGACCTCGGGGCGCTGGGCGTGGTTCGGGAGGTCGGCGGCCGTGGCCTCGGAATCGGCCACCACGGTGCCGTCGGGGGCAATGACCGTCACGCGCAGGGGGTGGCCGCGAAAGCGGTCAACGCGGCGGCTGACGGCCTCGAGCTTCCCCTCGCGCAGGTCGGGCAAGAGGGTCTCGGCAATGAAGTGGGTACGCTGAGCCAGGCTTGCGCGCGCCTCGGCCAGGGTGCCACGCTTGAAGGCGCGGTATTGGGCAAAGAGCAGGAGCCCGGTGAGCAGCGCCAGGGCCAGCAGGCTCGCCGGCAGGGATAAGAGAAGCAAGTCGCGATGTTTCATAGTTCTTCTTGGGGGCTAACAGCTAGCGGCTAGCCGCTAACAGCTCAATTAGGCGCGCATGCGGTAGCCCACGCCGCGGACGGTTTCGAGGCGTTCGCCGAAGGGGCCGAGTTTGCGGCGGAGGGAGACGATGGTGACATCGACGGCGCGGTCGGTGACGGGGTAATCCTCGCCCTTGGTGCGGGCGACGATTTGGGCGCGGGTGTAGACGTGGCCGGGGTGGGCGCAGAGGAGGCGCAGGAGGTCGAACTCGCCGCAGGTGAGGGCAAGCTCTTGGCCTTGGAGGGTGGCGCGGCGCTGGCCAGGCAGGAGGGTGAGGCCGGCGTAGCGGATCTGCTCCTCGGGGCTCTCCTCCTCGCCGCGGCGCAGGAGGGCGCGAATGCGGGCGATGAGGACCTTGTTGCTGAAGGGCTTGGTGACGTAGTCCGAGGCGCCCATCTCCAGGCCCAGGACGATGTCGTTCTCCTCGCTCTTGGCCGTGAGCATCAGCACGGGGGTGGCGGCGAGGTCAGGGTCGGCCTTCAGGCGACGGAGGACGCCCAGGCCATCGAGCCCGGGGAGCATCCAATCGAGAAGGATGAGGTCGGGCTTCTGGGCTTTGGCGCGCTCGAGGGCCTGGAGACCATCCTCGGCCTCGGCGGTGGCATAGCCGGCGGCGGTGAGGTTGATGGCCAGGAGGTCGCGGATGGCGGCCTCGTCTTCAACAATGAGAATCAGGTTATTCATACCTTCTTCGCTCCTTCTTCGGCCCCGGGGCGAACCCGGCAGCCAAGCTCGCGCGCCTTAGAGTGGGCGGGCGTGGCGGACGATCTGCCCTTCTTCCAGGTAGATGACATCCTCGCAGATGTTGGTGGCAATGTCGGCAATGCGCTCAATAGCATGGGAAATCGTCACGCAGTCCAAAGTATAACCCGCCTGGGCCGGATTTTTCAAGAGGCGTTCGCGGGCATCAGCGTAGTGGGCGGCGTTGAGGGCGTCGACGGCATCATCTTCCAAGAGGATGGTGCGAGCTTGGTCGGAGCGGTGGCAGACGAAGGCATCGAGGGCGCCGCGGAGCATCCGGTGGGCGCGGGTGAGCATCGGGGTAAAGTCGAAGGGCTGCGCGGGCGGGGGCGTGAGCTCGGCGATGTCAATGGCGCGGGAGGCGATGTTGGCGGCCAGGTCTGCCACACGCTCGAGCTCGCCATTGACTTTGAGGATGGTGACCAGGAGCCGGAGGTCGCCGGCGACGGGCTGGTAGAGGGCCATCAGCTTGAGGCACTCCTCCTCGATGGTCACTTCGTCGGCATCGATGGCGGCATCGCGGGCGATAATCTCGCGGGCGGAGTCGGCGTCGGGGCGGTCAACGGCGCGCATCGCGCGGATGAGGGCATTCTCGGCGGCGGTGGCCAGGTCGAGCAAGTGCTGCTTGAGGGTCTCGATTTCGTAGGTAAAACGGTCTCGCATAAGTTTCTCCTTTCGGGGGGATGTGAGGGTGGGCGCGGGGCGCTTAACCGAAGCGGCCGGTGATGTACTCTTCGGTCTTCTTCTCTTTGGGGGCGGTGAAGAGCTGCTTGGTGGGGCCCACCTCGATAATCTTGCCCTTATAGAAGAAGGCGGTCTGGTCGGAGATACGCGCGGCCTGCTGCATGTTGTGGGTGACGATGACGATGGTGAAGCGCTCGCGCAGTTGGAGCACCAGGTCCTCGATCTTGAGCGTGGCCACCGGGTCGATGGCGGAAGTCGGCTCATCCATCAGCAGCACCTCGGGCTCGGCGGCAATGGCGCGGGCAATGCAGAGCCGCTGTTGCTGACCGCCCGAGAGGGCGAGGCCGGACTTGCGCAGGGCGTCCTTCACCTCATCCCACAAGCTCGCCCCGCGCAGGGCGGCCTCGACGCGCTCGGCAATCTCGGCGCGCGAGAGGCGGAAGTGCAACCGTAGCGGATAGGCCACGTTGTCGAAGACGCTCATCGGGAAGGGCGTGGGCTTCTGGAAGATCATTCCCACGCGCCGGCGCAGCGCCAGCAGGTCGGTCTTGGGGTCAAGGATATTCACGCCATCGAGGAGGACCTCGCCCTCGGCGCGCTGGCCGCGGTGGAGGGAGTAGATGCGGTTATAGGTGCGCAGGTGAGTGGACTTCCCGCAACCCGAGGGGCCGATGACGGCCGTGATTTGGCGCTCGGGGATGTCGAGGTTATTCTCGAAGAGGGCTTGGTGGCCGCCTTCGTAGTAGAAGGAGAGGGCGCGGGCGCGGATTTTGGGCGCGCGCGCCGGGGCGGATGGGGTGTTCTGTGGCATAAGCTCTTCCTTATCAGTGGGCGCGCTTGTCGCGGAAGCAGACGCGGGCGACCAGGTTGATGAGCAGGACGATGACGGCGATGACGAGCGCGGCCCCCCAGCCGGCGCGGTGCATCGCCTCGAAGGGCGAGTTGGTGGCATACTCGGTGATGAGCACCGGGATGTTCGGCGTGGGGCCGGAGAAGAAGTGCGTGGGCCAGCTGTCGGCAAAGAGCGCGGTGAAGAGCAGCGGCGCGGTCTCCCCGGACACGCGCGCCACGGAGAGGAGCACGCCGGTGACCAGGCCATTGCGGGCCGCGCGGCAGATGATTTGCAGCGTCACGCGGCAGCGGGTGAGCCCCAGGGCCAGGCCGCTCTCGCGCAGCGTATCGGGCACCATCAAGAGCATCTCCTCGGTGGTACGCATAATCACCGGGAACATCAGGATGGCCAGTGCCACCGCCCCGGCAAAGCCCGAGAAGCACCCCATCGGCACCACCAGCGCCATGTAGACGAAGAGGCCGACGATGACAGACGGCATCCCCATCATCACATTGGCGCTAAAGCGCAGGGCCGCGGCCACCGGCGAAGCCTTGCCGAACTCCGCCAGCCAGATCCCCGCCAGCAGCGCCGGGGGAATGGCCACCACCGCCGCGCAGAGCGTCACCAGCAGCGTGCCCATCAGCGCATTGGCGATGCCCGCGCCGGGAATGCCGTAGGGCTTGGTGGGATGGGTGAGGAACTCCCAGCCCAACGCCTCGGCGCCCCGTAGGAGGATGGTGCCCAGCACCCAAATCATTGCCCCCACGGCCAGCGCTAGCGCGAGCAGCGAGAAGCCTTGCATCAGCCAATCCTGGACCTTGCGCCAGGTCGGCGGCCGCGTCTTACCGGCCAGGGAGGGGAGGGGGGAAGCGAACGCGCGCGTGGTCATAGCAATCTCCTTAACGTTCACCGCGCTTGGCCTTGGTCAGGGTGAGGTAATACTGCGCGGCCACCTGGATGGCGAAGGCCATCGTGAGCAAAATCAGCCCAAGGGCAAAGAGCGCCGCGCGCTGCAAGCCATCGGCCTCGGCAAAGTTATTGGCCAGCGTGGCGGCGATGGTGGTGCAGCCCTCGAGCGGCGAAGCGGGCACGGCGATGACGTTGCCGGCCACAAAGAGCACGGCCATCGTCTCGCCCAGCGCCCGGCCCAGGCCGATGAAGACCCCGCCGAGCAGGCCGCGCGCGCCGTAGCGCAGGAGAATATCGCGCGCCACCTCCCAGCGTGTGCACCCCACGCCAAAGGCCGATTCGCGCAACATCGGCGGCGTCATCCGCAACACATCGCGCATCACCGCGCAGATGTAGGGCAGGATCATCAGCGCCAGGATTAGCCCGGCGGTCAGCACGCCAAAGCCGTTGGTATCGACGCCCAGGCGCCACCACAGCTCCTGCATCAGCGGGCAGACCACAAAGAGCCCCCACATGCCGTAGATAATCGAGGGAATGGCGGCCAGCAGGTCAATCGCCTGCCCCAGCAGCCGCGAGAGCACCGGCGGCGCATCGACAATCCAGAGCGCCGAGACGAAGGCTAGCGGCAGGGCCACCGCCAGCGCAATCGCCGTGGTCTCCAACGTGCCGACAATGGCCGGCCACGCGCCGAAGAGCCCCGCCACCGGGTCCCACGCCTGCGACCAGAGGAAGCCGAACCCGAAGGTTCGCCACGCCTCCCACGAGGCCGCCGTCAGCTGGATGAAGAAGCCCACCATCAGCACCCCGACTGCGAGCGCGCAGCCCAGGCAGAGCTTCCGGAAGGGACCATCCACCGAAAGCCTCCGCGCGCAGGGCGCCTGCGCCGGAGGGTCGATTGTGAGCGTCTGAGCCATCACGCGCTCCATCGTCGGGGGCCGGTGCGCTTACTCGCCCAGCGTCTTGAGCGCCTGGGCGCTCTCCTCGGCCGAGAGCGGCGTGTAGTGCAGCTGCTTGGCCGCGGCCGCACCGTCGGTGAAGCACCAGGCGAAGTAAGCCTTCAATGCGGCCTTACGCTCGGCCGGGGTGTCCTTGCGCACCAGGATGTAGGTGGTGCCCAGGATGGGCCAATCGCCCTGCGTCGGCTCGCTCCAGGCCCCGGCGCCATTCTGCAGCGCCACGGTCGCGAGCTTGGCCTCCAGTGCGTAGGTGTATTCAGTGTAGCCGATGGCGCCGCGGATCTTGGCCACATTGTTGCAGACGCCGGGGTTCTTCTGCCCGCCCAGGCCGCAGGGCCACTTGACGCTCGCGCCGGCGCCCACCTGCTCGCGCCACGCCTCGGAGACCTTCGAGAGGTAACCGGTGAAGATCGCGCTCGTCCCCGAGGAGTCGGAGCGGTGGACCACCGTCACCTTCAACCCCTTGGGCAACTTCACGCCGGGGTTCAACGCGGCAATCTGCGGGTCATCCCAGGTGGTAATCTCGCCCAGGAAGAGCTTGGAGAGGAGCTCGTTAGTCAACTTCAGCTGCCCGGCCTTCACCCGCGGCAGGTTCACAATCGGCACCACCGGCCCGCGGACCATCGGGAACTGCAACAGCCCCCACGCCTCGCAATCGGCCGCGCTCACCGGGTCATCGGTCCCCGCGAAGTCCACCGTCTTCTCCTTAATCTGGTTGCGCCCGGCACCCGACCCGACCGATTGGTAGTTCACCGCCGCGCCCTGCTCGCTGGCCGTATAGCCATAGGTCCACACCTGATAGACCGGCGCGGGGAAGGAGGCTCCGGCCCCCGTCAAGCGCAACCGCTCGGCCTTCACACTTCCGGCCGCCACAAGCGCGGCCAACGTCAGCATCATCATCTGTTTCATACGTGTCGTTCTCCTGATTAGTTCCAGAAAACGCCGCAAAGTATCCCACGCCTTCGTGCGCCAAAGATGAGCCCCAAGTTAGATTTCTGTTAGCGTGCGTGCCGCAACCACTAGCCAACCCGGCCCGGGTCCGAGGTCAACCCGGGGCGGATGCGAGACGAACCCGGGGCGGGTCGAGGGTCAACCCGGGGCGGATGCGAGGATGTGGCTAGTGAGGTTAAGCGAACGCGGCAGGTGGCGAAGAAGGGCGCCCCCGCAAACCTTATTGACTTCTGCGGCCTGTGGGGGTATACTGTGGGCACATAGTTTGATTCTGGCGGTGTCCTAGACCTCCCGCCGTCTCAGACGCTAAACGTTGCGTCACGCAACCTAATTCGTTCACAGGAAACTAGCACCTTCTTTGCACGAACGAACGGGCTGCGGAGACGCGCTAGGGTTATCCCCTGGCGTGTTTCCCCGTACTGTTTTCGTGCAAGGCTGTGCTAGGCCCCCTGTGAAGACATTCGGCAGGAGACACGCCTTTATTGTGCCTCTTGCTAAACAGAACACAGAGGAGACAGAAATGATGAAGTATCAAGTGTACCTATTGCCGCTACTCGTGGGTTTACTCGGGTGCGATAAGGCCGCAGGGAAAGGGTTTCTCTCGGAACTTATGGTTAATATTGGCATGTTTATGGGATTGGCTCTGATAGGCATTATCATTTCGCTAGTGAGTACTGGTAAGAAAAAGTAGGTATGTCAATCATTTGAACGGTTAACCTGGAGTAAAGGCTCTAATGAGAGTCTGGATTCATTCTTGGCTCTATAATCGCACTTATTGACAGACACTGACTTTTTGTTGCGACGTCTAGACGGTGAAGTAGGGCGGAGATGGCAGTGGAGCCATC
>JBJEVY010000055.1:0-2085 GCA_051884775.1 Candidatus Spyradenecus sp. | reverse complement strand
CCACCCCAGGCCAACAGGCACCCCGGGCGACCTCATGGCCAACCTCGGGCGGGTGGACCGCGGACCTCGGCGAGGTGGCCTGTTATGACAAAACGCCCGCGGCGAAGCGTGCTGCGGGCGGGGAGGTGGAGGGAGGAGGGGGGCGTTATTCGCCGCGGAGGGCGGAGAGGATGGCCGGAAAATCTTTGGCGGCGGCGAGTTCGTCACCGGCGAGGGGGGCCCAGCCGTTGGGCTGACCGGCGTAGCGGGGAATGAGGTGGAAGTGGACGTGGAAGACGGTCTGCCCGGCGACTTCGCCATTGAGTTGGAGGAGGGCGAGGCCATCGCAGTGGAGGCGGTTTTTGAGGAGGGTGGCTACGCGCTGAACGGCGGGCATGACGCAGGCAAGTTCTTCGGGGGGCAGGTGGAAGAGGTCGGGCGCATGGAACTTGGGGATCACGAGGGTGTGGCCGCGACCGAAGGGGTTGATATCGAGGAAGGCATAGGCGTGTTCATCCTCAAAGACCTTATAGGAGGGGATTTCGCCGCGGATAATCTTGCAGAAGATGCAGTCGCAATCGGAGGCAGGGGTGCTCATAGGGGGCCTTTCGGAGCGGGGTTAGAGATTGATGTAATCGCGCAAATGGCAGGCGAGGGCGTGGGCGTTGACGGCATCGAGTCGCGCCAGGACGCACTTCCAGCGATAGGCAATCGAGCCATTGACATCCATCGGCCGATCGCGGAAGAGGGTATCGAAGCCGGCGCGGCGTTCGCGGTAGACGCGCTGGATGCGCGCGAGTTCATCCTCGAAGCTGTTGACGAAGATGTCTGCGAGCACCTCAAAGTCGGTGGTAAAGAGGTCCTTGCGGCGGTTGAGGGCGGCGGCGTAGTCGGCGATGGTCTCGACGTAGGGGCGCGCGTAGTTGGTGAAGGAGCCGGTGGGCTCGGAGAGGATGAGGTGCTGGGGGAGGTGGAAGGCGTTGAGCTGAATGACCTCGTCGCCGTCGTCGAAGATGGTCTTGCCGCCCTCGACGGTGGCGCGGCCGACGACGATATTGGGCGCGGCGGCCTGACCGAGGAGGCGGCAGAAGGCGGTGGCGAAGGCGTCGGAGGCGTAGAGGTGCTCGGGGATCTTGTCGGTGGCGAAGCCGGAGATGTAGTCGCGCTCAAAGTATCCGGTCCAGACGTTCTGCAAGGCGCCATCGCGGTCGCGCACCAATTCGCGGAAGGTGCGCGGAATCATCGTGGCGGGCAGGTGCATGCCCAACTGCCGCGCGCCGAGGCGCCGGTCCATCACGTAGTCGGTGTAGTCCTCGGCCTCGATCATCGACTGCAGCAACGGCTTGCCTTCGGCGAGGTGCGAGGCCACGGTCCAGCGCTGAATGCGGATAATCTTCACCTGCGGCTTATCGCGATAGCGCTCCTTGAGCTCGACGATGTAGACGAAGGCGCGCGGTCCCTGCCCAGTGCGCCCGGAGAGCGAGCGGCGCGTGCGGCCGATGTTGACGTATTCAATCTGCGAGTATTCGCGCACGTAGTTGAAGAGGATGGCACGGGCGCGGTGGTCGCAGAGGCGCCGGAGCTGGTCATCCTCAGGGTGCTCATCGGCCTCGGAGAAGATGGGGTCGAAGAAGAGTTCGCCCTCGGCCACGCGTCCGCCGGGGAGCCACTCGATTTGCATAAAGAACTCGGGCGAGAGACCCTCGATGACGGCGGCCACGCCGGTTTCGTTGCTCTTCTGCACCAACGCGCCCGAGAGCGCGCGCCGCCAACCCGGGTCATCGGGATTATCCTGGCGCAGGCTCGGATCCTTCACCCCCTGCTCAAAGGCCGAGAGCAGCCGACTGTACGCTGCGCGCAGGGTCTTCTCGTCCATCTCGGCAAAGGGCTCATCGGCGAACTGCTGAACGGTCATCGCGTCGGCGGGCAGGAAGTCAATCTCCGGATTGGCAAAGCGGTTGCGGCACTGCAGATTCTTCTGGATTTCGAGCAGGAGCGCGCGCAGCTCGGCCTCGGGCAAGTCGCCAATCGAGCGGAAGGCGCCCAGGGTCAGGAAGCGCGTGCCGGTGAGGTGGTTATAGTAGTAAATCGCGCGCGACCCAATCC
>JBJEVY010000054.1:0-7584 GCA_051884775.1 Candidatus Spyradenecus sp. | reverse complement strand
GGGTTTGGCAATAGTCGCGGATGGTGGCGTAGAGGTGGGCGCGGAGGATGCGGTTTTCGCCGGCGCGCAGGGCGGCTTCGTCGATGAGGGCATCGTGGAGTTCTTGGATGTCGGCGTTCATAGTTAGCGGTTAGTGGATAGCTGTGCACTGCGTGCGCGGTGAGGTGCGAGGCAAATATGCCTCGTCACAGGACAGACGAAAAAGCGCCTGGCGGCGCATGCCGCTTCGCGGCTGATTGGCGGTGGAAATGGGCTTCACGGTTTTGGCCTTGGGTTTCTTGGCGTGCAGCTAACGGCTAGCTACTCGCTGAGGAGGGCCACGGTGAGGGCGAGGGCGATTGCGGCGGCGAGAGGTGCGCCTGACGGCGCGTGAATGAAACGGCGCGCTTCGCGCCACTTCGCGGGCGGCCTTGCCGCCCACCTCACGCGGGCAAAGCCCGCATTCTCGCGCGAGCGCTAGCGAGCACCTCGCGCAAGTGAAAGCGAGCACCTCGCTTCAACTTTCCGCGCAGAATGCTTGACGCGGAGGGGGGTGAAGTGGGATAATAGAGGCACTTTATGATTTCGCGTTGAAAGACCGAAGAAACCGAAAGGATACAGTTTATGGCTAAAGCCGAGAAGAAGACGGTTCGCTTTGTAGACACCTCGTTGCGCGATGCGCACCAGTCGCTCTGGGCCACGCGTATGCGGACGAAGGATATCTTGGGCATCCTTGAGGCGGTGGACGATGCCGGCTTCTATGCCATTGAATGCTGGGGCGGAGCCACCTTCGATGTGTGTATGCGCTTCCTGCGCGAAGATCCCTGGGAGCGTCTGCGCCAGATTAAGGCGGTCTGCAAGAAGACCCCGTTGCAGATGCTCCTGCGCGGGCAGAACTGCCTGGGCTACAAGCACTATCCCGATGATGTGCTCGAGCGCTGCATCGCCAAGATGTGCGAGAACGGGATGGATATCTTCCGTTGCTTCGACGCGCTCAACGATGTGCGCAACCTTGAGGCTTCCATCAAGGCCGTCAAGAAGTACGGCGGGCACGCGCAGGGCACCATCTGCTACACCGTCTCGCCCGTGCACACGGTGGCCAACTATGTGAAGTTCGCCAAGGCACAGGTCGACCTGGGGATTGACAGCTTGGCCATCAAGGATATGGCCGGCATCCTCGATCCCGCCGCCGCGCGCGAGCTGGTCAGCGGTCTGAAGAAGGCGCTGCCCGATTTGCCCATCGAGATTCACTCGCACATGACCAGCGGCATGGCCCCGGCGATGTACATGGCCGCCGTTGAGGCCGGTGCCGGCGCCATCGACTGCTCGGTGGCCACCCTCTCGGGCTTCTCTTCGCAGCCGGCTCACGGCACGATGCGCGCCATCTTCGAGGGCCTGGGCTATGAGACCGGCCTGAAGACCGAGCGCCTGACCGAGATTGATAACTACTTCAAGAAGCTCAAGCCCGAGCGTGCCCTCAAGGCCAACGCCGGCGCCGAAGTGGTGGATGTGCAGGTGCTGCTGCACCACATCCCCGGCGGCATGATCTCCAACACCCGCAGCCAGCTGGCCCAGCAGGACGCCTTGGACCGCCTGCCCGAAGTGCTCGAGGAGCTCCCGCGCGTGCGCAAGGATATGGGTTATCCGCCCCTGGTCACGCCCACCTCGCAGATTATGGGCGTGCAGGCCGTTCTCAATGTCCTGGCCGGCAAGCGCTACGAAATGGTCTCCAACGAAACGCGCCAGTATGTGGCCGGCTACTATGGCCGCTCGCCCGCGCCGGTCGATCCCAAGCTTGAGAAGAAGATTCTCAATGGCGAAAAGAAGATCACCTGCCGCCCGGCCGACCTGATTAAGCCCGGCTTGGCCCAGGCCGCCAAGGAGCTCGATCCCAAGCTGGTCAAGAGCGAAGAGGACATCCTCTCCTACTGCATGTTCCCGGCCGTGGCGCTGGATTACTTCACCTGGCGCGCCAAGCCCGAAGGCGAGCGCGATCCCATCCCGGCCGATACCGAGATGACGATGGCTAAGGCCGAAGCGGAAGCCAAGGCCGCCGAAGAGGCGCCCAAGCCCGCTCCGCTGACCCCGGATGATGCCAAGTTCGCCGTCATCGGCAAGCAGTTCGTCGCCCTCTTCGGGTCGCTCGGTGGCGGCGTTAAGGTCGACGCTGCGGCGCTGGCCACTGTGCCGGCGGCTGAAGCGGCCCCTGCGGCCGAGGCGGCGGCTCCCGCCGCGCCGGCGAAGCCCGCCAAGACCCTCAACGCCACGCTCACGGGCACCTTCTACCGCTCTGATGCGCCCGGCAAGGCCAATATGGTCGAAGAGGGCGCCACGGTGAAGGCCGGCGAGCCGGTCTGCGTGCTCGAGGCGATGAAGCTCTTCAACCCGGTGAAGGCCACGGAAGATTGCAAGATTGTCCGCTTCCTGGTCAAGCCCGGTGACAACGTCCAGAAGGGCTCGCCCATCGCAGAGATCGAGTAAGGCGAAAGCCCCTCCAATGGCTGTGCCAGCCTAAGCAAACCAGATGGCCGGGCGCGGGAAAGCCGCGTTCCGGCCTCCGTTTCGCCTGGCGGCGCAGCCTCCCCTATTGTAGGTAACGCGGCGCAAGCCCCAAACGAGAGCAACACCCCTATGGCCAAGAAGCATAAAGCCCCTGCCGAGCGAGTCGGACAAGAGTGGTTCGACAAGGAATACTCCGCGCGTGAGGTTTACGGGCGGCTCTGGGTCTTTGCACGGCGTTACCGGAAGCTCATCTTCCTGGGGGCCTTTCTGGGGATGGTGACGGGCGGCGCGTGGGTGCCCATCTTCTCGGCCATCCAGCCGATGCTCCAGCAATTGCAGCCCGAGACCCCTGCCGAGGGCGTGTATGCCGATTTGCGGCGAACCTTGGGCGGGCTCTCATCGGCCACGACGGCGATTGAAGCTTCGGGGCAGGCGATGGTCTCGCACCCGGAAGTTGTCCGCGAAGAGGCCCCCAAGGTGGTGGCCCAGGCGGACAACCTGAAAACGGTCCAGCAGGACTTGGGGGTGATTACCGAGGGCTTTGCGCCCAAGGCGCAGCAATCGAAGCTTGAGCGGCAGAGCGCAGCAGAGAGCTCCAAGTATCGCAAGTATCTGGACTTGGCCGAGCAGTGGTTGGCGAAGGTGGGCATCCACGGCTTGGCGGCCACGATGTTCCTCTTTGGGCTGCTGATGGCAGCGGCGGTGCTGCTGAAGATGATCACGCAGTTCCTGAATCAGTACTATCTGACCAAGGCGGGCATGAAGGTGGTGATGGATGTGCGCAACGCGATGTTCGCGCACCTGCAGGCGCAGTCGCTGGCCTTCCACGGCCGCAGCGATGTGGGCCGCCTCATGAGCCGCGCCTCCAACGACCCCGAGACCCTGCGCACCCTCATCAGCCAGACGATGAGCGATATCTGCCGCGCGCCCTTTGAAATTCTCGGTGCGATTGGCTTTGTCTGCTGGTTCGCCATCCACAATCAGATGGTCTCGCTCCTGCTCATTGCGGTGATTGGCTACCCGATGTGCATCCTGCCGGTGGTGTGGTTGGGGCGTATGATTCGCAAGTGGTCCAAGCGCCTGCTTGAACAGACCGCCGGCATTGGCTCGAACTTCCACGAAAACCTCACCTGCATTCGCGTGGTCAAGGCCTACAACACCGAGCAACACGAAATCGAAAAGTATGAAGAGGCCAACCTGCGCGCGCTCAAGATGTCGTTGCGCGCGGTGCGGTGGGGCATCTCGGTGGGGCCAACGACCGAAGCGGTGGCCTTCCTCCTCGCAGCCATCTTCATTATCTATTGCTTCGGCACCGGCCACGGCATCGATGAAATCTTCCCCTTGGTCCCGCCCTTCCTCATCCTCTACAAGCCGATGAAGCAAATCGGGCGTCTGCAAACAGCCCTCGAGAATGGCCGTGCCGCCCTCCAGCGCATCTTCTCGTTGCTCGATGTGCACGAGGAACTGGTGGAAAAGCCTGATGCGCTGCCCTTGACGCAGTTCAACAACGAACTCACCTTCAACCATGTGGGCTTCCGCTACACCAGCGACGGCGTTGACATCATTCAGGATGCCAACTTCACCATCCGCCGCGGGCAAATGTATGCGGTAGTGGGCTCCACCGGAAGCGGCAAGAGCACCCTGGCCAACCTCCTCGCACGCTTCTACGATGTCAGCAGCGGCCAGGTGAGCATCGACGGCCACGACATCCGCGACTATCGCATTGCCGACGTGCGCAACATTATTGGCGCAGTGACCCAGGAGTCGCTCCTCTTCAACACCACCATCGCCGAGAACATTGCCTACGGCTCGCCCAATGCCACCCAGGCGGAGATTGAGCACGCCGCCAAGCTCGCCAACGCCCACGACTTCATCACCGCCCACCCCGAAGGGTACAACCGCATCGTCGGCGAAAAGGGCTTCGTCCTCAGCGGCGGCGAGCGCCAGCGCGTGGCCATTGCCCGCGCCATCCTGCGCAATCCGCCCATCCTCATCCTCGACGAAGCCACCTCCGCGCTCGACACCATCACCGAGCAGCAGGTCCAGCACGCCATCAACAACCTGATGCAGAATCGCACCATCTTTGCCATTGCCCACCGCCTCTCCACCATTCGCAAGGCCGATTGCATCCTGGTGCTCGACCACGGCGTAATCGTTGAGCGCGGCACGCACGATGAACTTTACGCCAAGGGCGGCGTCTACCGCCGACTCTGCGACATCCAAAACCGTCAACAATCGGAAGCCTAATCATGCCTGGCCCCTCTTCTCCCGCTGCCTCATCGCTCCGTCATTCCTTCGCGCTGCTTTGCGCCCTGGCCGCCCTCTCGGGTTCCGTGCGCGCCGCTGAGCCCCAGGCTTCCAAGCCCGAGGCGCCTCAGTGGGCCTGCCGCCCAGCTGCGGTCACGCTCCCGCAAGGCTTCGACCCCGAGCGCATCTACCTTGCCTCGCGCCCCTCGCTCTTGCCCGATGGCAAGCACTTCCTCTTTGAGTGGTGCGATGCCATCTGGTTGGCCGCCACCGAAGGCGGTGTGGCCAAGGTGATTCAACACTCCTCAGGACGCGATGCCTGGCCGTTAGTCTCGCACGATGGTCGCCGCTTCGCCTTCCAATCCAACCGCAATGGCGGCTGGCATATGTTCGTGGCCGATATCGCCGAAGGCGCCGAGGCGCGCCAGGTGGCCTTCAACTCCGAGGCCGAGCGCCCCTACCAGTGGTCGCCCGACGATTCCGAACTCCTCTGCTTTGTCTTGCGCGACGACACGGGCTCGGTCTTCGACCAGTCGCGTCTGGCCTGGTTGCCCGTGGATAAGCGTGCGGCCGAGCGGCGGCTCTTCGATGCCCCCGCCTCCGACCCTGCCGTCTCCCCCGACGGCCGCTACATCCTCTTCACCCAAGAGGGCGAAGAGCTCTACCGCAAGGGCTTTGAGGGCGAAAACGCCGCGCGCATTTGGTGCTACGACACGCAAACCAAGGGCTTCGTCCTGGCCGTCAAGCACCCCTCCGAGAGTCTTTCGCCCCTCTGGGCGCCCGATGGCAAGGGCTTCTACTACGTCTCGGGCCAGGGCGGCACGCAGAACATTTGGTATCACGCCTTCCCGGGCACTGAAGAGCGCCAACTGACCTTCTTCAAGGGCGATAGCGTCATTGCCCCCACCCTCTCGGCTGACGGCCAGACCATGATCTTCCGTCAGGGCTTCGACTTCTGGTCCTTCAATCCCACCACCCCCGGCGTGGCGCCCAAGAAGATTGTCTTGATGCCCGAAGATACCGGCCTGGCCCGCACCGCCACCCGTCGCCGCTATTACTCCACCCTCTGGAACAACGATGCCTTCGGCTCGCTCTCGGCCACCAGTGGCGGCATGGAGTTTGCCTTCACGGCCGGTGGCGACCTCTATGTGATGGAGACCACCCTGCGCGAACCCAAGCTCGTCTATGGCGACTCGCGCACCCAGGAGCGCGACTGCACCTTCTCAAAGGATGGCTCGCGCCTCTACTTCTTCTCCGACCGCGGCGACAATGTGGCCCTGCTAATGGCTGAAAAGGGCCGTACCGACCTCTTCTGGTGGGAGAACTCCAATTTCAAGGTCCGCCCGCTCGTGGAGGATTCCTCGCGGCGCGAAGCGCTCACCATCTCCCCCGATGGCAAGCGCCTAGCCTGGGTGGAGGCCACCAGTGTGCTCACCGTGGCCGACACCGAGGGCCGCGTTATCCGCCGCTTCCCCAAGGTGATGCGCGTGGGCAGCTACGATTGGTCGCCCGATGGCCGCTGGCTCGTGGCCGCCCTGGCCGATGACTACAGCAACTACGACATCTGGCTGCTCTCGATTGACGACCCCGCCATCAAGCCCTACAACCTCTCGCGGTCGTTCACCTGGGATGGCCTCCCCGCCTGGTCGCCTGATGGCCAAATCATTGCCTGGAATGGCCAGCGCAACGAGAGCGGCACCAACCTCTTCTACGTCTGGTTGCGGCGCAATGACGAAGAGAGCCTCCGTTCGCAGAGCTACCGCAAGGCCATTGAAAACATGGGCTTGAAGTTGGAAGACCGCCCGGAAGCCTCCAAGATCCTTGGCGCCACCATCGCCTCGGTGCCCGACCCCAACCGCCCCGATGCCGATGCCTCGGTGCCGCTGCAAACGACCGCGAGCATGGTGCAGATCGACTTTGAAGACCTGCACGAGCGCGTCCACGCCCTTCCCTTCGCGTCCATGGGGATGCCCATCTTCGCGCCGGATTCGCGCCGCATTCTCTTCCCGGCCACCATCGATGGCAAGCCCGGCACCTACGAAGTCACCCTCCCCGACAACCTCCGCCCGCGCTTCCTCAAGTCCCGCTGGGGCTACCCCGTTGGCTGGTTCGGCAAGGATCCCGACCCCAAGAAGGCTGATCGCCTGGTGATGATCACCTCCGACAAGAAGATTGGCACCCTCGACGAAACCTACGAGTTCGGCGTCTACCAGGAACTCAACCTACGCGACTACCAGGAGCTCGGCTTCCTCCTGGCCTGGGGCCTCCTGCGCGATTACTACTACGACCCCGCCTTCCACGGTGCAGACTGGGAGGCCATCAAGCTCAAGTATCAAGCCCCCGCGCGCTTCGCCCCCTCGCGTTCGGTCTTTGAGCGGATTATCAACAGCCTCAATGGCGAGCTCAACTCCTCGCACTTGGGCTTCTATCCCAGCGAAGACTCCATCCGCGAGTGGGACCGGTCGGCCAACTTCCAGGCCTGGGAGCCTGTCACCTCCCACCTGGGCGTCATCCTCGACCAAAACTACACCGGCGACCAGGGCTGGATGGTCGCCAGCGTCATCCCCGAAGGCCCGGCAGATTCCCGCCAGATCGACCTCAAACCCGGCGACCTCATCCTCTCCATCGATGGCAAGCCGGTGCGCAACGGGATGGACCCCACCCTCCTGCTCAATGGCCCCAAGCCCGGCAAGTTCATCCTCGAAGTCCGCTCGGGCGAGACCACGCGCAAGGTCTACATTGAGGCCATCACCTACGGCAAGGCCCGCGAACTTGTCCGCAAGGCGATGTACCAGAACCGCCGCGACTACGTCCACCAGCGCTCGGGCGGCACCCTCGGCTACATCAATATCGCCC
>JBJEVY010000053.1:0-7943 GCA_051884775.1 Candidatus Spyradenecus sp. | reverse complement strand
TGCGCGTTGGGCTCCTTACGGAAGTCGATTTCCATCACATCCATCTCATAGCCACACTGCTCACCCAGGAACTCATAGAAAATCTTCTGCTTGGCCGGATTGTACCCCACCTTGTTCGTCGGAATCGTGCCATAGTAGCAGGTCCGAACCACATCCACCTCTTGTCCGCTAATCTCAGCGAGGGACTGGGCAATAATGTCGGGAATCCGCTTGTAATCGATCTCGAAACCCTTTTCGCCCAACTTGTCAAAGAGCGCCTGACGCCCCTTGTAGAGCCAACAACCATCAATGAATATCATTGCACGAATGGCCATAACCATATCCTTTCGGCTATTTTATACTTGGTGTCCGTCTTTCCCAACAATGAAAAAGACACTACTATTATGGCATATCGGCATCTAAAAGGCAACTCTGACCTTGCGTTAATCCTCCAAACTTACCACCCAAAATCCACCAACTTCAGCAACCTCTGCACACACGCACGGAAGCAAACACGCACCTCCTCACCAACTCCCGTTGAAAGACCTTCTAACCAGGCCATCTTTTCCAAGCAACCGCCTACACCCATTTATCGACATCCTACAAAAAGAACGCGCCCGAAGCTCGGGCGCATTCTTTCAGCTTGGGTTGCTGACGGAATGTCGTTAGCGGCAGCAGAAGTAGAGCACACCGGCCACAACAGCCGAGCCAATCACGCCAGAGACGTTCGGGCCCATCGCGTGCATCAACAGGAAGTTCGTGGGGTCGCACTCCAAGCCCACCTTGTTCGCCACGCGGGCCGCCATCGGCACAGCCGAGACGCCGGCAGCGCCAATCAAGGGGTTGATCTTGTCCTTGCGCCAGATGAGGTTCATCAGCTTGGCCATCCAGACGCCACCGGCCGTGCCCACCGAGAAGGCGACCACGCCGAGGATGAGGATGCCAATCGTCTCCATATTGAGGAACTTCTCGGCGGCGAGCTTGGAGCCCACGGAGAGGCCGAGGAGGATGGTGACGATGTTGCAGAGGCTGTTGGCCATCGTGTCGGAGATACGATCGACCACGCCGCACTCCTTGGCGAGGTTACCGAGCATCAGCGCACCAATGAGGGGCGCGGCCGAGGGGAGCAGGGCGGCGCAGAGCAGGAGCACGCAGATCGGGAAGAGAACCTTCTCGTTCTTCGTGACGGTGCGCAACTGCTTCATCTTGATGAGGCGCTCCTCCTTAGTGGTGAGGAACTTCATAATCGGCGGCTGGATCACCGGCACGAGGGCCATGTAGGAATAGGCGGCCACGGCGATGGCACCCAAGAGGTCGGGCGAGAGCTTGGTGGTCAACCAGATGGCGGTCGGGCCATCGGCGCCACCGATGATGCCGATGGAGGCGGCGTCGGTGACGAAGAAGTTGATCCAGGGGGTGAAGATGGTGAGGGCGAGCGCGCCGAGAAGCGCGGTGAAGATGCCCAACTGCGCGGCGGCACCGAGCAGGGCCATGCGCGGATTGGCAATCAAGGGGCCGAAGTCGGTCATCGCACCCACGCCCATAAAGATGAGGATCGGGAAGAGGCCCGAGCTAATGCCCATCTCGAAGGTGTAGTAGAGGAAGCCACCGGGTTCGACGAGGTTGCCCGCCTGGTCAAGGATCGGCGCAGCCGTCACCCCGGCGAAGGGAATGTTCGCCAAGAGGCCGCCAAAGCCGATGGGCAGGAGCAGCAGCGGCTCGAAGCCCTTGACGATGGCCAGGTAGATGAGGAAGAGGCAGACGATCATCATAATCAGCTGACTCAACCCGAAAGGCAGGGCCGTCTTGGCGTGACCGGTGGGCAGGGCCGCCGGCTTTTCGGCCGAAACGTGCGGCTCTTCCTTGGCGGTAAAGCCCTTGAGGCCGGTGTTATCCCACATCGAGACGATGCGCTGGGCCATCATCGCCGCGTCGCCCACCTGGTGAGAGTGAATCACGCCGGTGACGGTAGGCAGGTCAATCTGCTTACCCACGAGGTCGGGGAAGAGCAGCTTGCCGTTGGCATCGTAGTTGTGGGCCTTGTAATCCTCGGCGGGAATGCCGTTGGCGGCGGCAATCGCGTCGGTGGTCATATAGCCCTTGGTGATGTGGATGTAGGAGCCGTGCAGGCGGGTGTTGGACTCGTTGGTGGTGTCCTCCACCGCCGCGTCGTTGGCCTTGAGGAGTTCGCGGCGCTGCTTGACCAGCTCGACAATCGAGCTGATGGCCGGCGCTTCAGGGGCCGGAGCGGGCACTGCCGGGGCCGGCGCCTGCGCCATCGCGCAGAGGCCAACCAAGCAGGCAAAGCCGGCTGCAAGGAGATGTTTCATCGACATAACGTGCTTCCTCTCCGGGATTAGAGGGTGGCGAGGACGTCGCCGGCGTTCACCTTGTCGCCATTACCCACATTGATGGAGGCCACCACGCCATCCTGCGGCGCCTTGATGGGCATTTCCATCTTCATCGCTTCCATCACGAGGATCTCGTCATCCTTCTTGACGGCGGTGCCGGGCTGGGCGGTAATGCGCAAGATCAGACCCGGGAGCGGCGCGGCGATGGTGACGTTGCCCTTGCCGGCGGGGGCGGCCCCAGCGGCGGGGGCGGCGATGCCGTCGGCCACGGAGTAATCATAGGTCTTACCATTGACGATGGCCTTGCCGTCCTTGAGCTCAACGCCATAGGCCTTGCCATTGACGGTGACGGTGCAGGCGCCGGAGGCGGCCTTGGCCTTGGGCTTCTCGTTCAGGCGGATGCCCAGGGGCGCGTTGGCCGGGTCCTTGAGGTAAGCAATGCCCTTCTCGAGGCAGGAGGCGGCGATGAAGACGTTCTCATCGTTGATCGGCAGACCGGCCTCGGTGAGCATCGCCTCGGCAGCCTTGCGGCCCTTCTTGGGATCGGCATCGTTGATCTGCAACACGGTCTTGGTGGTGGGCTCAAGGCCGAGCTGCTCGGCGGCAATCTTGACGACCTCGGGATCGGGCGCAACGGGGGTCTTACCGAAGTAACCCAGAACCATCTTGCCATAGCCGGGGGCAATCTTCTTCCACTTGCCGAACATCACATTGTTAAAGGCCTGCTGGAAGTAGAACTGCGAGACGGGGGTCACGGAGGTGCCGAAGCCGCCGCAGCGGACGGAGTCGTACATCTCGTCGATCATCTGGTCGTACTTATCCATCAGCCCGTTGTCGCGGAGCATCTGGGTGTTGGCCGTGAGGGCGCCGCCGGGCATGGGCGACCAGATGATGACGGGGTTGGAGTTCATCGCTTCGGGCGGGAGGAAGTAATCCTTCATCGCCTCCTTGAAGGCGTCCTCAGCCGCGCGAATCTTCTCGATGTCGATGTCCAGGTCGAACTCCGAGCCGCGCAGGGCGTGCCACATCGTGATGATGTCGGGCTGGCAGGTGCCGCCGGAGACCGGGGCCATCGAGAGGTCGATACCATCGGCGCCGCCTTCGAGGGCCGCGAGGTAGCAGGTCAGGCCATTGCCAGCGGTTTCGTGCGAATGGAACTGGATGTGGGTGCCGGCGGGCAGAAGCTTGCGGGCGCGCTTGATGGTCTCGTAGACCGTGCGCGGCGCGGAGGTGCCGGAAGCATCCTTGAAGCAGACGCGGTCAAAGGGAATCTCGGCCTTGAGGATCTGCTTGATGCGCTCGGCATAGAAGTCAGGCGTATGGGCACCCTTGTTATCCACGCCAGGGGGCAGCCCCATCATCGTGACGACGACTTCGTGCTTCAAGCCGGCATCGTGGATGCACTGGCCGGACCACTTGAGGTTATTCACATCGTTAAGCGCGTCGAAGTTGCGGATAGTCGTCATCCCATGCTTCTTGAACATATCCGCGTGCAACTTGATGATATCCGAGGGCTGGCTGTCCAAGCCCACCACATTCACGCCGCGCGAGAGGGTCTGCAAGTCGGCCTCCGGGCAGGTCTTGCGGAAGGTATCCATCACGTCAAACGCGTCTTCGCGGCAGTAGAAGTAGCAGCTCTGGAAGCGCGCACCGCCACCGGCCTCGAACCAGCGAATGCCCGCATCATAGGCCACCTTCACCGCCGGCATGAAATCCTTAGAGAGAACGCGCGCGCCATAAACCGACTGGAACCCGTCGCGGAACGCGGTGCACATGAACTTAATCTTCTTGCTCATTGTCTAACCTTGAGTGTGTTTAAGGGAGAGGGGAAAATCAGGAAAACCTTAGCGCTGGGAGGCCACAGCAATCGCCACAGCAATCGCCGCATCATCGGCAGCCGGAGCCGCCGGCTTCTTCGGTGCGGGTTCAGGGAAGAGATTCAGCCGCGGGGCATATTTACCCATCGTTATCGTCACCACCGCGAGCAGACTCAGGAAGCCAACGGCAATCCCCATGCCTGCGCACAAAAGAACCAATCCTTGCTGAAGCATAACCTATCCTCTTTGGAGTTGACGGCCGCAAAGCCGCAAAAAGAAAAAAACCGCCGCCATTGTATCACACTTTATGCTGCCGCGCACACTTTTTTTACTGACCTTCCGCACAGGCCGCAGCCGCCGGCTCCCCCACCCCACGCCAGCAAACGAAAAGCGCGACCGCAATCGCGGCCGCGCCCTTCGCTCCAACGCAATTTTCGCTTTAGCGGCGCAGACCGAGGTCAGCGATGATCTTGCGGTAGGATTCCTCGTTCGTCCGCTTGAGGTAGTCAAGCAACTTACGACGGTTGTTGACCATGCGGATCAGGCCATAACGCGAAGAGTTGTCCTTCTTGTTGGCCTTCAGGTGCTCGGTGAGCATCTCGATCTTCTTGGTGAGGGTGGCGATTTGCACTTCGCTCGAACCGGTGTCACGCTCGTGACGCTGGAACTGCTGGCGAATGGCATTCTTATCGATCATGGTGTCTTCTCCATTATCTGGGGTCTTTAACACCTTTCTAGCCGCCCCGAACCTCGGGGCTTGCCCGCAACGGGGAACGTATCCTAAGACACGTCGCAGGAAAGTCCCCATAAAATAGCACGTTCCCCTCCGCCACGCAAGGATTTTTTACGGTACAATTGCCCGCGTGAACACCATGAAGCCTTACGCTTGACGCTTCGCAAGGGGTGGCAACATCTCAAGCAGTCGCCGCTCGGCCCGCTTCCTGTCAAACGTCCAATCGATGCTCCAAGCATGGAAAAGTTCCCACCCCATGCCCTTGAGGACGGAATCTCGAAGCACATCCCGATCCCGGACCGTGTGCTGGGCCGCATACTTCTCGCCATCGCACGCAATACCGAGGACAAAGCGATTCGGGTTCTCGGGGTCGCGCACGGCAACATCCACGGGATAGGACGACATTCCAACATCTGTTTCAAATGCATAACCATGCGCTTTGAGGCAGTCGCAGACGGCCTTCTTGACACCCGTCACCTCCCCGCCGCGAGCCCTAAGCGCGTCCCCCTCAAGGTGTCCGGTCTCGGCATACTCCATCAAGGCTTTCAGATGTTTCACGCCAATCGAGTTCGTGCGTTCGGCGTGGATGTCGGCAGCGTGCGTCGAGGCGAAGACGACCACTTGCTCCCTCGCTCTTGTGATGGCCACATTGAGCCGACGCTCCCCGCCTAACCTGTTTATTGGACCAAACGACATCGCAAAGCGGCCCTGAGCATCCGGCGCGTATGCAATCGAGAAGATGATGACATCCCGCTCATCGCCCTGCACATTCTCAAGATTCTTGACGAAAAACGCATCTGGGGTGGAGTCATCGAAGAAGTCTGCGGCCCACTCGCATCCTTCACATCGCTTATCGATAAGGCTCTCAATCAACCGCTGTTGTGCCACACTGAATGTCACAATTCCCCAACTGCGCTTGCGCTCTGTTGGAGTTCCGAGGCGCTCAAACAAGAAGTCAACCAACGCCTCGGCCTCACTTCGATTGGTGTGGGAGGTGTGATCGTAGAGCGCTCCCTCCACATACTTGAACGACACCCCCAGCCGCTCCGTGACCTCTGCTGCCGGGAAGGTGTTTAGCCGATCTTCATAGTAGTGCCGATTGCTGAACGCGATCAGAGACTCATGTCGACTTCTGTAATGCCAGTTCAGATATGTTGAATGCATCCCATTCGCAAGGCACTCGTCAAGCACGCTCTCAAGATCCTCCGTCGCGACATCCTCCTCGCGCTCTTCTTCCTTCACATCCCCCTTCACGAAGAAGTTCGTCGGCGGCAGCTGCTTAGGGTCGCCGACCACAATCAGTTGCTTGCCCCGGGCAATCACGCCCACCGCGTCCCACACCGTCATCTGCGAAGCCTCGTCAAAGACGACCAAGTCGAAGAGGTCCCCTTCAACCGGCAAGTACTGCGCAACCGAAAGCGGGCTCATGAGGAAGCACGGCTTGAGGCGCCACGCGAGCTCCTTCGTCTCGGCGAGCAACTTGCGTGGCGGCATAAAGCGTTTCTTCTTCTCGCATTCACGCTTCAAAATCGCCAGTTGGCGCCTCAACACGGGATCCATCTCTCGCATCGCCCCTGATCCACCGGCCTGCGCCTCCCCCTGAGCCCCCTTCAGCGCAGGCGGATACTCAATTTCATGACGCCGCTTCGAGAGCTTTGCCACAATCATCTTCTGTGCCGCGGTGGTATACGCCTTGTCCAATTCGCAGAAGCGGGCGATGCGCTCCTCGTGCTTAACCCCGGAGAAGCCGGAAAGCACCCGCGATCTCGACACCAACGTGTTCAGCGTCTTTTCCGCGCAACTCTCCTCAAAGACCCGCACCGCCTCATCACTGGAAAACCTGCCGCACTCCAACGCCTCAACGAACTTCAAACACTCCGCCTTAACCGCCTTTCTTCTGTTGACGCGATACGAAAGCACCAACCGAAGCCCCTCCAAGTGGGCCTTAATCCCCTGCAGTTTGGCCCGTTGCTCCTCCGGCACCCCGCCGAAGAGCGGGACCCGAATTGTTCCTTTACATCTCGCAACCGCTGCATGCCAGAGCCCCTTCAGCACGCGCTTAAACGGCTTAGGCTCCGCGAGCGCATTGAGCAACGCATCGGCATGCGCGCCGACCAAGCGCTCAAACGCAGGCGACCAGTCGTTCTCAAGCACAGATTCCAACGCATCGTAGTCCGACTTGTCAACGCCCTTCCACTCCTCGGCCAGTTCCTGAATAACCTTCCCCAGCGCGACAAGCGTCTCGTTTGGCACATCCGCCACATGCATACTAATCAATGCCGCATCCGCCTGCGGATGCCTCCCGACATGACACGCCATACACTCCCACGCCGTCATCCCATTGGCACACGGCTTGTGGAGTTCCTGCACATACGCGCCAATCTCGGCAAACGAGGCCTCAACCTCTGAGCACATCTGCTGCCACTGCGCGGGCTTTCCGACCGGCGCAACAGCCAACGCCTCCGCGAACTGCCGCATCACATTCGCCTTGTCGCACTTATTGGAGTGCAACTCCAGGCAGAACGGGGCAAGACCCACCGAAGCAAGGCGCTTATGCACCACATCAAGCGCCGCCTTCTTCTCAGAGACAAAGAGAACGCGCTTCCCCTTGGCTAAGTTGTCGGCGATAATGTTCGTGATGGTCTGCGACTTCCCCGTCCCCGGCGGCCCGTGAAGGACAAACGACTTGCCCAACTCCGAATACAACACCGCCCGCAACTGCGAAGAATCCGCACTCAACGGGCAGAGTAACTCCGCAGGGCGAAGGTGCTTCTCCACCTCCTCCGGCGGAAAGACCTTCACCCCATCGTCATACAACCCCGTGCCCTCCGCCAAATGCGCAACGAAAGGATTCTCCCGGAACGCCTCAAAGTGGTCGGACAGATCCTTCCAGATTACCGCTTTCGAGAAGGAAAAGATACCTAGCGCGATGCCCGTGGAAATCGACCAATCCGGCTTGTTCTGAATCGCATCGGCAAAGCTCTTGAAGACGGCATCGAAGTCCGGGTCACCATCGCCAAAGCCGCCCCCGTCCACATCCTTTATCGGAATCCCGAATTGGCT
>JBJEVY010000052.1:0-28156 GCA_051884775.1 Candidatus Spyradenecus sp. | reverse complement strand
ATTCGAACCTGCGACCAAGTGATTAACAGTCACCTGCGCTACCACTGCGCCACTTTGGAAGAAAGTGGGCTTTCCGGAATTGGTGGCGGGTGAGGGTCACGATCCCCCGACACGCGGATTATGATTCCGCTGCTCTACCAACTGAGCTAACCCGCCAATCGGAAAACGCCGCATATTATAGAGGAGGCCGGATGCCAAAGTCAAGCCTTTTTTCGCATTTGGGCAAAAAAGGTGTCTAAGGCAGGTCCATTTCGCACCACGGCGTGGTTGACCACGGACCACGGCGTGGTTGACCTCGCACCTCGGGCGGGTTCATTTTGGGGCCTGGAATCGCCCGAGGCAGGAAGTGGGCCTAAAAGCCCGCGAGTCTCTCCGTCGCGGCACGCGCGCTGTCGGCTGTCAGCTGTCGGCTGTCAGCTGGGCGCGCAGCGCCCCACGGCGTGGTTGACCTCGGACCTCGGGCGGGTTCATTTTGGGGCCTGGAATCGCCCGAGGCAGGAAGTGGGCCTAAAAGCCCGCGAGTCTCTCCGTCGCGGCACGCGCGCTGTCGGCTGTCAGCTGTCGGCTGTCAGCTGGGCGCGCAGCGCCCTTCGCAGCGCGTATTTGCCATTAGCGGTGCGGTGTGGTATACTTTTGGGACATTTTTCTTTCAAGGAGTCATAGCGATGGCTAAGTTGACGGCAGATGCGTTGCGCGAGATGTACCTCAAGTTCTTTGAATCGAAGGGGCACACGATTATTTCGGGGGCTTCGGTGATTCCGGAGAATGATCCGACGGTGTTGTTCACGACGGCGGGGATGCACCCGTTGGTGCCGTATCTGCTGGGGGAGAAGCATCCGGCGGGGACGCGCCTGACGGACGTGCAGAAGTGCGTGCGTACGGGCGATATTGAGGCGGTGGGTGATAGCGCGCATCTGACCTTCTTCGAGATGCTGGGCAACTGGTCGCTGGGGGATTACTTTAAGCAGGAGGCGATTGCTTGGAGCTTTGAGTTCCTGACCAAGCACCTGGGCTTCAAGCCCGAGCAGCTCTCCGTGACGGTCTTTGAGGGCGAAGGGGACATTCCGCGCGACGAGGAGGCGATTGCCTACTGGAAGGCGCAGGGCATCCCCGAGGATCACATCTTCCCGAAGGGGCGCGAGGACAACTGGTGGGGTCCGGCGGGCACCACCGGTCCCTGCGGGCCGGATACCGAGATGTTCATCGACACGGGCAAGCCGGCGTGCGGGCCGGAATGCGGTCCGGGCTGCAGCTGCGGAAAGTACATCGAGATTTGGAACGATGTCTTTATGCAGTACAACAAGACGGCCGATGGGAAGTACGAGCCGCTCAAGCAGCATAACGTCGACACCGGGATGGGCGTGGAGCGCACCATCTGCATGCTCAACGGCTACAAGACGGTCTACGAGTCCGAGCTCTTCCTGCCGCTTTTGGAGAAGATTCGCGAGCTGACGACTAACGAGCTGCCCGAGGAGAAGCGGACGCGCGCTGAGCGGATTATTGCCGACCACATGCGTACGGCCACGATTATCCTGGGCGACCCCAAGGGCGGGGTCAAGCCGGGCAATGTGGGCGCGAACTATGTGCTGCGCCGCCTCATCCGCCGCGCGGTGCGTTACGGGATGGACCTGGGGCTGCCGGCGGGCTTCACGGCGACGATGGCCGACATCGTCATCGGCACCTATCGCAACTTCTACCCCGAGCTGCTGGAGAAGCGCGAGCTCATCGTTGGCGAGTTGACGGCCGAAGAGAGCCGCTTTGCCAAGACCCTCACCCAGGGCCGCCACGAGTTCGAGAAGGTGGCTGAGGTGATGGCCCAGCACGCGCAGACGCAGATCTCCGGCAAGACCGCCTTTAAGCTCTACGACACCTATGGCTTCCCGCTGGAGCTCACCCAGGAGCTGGCCGCCGAGCGCGGCATGACCGTCGATGCCGAGGGCTTTGCCAAGGCCGAGGCCAAGCATAAGGAAGCCTCCAAGCAGGGCGAGGGCGTCTTCAAGGGTGGTCTGGCGGACCACTCCGAGCAGACCACGCGCCTGCACACGGCCACGCACCTGCTGCACAAGGCGCTGAAGATTGTCCTGGGCGAGCACGTGAACCAGAAGGGCTCGAACATCACCGCCGAGCGGTTGCGCTTCGACTTCTCGCACCCCGAGAAGATGACCAAGGAGCAGCTCGAGCAGGTGGAGGATATGGTCAACGAGCAGATTGCGCGCAAACTGCCGATTGTCTGCGAGACGATGCCGATTGAGGAGGCGAAGGCCTCCGGCGCCACCGCCCTCTTCACCGCCAAGTATGGCGAGCAGGTGAAGGTCTACACGATGGGCGACTTTTCCAAGGAGGTCTGTGGCGGCCCGCACGCGCAGAACACCGCCGAGTTGGTGGCCTTCAAGATCCTCAAGGAAGAGAGCTCTTCGGCTGGCGTGCGTCGCATCAAGGCCATCATTGGCGAGCCGGCGGCCGAGAAGCGTAAAGCGGCCGGGAAGTAAGCGAGGCTGCGGCAACGGGATGACACTCGGCCCTACGGCACTCGAAGCGTGTAAGCTCTGCCCGCGGCAGTGCGGTGTGAACCGCGCGGCGGGGGCGCAGGGCTACTGCGGGAGTGGCGCGCAGCCGCGCGTCTTCCGGTGGGGGCCGCACTTTGGCGAGGAGCCGCCGCTCTCGGGAACGAAGGGGAGCGGGACGATCTTCTTCTCGCACTGCACGCTCAAGTGCCTCTACTGCCAGAATGCGAAGTGGAGCAATGGCGGGCGCGGGGAGGACATCTCGGTGGCCGAGTTGACCGCGCGCCTGCGGGCGTTGGCCGAGCAGGGGTGCCACAACTGGAACCTCGTCTCCCCCACACCGTGGTTGCCGCAGATTGCCGAAGCGGTCAAACCGCTTTTGGAGGCTGACATTCGCTTGCCGTTTGTGTATAATACGGCGAGTTTTGAGAGGCCCGAGACGCTCTCGGCGTTTCGTGGGCTGATTGACATTGCGTTGGCCGACCTTCGCTACGCCTCGGATGCGAGCGCGTGGGAGGGCTCGGGGTGCAAGGGCTATGTGGCCACCGCGCGCGCGGCGATTCAGTGGTTCTGGGAGAACCTTGGACCGCTGACGTGCGACGATGAAGGCATAGCGCGGCGCGGACTCATCGTGCGGCTCCTGGCTCTGCCTGGGCGCACCGAGGAAGTGGCCGAGAACCTGATTTGGCTGCGCAACACCTTGGGGCCGGAAGTGGCCGTAAGCGTGATGGCGCAGTATAATCCCGTTGGGCAGGCCCGGGTGACACCGGGCTGGAACCGCCGCCTCCGCCCGGAGGAATTCGCTCCCCTCGCCGATCTAGTCGGCGACCTCGGGTTCGAGAACGGCTGGGTTCAGCCCTGCGAAGATGAAACTGCCGAGCAGATGCTTGGCGAGGATATGACCGCCGGCTATGGCGAAGTTCGCTAAACCGGCAAAACACGGGCTTCACAAGACCCTTCAGAAAGGAAGAAGAGAAGATGAGCGGACATAGTAAATGGGCAACCATCAAGCACGCCAAGGGCGCAGCTGACGCCAAGCGCGGCAAGATGTTCAGCCGCTTGGCCAAGGAAATCATGCTCGTGGCCAAGAGCAATGGCGACCCGAACACCAACCCCTCCCTGCGCAACCTGATTGCCAAGGCCAAGTCGATCAACATGCCGAAGGACAACATCGACCGCGCCATCAAGAAGGGCACGGGCGAACTCCAGGCGGACGTCCTCGAAGAGATCACCTACGAAGGTTACGTCGGCACCGTCGGCCTGGTGGTGCAGGTGCTCACCTCCAACAAGAACCGCGCCGCGGCCGAAATCCGTAATATCTTCAAGAAGAACAACTCCGAACTCGGCCAGTCCGGCTCGGTGATGCGTAACTTCGAGCGCAAGGGCCAGATCCTCCTGCCCAAGGGCGACCTCAACGAAGATGACGTGATGATGCTCGCGCTCGACGCCGGCGCCGATGACGTCAACGCCGATGACGAAGGCTTCGAAATCCTCACCGCCCCCAGCGCCTTCGCCGATGTCTGCGACGCGCTCAACAAGGCTGGTATCGAGACCACCGATGCCGAGGTCAAGCTCCTCCCGATGGCCACCACCCCGGTCTCCGACCTCTCTCAGGCCAAGGCTATCAACAAGTTCATCGCCGCCCTCGAGGACAACGAAGACGTCCAGAACGTCTACACCACGGCCGACTTCTCCGATGAGATCGAAGCCGCCCTCTCCGCCGAGGAAGAGTAAGCGCGCGTTGCGCCCCTACAAAAGCGCCCCGCAGTTTCCTGCGAGGCGCTTTTTGTATGGGGAGATGACAGATGAGGGATTAGCCTGCAGGCATCACGCCTCACGCTTCACTTCCAGCCACCGCCGATAGAAGTTGCGCAGGAGCGTTCGGGTGAGGGCACAGACTTCCGCAAGCGAGAGCGGCTGCTGCCACGGTTGGATGCTTTGCGCGTAGGCGGAGCACTTGGGGTAGAGGAAGAGGAAGTCCGCCGGTGCATCGTAGTCGCGCAGACGTACAAGGCGGAAGAGGGCGTAATTGCGGTTAAGGGGGAGCTTTCCGCGCGTTTCATAGAGTTCTGTGAGGGCGTAGCTGCCATCTCGCTCAGGGAAGCGCCTGGGATAGTTCGGGCGAGGTCTATCCTCGTTGTAATGGTAGGTGTTCTTGGAAACGAGCGCCGGGCGTTCGGCTTGCGTGGGGGCGAGCTCGGGGAAGTAGAGCGGGCGCTGCAGGTTGGAGGCGATGCAGAGCGCTTGGAGGAAGGTCTTGGCGTGTGGCCCGCGATCCTGGTAGTCGCAGGGGAAGGTGAGGAGCACGACAAAGAGGAGCGTCAGAGCCCAGGTCTGCCAAGGGCGGAGGGTGGGGAGGCAGCGATGTAGCGTACGGAGCGTCAGGTAGCCCGCGCCAGGGAAGAGGAGCGCAACGAGCCAGTTGAAGCCGAAGAGGGCCCCGGTGGCGAGGTCGGTGGCTGCACACCACTGCGCACCAAAGAGCGGGAAGCAGATGGTGTGGAAGGGGCGAAAGGTGTCCAAGGGGGCAATCCCCAGCGCCTCAACGGCCTCGAGCGACCCTTGCAGCGCGGGGTTCCAACCGGCTTCAAGCAGGAAAACCTGGGGCAGGTGATAGCTCATATAGTCGCTTGACTGGCCCAGGAAGCAAACGCTGGTCAGGAAGAAGGTGCCTGTGGCATAGAGCACGCAGAGGAGGAGGGCGCGCCAGCGGCCGAGGCGCCAAGCCGCCCAGGCCGCCACGCCACCGCCCAGGAGCCAAGCGGGCAGGAGCCAGTTTTGCCCCACGAGGTAACCGAGCGAGGGGAGGCAACCGGCGATAGCCGGCCACAGCGCTAGCGCGGCCAACCCTTTAAGGGCGGCTGCGCCAGGGCTGCAATTTGGAGGCCGTGGTCATAACGCTTAGCCGCCGACGACGGTGCCGAGCTTGAAGATGGGCATGAACATACCGATAACGATGGTACCGATGACCGCGCCGAGGAAGACCATCAGGAAGGGCTCGAGGAGGGAGGTCAGGGTGGCGAGGAGGGTCTCGACCTCTTCATCGTAGGAGTCGGCGATGTTCGAGAGCATCTCGTCAATGCGGCCGCTCTTCTCGCCGGCGGCAATCATGCGGAGCATCAAGATGGGCATAAAGGGCTTGCCTTCCATCGAGGCGGCGAGGGTGTTACCTTGCTCGACCTCGCCCTTGGCCTTCATAATGGAGGTCTCAAGCACCACATTGCCGAGCGAGCGCGAGACAATCTCCATCGCTTCGACGATGGGCACGCCACTGTTGAGCATCTGCGCGAAGAGGCGACAGAAGCGGCCGATACCGACCTTGAGATTGAGCACGCCGAAGACGGGCATCTTGAGGCGGAAGCGGTCGAAGGCGAAGTGCCCGGCCGGGGTGGTCTTCCACTTCTTGAAGAGGAAGAAGCCGACTACAGCGCCGATGATGAGGTAGTACCAATACTCGCGGATGAAGTCACTCATATCCATCAGCGCCTGGGTGAGGCCGGGGAGTTCGGCGCCGAAGTCGCCGAACATCTCCACGAAGGTGGGCAACACGAAGGTGATGAGCGCGCCGGCAATCAGCAGCGCCATGCAGAGGACGACCGTGGGGTAGGTGAGGGCCGACTTGACCTTGCGCGCCAAGCGAGCCGAGGATTGAAGGATCTCGGCCAGACGTGCCAGCACGTCCGCGAACTGACCGCTTCGCTCGCCGGCGGCGACCATATTGATGTACATATCGTCAAAGACCGTCGGGAAGTCCGCCAGCGCCACGGAGAAGGGCTCGCCGCTCTCCAAACGCTCGCGCAGCTGCTTGAGCACGGCCTTGAAGTTGGGGCTCTCGCACTGCTCCTCGAGGGTGGAGAGGGAGGCGAGGACGGACATGCCGGCGCGGAGCATACCGGCAATCTGCCGCGTGAAGGGCACCAGGTCCTTCTTCCGGATGGCACTTGCGCCGGCGACCTTGCCTTTGGGCTTGCTGTTGAGTTTGGCCATAATCGTTCTCCTGTGTGCGAGGGGTTAGTCTTCGCCGCCGGTCACTTCAAGGGCGGCTTGGAGGGAGGTGACGCCTTGGCGGACCTTGCCGAGTCCGGCCTCCTTCAGGAAGACCATCTTGGACTTGACGGCGGCGGCCTTGAGTTCTTCGGCGCTGGCGCCGCGGATGATGAGGTTGCGGATGGCTTCCGAGACCGGGAGCACCTCCATAATGGCGCCGCGGCCCTTGTAGCCCGAACCGTGGCACTTGGGGCAGTTGGGGTTGTGGCCGGGCTGGAAGAGCGTGGCGCCCTCGAAGAAGGCCGGGTCGATGTGGTTGACGCGCAGGACGTCGGCATCAAGCTCGGTGCAGGGTTCCTTGCAGACCGGGCAGAGGCGGCGGAAGAGGCGCTGGGCCTGGGCGCAGATGAGCGAGGAGCCGAGCATAAAGGGCTGGATGCCCATATCAATCAAACGGGCGATAACGCCGATGGCGGTGTTGGTGTGCAGCGTGGAGAGCACCAAGTGACCGGTCAACGCGGCCTTGACGGCGATGTCTGCAGTCTCGCCATCGCGGATTTCACCCACGAGCACGATGTCCGGGTCCTGACGCAGCACCGAACGCAGCACCGAGGCGAAGGTGAGCCCGACCTGCTGGTTGACGTGCACCTGGTTGACGCCGGGCAGTTCGTATTCCACCGGGTCCTCGGCGGTAACGATGTTCACATTCGGGGTGTTGAGGTCCTGCAAGCAGGAGTAGAGGGTGGTGGTCTTGCCCGAGCCGGTGGGGCCGGTCACCAGAATGATGCCGTGGGGCTGATCGATGGCATACTTCATCGCCTCGTAGGCGAAGGGGTCGAGCCCCAGGGCCGAGAGACTCGGGGCGAGGTTGCTCTTATCGAGCGTACGCATCACCACCTTCTCGCCGTGGATGGTCGGCAGAATACTCACGCGGATGTCGACTTCCTTATTCAGCGCGCGGATCTTGAAGCGGCCATCCTGCGGCACGCGCCGCTCGGCAATGTCCAGCTCCGAAAGAATCTTGATGCGCGAGACGACCGCGTCGTGCAACGCCTTGGGCGGGGCCGGGCGCTCGACCAGCTCACCATCAATACGGTAGCGCAGACGCGAGACCTTCTCCATAGCCTCGAAGTGAATATCCGAAGCGCCCGTTCGCAGCGCTTCAAGCATAATCATATTCACCATGCGGATAACCGGCGCGCCATCGGCATTCTCAATGGCCTTGTCGAGCGTCTCGGGTTGCTGCTCCTCCTTGCCGCCGGCAACCTCCAGGTCCTCCTCGTCCAACCGCATCACGTTTTCCATCGCGAGCATCGGGTTGGCGGCCTGGCGCTTGGCCTCAAGGGCATTCAGCAACGCTTCGACCTCCGCGGGCACGGCGGCCAGGGGCAGGACGCGGTTATGGGTGGTGGCGGCCACCTCGTCCTGAATCAGTAGGTCCGAGGGATCGGCGAAGGCCACCGAGAGCAACCGCCCCACCTTCTCCAGCGGCACGGCCTTGGCCTTCCGCCAGAAGGCCCACGGGGCTGAATCCAGAAGTCGCTCGGAGACCGGGAAGTCCGAGGGCAGCGTAATCGGCGCCATCCCGTAGTAGTCGGCCAAGGCGCAGGTGAGCGCCTGCGCATCCATCGCCTTCTCGGCGGCAATTACCTTCTCCAACGGGAGCTTCTCGGCGGCGGCCTTCTCAACTAGCGCGGCCAAGACCTCTTCGCTCAGAAGCCCCTGCGCCTTGAGTGCCTCGGCAAAGGAGGCATAACGTTTGGCTTGCGGCATTAGTCTCTCTCCCCTTTCTTGATGTGCTTCCAGATGGCCCAGGCGAGCAACAGCGCCACCGTCACCCCCAAGGCCCCCCAACGCCGCGCCGGCGGCGGCTCGGCCGGGGCGCCGCGCTCGGCGGCCTCCAACTGCGCATCGCTTGTGGCGGCAATCTGCGCAAAGGTGGCCTCGTCCTTCACCGGGGCATTCATCCAGGCATTGACCTGCTCCGGCGTCAACTGCAGCAACTTCGCCGCCCACGCATCCGCCTCGGCCAGTTCCACCTCCTTGGCAACCTTGTTGTTGGCGGCTTTGTCGCGTAACTCTCGCAGCGCGCGGAAGCCTTCTTCTTGCTGACGGTTCCGCTGTTCCCACTCAAAGTAGGCCTGCGGGTCTTTGGCGAAGCGGTCGGCGATGGGTTTGGGCAACGAGGGCTGCTGCGCGTGGGCGATCGCCAAGAGGCAGAGGCCAAAGGTTAGGCAAAAGAGGTGTTTAGCCATCGTCATCTCCTTAATCATCTGCGCGGTTCGTCACATCGTGCCAGGAGAGCAGACGCGGACGGTCGATGGTCATCGGCAGGTAGATGGGGTTCTCAAGGTTTTCCTTACTCTCAGAGCCCAGACGGATGTCCCAGTTGAAACTGAGGGGGCTGACATTCATTGCTTGGTTGCGCGTGACATAAGCGCCATTGATGGTAAAGGGCTCGGTTTTGAAGAAGTTTTCACGCCCACCGAGGATGGCGTGGTTGGTGAAGAGCACGCCATCGATGTGGCTCATATCGAGGTTGGCGAACTTGACATACTTGGCTTCAACGGTGGGCTCATAATATTGGCGCGTAGCGGTTTGGACCACACGATTGCCCTCGTCATCAAGCGTAATCTTCTCGATTCGTTTGGTGTTCCCCTGCTCGGGCTGATAGTAATTGCCGTTGAAGCTCCCGGAGGGATAACCGATGGAGGCATCAGAGGCATCGACGGTGTAAGAGAGCGTCCCTTCGTTGAGGCCCTGACCAACGAGGTTCGCCTTGAGCACATCCGGCCCGGCGCAATAATAGTTCCAGTACCCGTCGGCGTTATTGACGGGACCAATCGTAATCAACCCCTTGGCGCAGAAGCCCACCAAGTCTGCCTGTGCGTTCTTGTTCGCAGTGCTAACAGGGTCATTCATTGAGTTCGACCAGTCTGGGCGGTTGACATAGGTGACATCGTCCACAAAGTGAATATTTCGCCCGGCATAGAAGCATCCACGCCCCTCGACATAGCCGCCGATGATGAGGTCTCCCTCAACCACTACCGGCCCATCAATCTTAATGGGATTCTCCTTTGTGCCATACATCATGACGCACCCGGCGTCAACGCCCTTTTCAACACCCGAGGGCCCCACGCCGGTTTCCTTGGTGAAGACGGCATCGATGGTTTTTGTGGCGCCTTGCTTATAGTAGAGCTCCTTTGTCCAGGTGTCGTAGTTGAGTGCTTCTACCCGGCCGGCGATGTCGGCATCATTGAGGATGAGCTCGGGATAGGTCACCTTGCCGCCCGTGCTCTTGGCAAGTTCCACATAGGTGGTTAAGTCGCTCAGATAGGGAATCTCAAAGACGGCCGCCCCTTCGTTGCGTTGGACCTCGGTTGATTCTTCGGCGGCAGCAAAGCCCATCGGCCAGACCTGCTCTTTGGCATTATCGGCCGGAGAGGTGGGGCGACAGAGTTGGTTGGCCTCTTGCCGATTGCGATATTGCGAAAGCGACTCGGTATGCGGCCAATTGACTGAACTGGCATCCGGCAGGTGGAAAAAGCCAAAAGCGCCGCTAATTTCGTTGGCCGCCGCGGTAACGGTGCCATTGATAACGCAGTCGCTATGAGACCAAGGAACAACATCCTTCAGGTTACGGCTGATAATGGCATCGCCATTGAAGTAGGCATTTCCGTTAATGGAACCGGACTGTAGGATGCCGAAGCTATTGACGAAGTAGGCGTAGTCAAAGACCTTGGATTGCTCCACGGCCATGCTGATACGTTCTTCCAGCGTTCGGGCAACGGTCTTTCCAAGCGGGGAGTTCTTGCTCGCCGTCACGCGGATGCTGAGCACCAAACGCCGTGTGACCGTGTAATTGTTGTTGTCGACGTCTACCTCATAGGAGAGGGAGCAATCCTTATTGGGATTGAGCGTTCGGTTGAGTTCAATGAGGGCTGTAGCCTGGGAACTCAACCAAGAGAGCAGATATTGCGGCGACTTACTGCGATTGTTTACGTAGTAGTCACGGAACCCCTCATAGATGGCCATCTTGGCGTCTTCGAGGGCGGTTTGGGCGGCGAGGCGGCACTGGGTGGCGGTGACGCTCTCGGCGGTGAGGCGGGTGCCGAAGTCGACATAGCCGGCGAGGGTGCCGACGAGGAGGGAGATGATGAGCAGGAAGAGGAGGGCGGTGGGGAAGACGAAGCCGGCGCGGCGATTGGCGCGGTAGCGGGGGAGTGGAAGAGTCTGGGTCATAGCGTTCTCCATCACAGGGGGTGGGGATTACTTGAGGACTTTGCCAAAACGGGGGACGGCCAAGCGCTGGACTTGGGTATACTTGCCATTCTGCGAGGCCACTTGGAGGTCGACATAGAGGGTGTCGAGATCTGTGTTCCACCGGAAGGCGGTGGTGTCGGCGGGGGAGACCACGAGGGGGGCGGGGGCGAGCCAGCGCCGGGCGAGGGCGGAATCCTCATCGGCCTCGGAGTAGGTGAGCCCGCTGGTGCCGCTGAGGGAGAGCGTTTCCGGCGAGCCAATCGACCCAACCTTATGGAAGGTAACGCGCCCGGCAGAGACTTGGTCAATCGAGACGCTGCAGAGCCCCTCGTCCTCTCCAGGGGTCAAGCGGAAGAGGAGTTTATCGCGCAAGTTGCGTAGGGCCACGGAGAGCTCGGTGTTGGCAATAATACTGGCCACGGCCCGCTGGCAGGAGAGCGTCACGCTAATAACTTGCCCGAGGATGAGCACGCCCAGGGCGGAGACCATCGTCACCTCCAGGAGCGTCATGCCGGCGCGGCGGCGTTGACGCCGGGGCGAGAGGACAGAAGCCGGTGCCTCCCCGCGCCCCAAGCCTGGTGTGTTTTCAATCAATGCTTTGTTCATATCATTGCTCCTCGCGTGCGTTGCCCTTGGTGGTTTCCTTTGGTGCGGCCTGGCGGAGCAGGCTGCTGCACCACGCTTACTGCGGCTTCCATCCTGTGTGCGTTTCGGTGCGTTACCCTTTGTGCTCTTTGTGTTCTTTGTGGTTGCTCAATCCTGCGTGCGTTCGTCGTGCCGTTAGTCGGTGAGGCGGGAGTTGTTGGTGCGCACGAGGCGGTAGGGGGAGCGTTCGCCGTTGGGGTCGTTGGGGTCGGCCTGCCAGAGGCTGCGCCACTTGCCGCCCACTTGCCAGTAGACATTGGCGATGAGGGTGCAATAGTTACCCTCGCGGCGGATGCGCAGGTAGCGGCGGATAGGCAGCTCGCCATCATGGGAGAGGGCGGGGAGATCGCGCTGGGCCTCGGCCTTGGGCAGGGTGACGAGGACCTCGTCGGTGGGGGTGGCGGCGGGGAGGTGGTCGAAGGGGCGGTTAAATTGCTTCCACAGGAGATCCCAAGCGTAGGCATCGGCCAGGAGGCGGCACTTGTTCTCCTCGGAGATGCGCCGATAGGTCATGATGCTATCGAGCATAAAGAGGGAGAGGAGGACAAGAATGGCCGAGGCGGCCGTAATTTCAATCAAGGTAAAGCCGGCCTTTGCGCGGCGGCGCGCGGGGGCAGGGTGGGGGCGGCGGAAGGGGAACATAGGCGGGCTCCAGGGGTTACTCGGAGAGCTTGCGGTAGAGCGTGGCCACGGAGACTTGGAGAATGTGCGCAGCCTCGGTCTTATCGCCATTGCAGCGGTCGAGGATTTGGCGGAGGTATTCGCGCTCCTTTTGGCGGAGGTAGCCCTTGAGCGACTCGTCGGCCGGGGGCGTGGCGGGGGCGCCGGGGGTCTGCGCGCTGGGCGGCTGGATGACCGAGAGGGCCGCGGCCAACTTCGAGGGCAGATGCGCCGGAAGGATGACCTCGCTCCCCTCGCGGAAGGCCAGCGCGTGGGTGATGACGTTTTCCAACTCGCGGACATTGCCCGGCCAGGTGTAGTGGGTGAGGATCTCGGCTGTGCCATTGGAGAGGGCCGGGCGCGGGAGGCCCTTGGGCAGACCGGCATCGATAAAGTGCTTGGCCAGGGGCAGGATATCCTCCCGGCGCTGACGCAGCGGCGGCAGGTTCACCGACACCACCGCCAAGCGGTAATAGAGGTCCGCCCGGAAACTCCCGGCGGCCACCAACTGCTCCAAGTCGGCATTGCTCGCGGCCACCAGGCGAACATCCACGGGGATGTCCTGCAGACCGCCCACGCGGCGGATCTCGCGCTCTTGGAGGCAACGCAAGAGCTTCCCTTGGAGGCTTAGAGGCATCGACGAGATTTCATCGAGGAAGAGCGTGCCGCCATTGGCCGCCTCCACCAAGCCCTTCTTATCGGCCGTGGCGCCGGTGAAGGCCCCCTTGACGTGGCCGAAGAGCTCGCTCTCCAGCAGCGGCTCAGGCAGGGCTGCGCAGTTGACGGCCACCCAGGGGCCCTTGGCGCGCGGACCGAGGGCGTGGAGGGTGCGAGCCACCACTTCCTTGCCGGTGCCGCTTTCGCCATTGATCAGGACAGTGACATCGTGCGGGGCCACCTTGCGCAGCGTCTCGCACACCGGCTGCATGGTGGGGGCAGTGGCAATCATCCCGCCCAGCGCGTTCGCCTCCGGCGCCTCGCCAGGCTCCTCCGAAGCTTCGACCAACTGGGTCTTGCGGCTTTGGGCCTGCCGATCGGCCGCGCGGATGGTGGCCATCAGCTCGTTGACCTTGAAGGGCTTGGTGATGTAATCAAAGATGCCCCCGCGCATGGCGTCCAGCGCCGTTTCCAGCGAGGCATAGGCCGTGAGCAGAATCACCGGCATCCCCGGGCGGCGCTTACGAATCTCGGCAAAGAGCTCCAGACCGTCCATGCCCGGCATCCGCAGGTCGGTGAGGACGAAGTCGATCTCCGGGTGCTCATCGAGCGTCTGCAGGGCGTTCGGGCCATCTTTGGCCGGAAGCACGTCGAACTTGGCACTCTTGAGCAGACTCTCGAGCAACATCAGGATGCGGGCTTCGTCATCGACAATGAGAACAGTGGACATAGCGCTCCTTACGGGTTAGAGGCGGGGAAAGCGGGTGGGGTGAGTAACGCGGCCAAGAGCGTGCGCAGGTCGGCCAACATCCAGGGCTTGGGCAGAATGCCATCGGGTTTCAGCCCCTTGAAGAGAAAGTCAATATGCTCGCGCGAGAGCCCCGAGGTGATGACCAGCTTGAGGGCCGGCGCGCGCTCGCGCAGCTCGGCGCAGAGCGCCTGCGAGGTCTCCTGCCCCAGGTGCGCATCGACCAGTGCCACGGCGATATCCGGGTGGTGGCGGAGGGCCTCAAGGGCTTCGGTGGGCGTGGAGGCCACGAACACAGTGGCCTCAAAGAAGCGCTCGAGAAGGGTCTTGGAGGCGGTGCGAATGGCGCTGTCATCATCCACCACCAGGCAGGTGAAGTGTCTGGGGGGGGGGGTAGCCTCCTCGCTCAGCGTTTTGAGCAGCGCCTCCGCGCGCTGGGGCGAGCAGGGCACGGTCGGCTCCTCCAGTTGCGGCACCGAGACCTCTTCGCCGGCCGGCACCCAGATGCGGAAGGCCGTGCCGCGCCCGACAATCGAGCGGAAGGCCAGGGCACCACCGTGCGCCTCCACCAGCGCGCGGACGATGGCCATCCCAAAGCCGCGGTGGAGTCCGCCCTTGGTCGAAACGGCCGGCTCGAAGAGGTGCTCTTGGAGCGCTTCGGGGATGCCCGGGCCATTATCCGAGAGCTCGAAGAGGACGCCTGGGCGGTGGGCCGGCGTCTTATCCTGTTCGGCGCGGTCTGCTTCGGGCCAGACGACGGCGCGCGTGGGGGCGAGACTCGCAAGGCTGCAGGCCTTGGCGCGGATGTGGATGGTGCCGCCGCCGTGGGCGGCGAGGGCCTCGGAGGCGTTGCGGGTGATATTCGAGAGGATGCGCCAGAAGTTTGTGGGGTCCACCAAGACGGTGCCGGTGCCGGGCGGCACGGGGTCGATCTGCAGGTGGACATTGGCGGGCAGCGCGTTGACGTAGAAGGTTTCGAGGGCCAGCAGGAGCGTGGCGGGGGATTCGCTCTTGCACTTGAGGTTGATGTTGCCGGATGAATCCATCAAATCGCGCGCCAGGAGGGTGCCCTTGTTACAGGCGTTGCGCAGGGAGTGGAGGGAGGCGCGGACATCCTCGGGCGATTCGGGGTTGATGGCCTCGACCACGCTCTGAATGACGGCGATGGTGTTGTTGATATCGTGCGCCATAAAGCGGGCGAAGTCGTTCATTTGCGAGCGTTGACGGCTCTGGCGGAGTTGGACTTCGGCGAGGGTCCGGCGCTGGGCTTCGCGCACGCGGCGGGAGATGTCGGTGAAGATGACCAAGATGGTCTCGTTGCCCAGCTTGGAGAAGCGCGCCTCGAAGTAGCGCGGGGCCTCGCCGGGGGTGCGGCAGGAGAGGCGGATGACCGAAGCTTCGCCGCGCGTGAGCACGGTGTTGCAGGTTTCGCGGAAGAGTTTACGCCCGGCGCGGTCGAAGGCTTGTTCGTCCAGTCCGTGGCCTTCGGTCAGGCCGGGAATGGGGGCCACGCCTTCGGGCTGCTTGCGCAGTTGCATCAAGGTGCCCTCGCGGTCGAAGACGCAGAGGCCATCGGGGATGTTGCGCAGAATCATTCGCTGGCTACGCTCCACCTGGATGGCCCGCGCACCCACTTGGCCCACAGAGAGGAGCAGGCGGTTGATTTCGTCGACCAAGCGCGAGAAGACCTCCCCGCGCGCCCAGGGGATGAAGTTGGAGATCCCCGAGACGCTATCGGCATGGATGCCTTGCAGGTGGCCGAGCAGGCGGCGGATGGGGCGGAAGATGCCAATGTGCATCAGCGCCGTGTTCAGCAGCACGAGAAGGAGCAGCCCGGCAAAGGCAATCAGCGGCAGCGCCAAGCGCAGGTACGCGGCCAGCACCGGCAGTCCGGCGGGCAAACGCAGCGTATAGCGCGCCACGGGCAACCCGGTCATATCAAAGAGCGGGAAGATGGCCTCGAAGCACGCCGTGCCCAGGCCATAGGTGCCAAAGAAGTCATTCTCGCGTACGCCGCGGAGGATGGGCGCCGGCGTTTGCGCGCGGCCAATGGCGGTGAGGCGCTCGCTGGGGAAGACCTCGAAGAAGCCAACGGTTGAGCCCTCGGGCAGGTGGACGGTGAGCGAACCCAGCTCGCGCCCCAGGATGATATAGGCGCTTGGCCAGAGCTGCCCCTCAAAGATCACCGGGATGGTGGTTACGAAGAAGGGCGTGCCACGCAGGATGAGAATGCCCAGCGGCAGCGTGGGCGGGGTGATCGCGTTGGCAAAGGTGTTGTGGAAGAGCGGCTGATAGCGGTGGAGTTCGGTGCCGGCAGCCTTGGAGACGAGGCCTTCCTCCTGCTGCAGGTAGGCTTCGAGAATCTTGCCCCCGCCGATGACGTAGACGGCCAAGGGGTAGGGCGATCCATCGGCGCGGTGGAAGAGATCCAGGTGTTGCCCAAAGTCGATATAGCCCAGCTCCTGGAAGCGGTTGGCGATGCGCTCGCCATCGGCCATCATCTCGGCGCGCAGCGCGTCAAAGGCGCCGGTCAACGCCTCGGCCTGCTTCAGGGCCTCGGCCTTGGGGCGCTCAATGGCGCGCTCGATTGCCCAATCCGCTCCAAAGTAGACGCCCACACAAATCGCCACCGCACTTCCCCAGAAGAGGAGGCGCAGCAGCAAGTGCCGTGGCAGGACGAGGTGCGAAAACAGGCGCATAGGCATCTGGTCGGTTCGGCTCGGTTAGGCTTCCTTGGCGTAGCGCTTCTCACAGGCAGCCCGGAAGGCCGCAGGCCGCATGAGATAGAACCGGCAGGGGCGCGCCAATCGCGCCGCCAGCGCTTCCAGCCCCTCCGAAGAGACCGGGTTGAGCGTGGCCACCAGCAAGTTCCCAGCCATCGTAGCAAAAGGCAGCACGCCGCGCACGCGCACCTCCGCTTCTCCCATCGCCTCGAGCGCCTCGCCCTCGGCCTTGAAGCGCTCAACCGGCACCGGCGGCACCTCAAAGTGCTGGATGAGCCCCACCAGGCAGCTCTCCAGCTGCGTGCCGTCGACCTCTTCAATCAGGCGCAGGGCGGAGATGGTCTCCTGATGGCCGGCCTCGCGCAGAGCCACCAGGCGCTTGCGCACCTCATCGGCCATGGCCTCTTGGATAAGCCGGTGCTCGGCGAGCCAGTCGACGCACTGCAGTTCGTGGCGGACGCACTGCTCGGCCAAGGTCTCCGCCCCGAGCGCTGGGCCAACCCGCCCCGGGTCCGAGGCGAACCCGGCCCGGGTCGAGGTCGAACCCGGGGCGGATGCGTTTTCGGCTTGGCGCTGAGCCTGTTGACGGTAGGCCTCCAGCCCGCGGATGACCTCGGCGCGCTTGAGGAGCATCTGGAGCGCGGGGTCGGCCAGGCGCTCCTCGGGCAGAAGCGCGAGGATGCGTTCGGCTTGATCGGCCTCGCGCTGGCGGAGAAGGGCGGCAGCCAGGGCGGGGATGTGGCGGTTACGCAGCTCGGTCTGCCCAGCCAGGTCATAGGCCAGCACCAGATAGAGGAGGGCGGCCAGGTCCCCGGGGCGGAGCTGCAGGAGCTTCTCAAAGAAGGTAATACCTTCGCTGAAGGCTTGGGGCGTCTGCGCGGTGTCGTTGTCCATCATCAACTCCTGCGAGGGGCTTATTCGTCGAAGAAGGGCTTGTTTTGCTCAAAGAGGGTGATGCGCGCGCCGCAGGCGGCCGCGGCCGAACGGTCCCCGGCCTTGCTGTAGAGCACCTGGGCCTTGCGCGTGGCATCGAGGGCCTTGCGGAAGTTGCCGAGGGCGGCGTGGGCGGCCCCGAGGGCGGCGAGGGCACGCGGCTCGTTCTCGCGGGTGAGGGAGGTGGCGCGGTCAGCGAGCTTGTAGGCCTCCTTGGGACTACGGAGGGCCTCGAAGGGGGTGGTGGCCAGGTGCCAAGCGGCCTCGGCAAGGTAGGCGGCATTCTTGGGATCGGTCTCGGCCTTCATCCGCCATTCGGCGATCTTTTCGGCGGCGGCCTTCTGGCGCTTTTGCTGGGCAGCCTCCTCTTCGGCCTTGAGGAAGTCGAGCGAGAGGCCGGCCATCTTGAACTTGGTGGCGATTTCGTCCTTGTTGACGGCCTTGATATACGCATCGCGCGGGGTGATAAGGCCCTTGGTGGCCAGGCGCGTGAGCTCGTCGGAGAAGGTCTGCATGCCGATGTTGCGCCCGGTCTGGATGACCGATTGGAGCATGTGGGTCTTGCCCTCGCGGATGAGGGCGGCCACCGGGGTGTTGACCACCAACACCTCGAAGGCGGCCACGCGCCCGCCGGCAATCTTGGGGCAGAGGGTCTGGGCCACCACGCCCTTGAGCGTATCGGAGAGCATCGAGCGAATCTGGTTCTGGCGCTCGGCCGGGAACTTATCAATCATACGCTCGACGGTGGTGGCGGCTGCGTTGGTGTGCAAGGTGGCGAAGACCAAGTGACCGGTCTCGGCGGTTTCGATAGCGATTTCCATCGTCTCCAAGTCGCGCATTTCGCCGATGAGGACGATGTCGGGGTCTTCACGGAGCGCCGCGCGCAGGGCGGTGGCGAAGGAGCGGGTGTCGCGGTGGACTTCGCGCTGGTTGATGACGCACTTGGCCGGGGTGTGGACGAACTCGATGGGGTCTTCGATGGTGATGATGTGCTCGTTGCGCGTGCGGTTGATGTAGTCAATCATCGCCGAGAGGGTGGTGGACTTGCCCGAACCGGTCGGGCCGGTGACGACCACAAGCCCCTTGGAGAGGAGGCAGAAGCTGCGCAGCGCCTCGGGCAGGTTCAAATCCTCGAAGGTGGGGATCTTGTCGGGGATGACGCGCAGGACGGCGCAGACGCCGTTCATATCGCGGTAGGCATTCACGCGGAAGCGGGCCAGACCGGGGATGGCGTAGGCGCAGTCGGTATCCCAATCGCGCTGGAGCTGGGCGATGTTCTCCTCGGGGAGAATCTCGCGCATCATCGCCAGCACATCGTCACTGGAGAGCGGCGAGGAGTCGGGGACATCGTTGAGGGCCCCGCTCACGCGAAAGACCGGCTTACGCCCGGCCGAGAGGTGAAGGTCGCTTCCTTTGCGGGCAACGAGGTCTGTCAGGAGGGTATCAATCTGGGCCATAGCGGTGCTTTCGGTGTGGAGCCCTGGGCACAGGAAGCGGCGGCAGGGGGGTCCGGCCTGCCGCCGTTTGGGGTTAAAGCGCTCCGAAGAGCGCCTTGGGATTATTCCTTGAGGGAATCGATGGTGGTCTCGAAGCCGGCATCACCGGGCTCCTTGAGCTCGCCATTCTGGATCTTCTTGGAGAGGACCGCATTCTTGGGCATGCCGATGTCGCTAGGCAATTCCTTGGGATTGGCCACGCCAACGGTCACGAAGATCACGATCTCATCCTGGGTTTTCTCGCGGGACTTCCAGCCGAAGAGACGCGGGCCGACCCAGGGGATGTCGCGCAGCAGCGGGATGCCGGAGTCGATATTCGCTTCGCGCGATTCGCTCAGGCCGCCGATGACAGCGGTGGTGCCATCCTGCATCGTGAAGCGAGTGGTCAGGCGCTGGGTCTTGATGATCGGGTAGGTGGCGTAGATGGCGCCATCGGTGCCCGAGCCCTTGAGGGTGGATTCACCCGTCTTCTCCGAGACAGTCGGCACGATGTCCACGGTAATCAACCCATCGGGGCTGACGCGCGGGAGGACATTGAGCGTGATGCCGTAGGAGAAGTAGGCCTGGCCCACCCACGGCTCGGAGTGCTCATCCTGCTTGCCGGGGATGGTCGAGAGCTTGGTGGAGATGTCGAGCTGGTTATTGTTGTCGCCGGTACGGGAGGTGGTCACCTCAATGCAGGGCTCCTTGTCGGTCATATCCACGATGGCCTGACGCTCGTTGGCCACGATGATCTTCGGGTTGGAGAAGATCGAGGCGCCATCCATCTCTTCAATGGCCTGCAGCGTCATCGCCATCTGGCCAACGGTCATCGACCCGGTCAGACCACGGAAGTGTGCGCTGTCGTAGACGCCATAGGGGTCGGTGCTCTCGGTGATGAAGGGCACCTTCTCGCCATCGACGGAGGTCGCCGCGCCCGGCCACTTGCCCTTGGTGCGGCTGAGACCGCCGGAGATGGGCCCCACGGAGGTGGTCCAGCCATTAGCCAGCGAATCCCACTTCATGCCCAACTTCTTGCTGGCGCCGGCGCTCAGGCGGGCGAAACGCGCCTCGATGTAGATCTGCGGCACGGGCTTATCGATCTGGGCGACAATCTTCTCGCACTCGGCCACAATCTCTTCGCTGGCCTTGACGACGACCACATTGGCGGCCGGGAAGGCGTTGGCGATCTTGCTATCCTTGTTGCCGTAGGCGCGGTTGAAGACGTCGGCAATCTCGGCGGAGGAGGCGTGCTTGAGCTGCAGGGTCTTGGTGACCGTCGGGATGACGGTGTTCTTGGCCACAACGGTGTAGATGTTGCTACCGGGAGGCGTCTCCTTGAGGCTCAGGTCGGCCGTGTCGAGGATCGAGGCCAGACCCTGACGCCAGGAGACCTTCTCCAGCTTCACGCTCACGTGCTGGGCCAGATTGGGGTGGTTGCCGGCGATGATGTTCGCTTCGCTCACATCGCGGAAGGCCTTGATGACATCGGCGATGGTCACATCGTCGAAGCTCAGGGAGATTTCCTTGTCGCTCGTGACGTTGGTGGGGAGCGTCTCGGGCTCGTCGGCCAGGACCACGCCGGTCTTGGTCTCGAGCACGCCGGTATCAGCGGCGGGAGCGACTTCGGCCGGGGCTTCGGCAGCGGCGGGCGCGACCTCAGCAGGGGCCTCGGCGGCGGGCTCTTCGGCGGCGGCTTCAGCGATCGGCGCAGCGGCGGGCTCTTCGGCCGGGGCGTCGGCCTCGTCATCGAGCAGCACCACCACCTCTTCAGTGGCGGCAGCGGCCTGGGCGAGCAGGTGCGGGGCCGAGAGAATGGCGGCGACCGCAACGAGGAGGAAGAACGGCGTTAAACGCATCTTCATTGACTGGGTTCCTTTTAGTTGGTGGGGGTTGTGGTCTCATCCGCCGCTGCAATCCGCACGGACTTCAGGGGCTTGAGCAGGAGTTCCTGGTTGTTGCCTTCACGCAGGCGCCAGGTAAAGCGGTAATCTTGGTAATCCAAGGTGATCGAGTCGCCGGCCGAGTAGCCTTTGCCATTGATATAGATGACTTGGCGCAACACGCCATCCGAGCCGCGCGCCCGGCTTTGTCCGGAGATCTTCACCTGCTTGCGCGCTTCCAGCCACAGGGCCAGCGGCGCAATGTCCGAGGGCTTGGGGGCTGGCGCCGCCGGCTTCTGCTCGGCCTGCGGCTCGGGCTGCTTGACTTCGGGCTGGACCGGGGCTTCAACTTTCGGCTTGGGCGGCTCCCAGCCAATCGGCCAGAAGGGGTCGCGCCACTCGGCGCCAAAGGCCGGGGCGCTCGCCATTGCCACGGCAAGCACAAGGAAGGCACCGCAGCTTATCCGTCGCGGAACGCGCCCTGTCGACTGTCGACTGCCGACTGTCGACTGTTCCCACATGCTCCGAAAGGCGGCCATAAGGTCGAACATGCTCATCGGCGGCCTCCCTTCGCTGCGGGCAGAAGCTCGCTCTTGGTCTTGCCCTTGGCGGGCCACTCTACAATCAGCTGCACGGCGTGGACCTGCGGGTCGTTGGAGGGGATGATGCGCATTGAGGAGAGGACGGCCAGCGGATAGGTATCCTCCAGCTTCTCCACAAACTCCATCATCTGGCGGTAGCTGCCAGAGCCGGTGCAGGTGATGAGCTGGCGCGCTTGCAACTGTTCGGGCACGCCCGCCTTCGGCACCGGCAACATCCGCTGGGCGTGCTCGGCAAACTGCGCAATCGCAAAGCCGGTCTTCTCGGTCAGCGGGTCAAGCAACGCCTTGCAGCGCATCGCATAGGAGTTCAGCAGCGGGGTCAAGTAGCCCTCGCCCTCCAACGCCTTCAACTGCGCCTCCAAATCCTGCACCGCCTTGTCGGTCAGCGACTGGCGGCGGACCAACTTCTCCATCGATTCCTGCTTGCCCTGCCGCGCCTGGGCCTCATTGCGGGCCTGGTCGAGCGTCTCCTGCTGGCCGATCACCAGGAACTGCCAGAGCGCGCCGGCCACGAGGAGCAACCCCACCGCCACGGCAAAGGCCCGGCGCTTGGAGTTCCCAAAGAATGCGAGCAACTGCTCGCCGGTCAAACCCTGGCTCATTCAAAGACCCTCCGCTTGAGTGTGCACTCCACATCGAACCGGAAGAGCTCCTGGCTGCTGCCGCCACGAGGCTCCTGCTCCAGACGGAAAGCGCCCTTGGGCACCGTCGCGGTTTCAATCATCTCGCGGAAGGCCGGCGCGCGCAGCACCGCCAAGAACTTATCGAGCGAGGCGGCATCCAGCGTGCGCCCGGAGAGGCGCAGGCGGACGGGCTCCTCGGGCGAGCTCGGTCCAAAGCTCGGCGGCGCCTTCTTGCCCCGTTGGGCGGGCGCGCCGATGACCTGCGCCGGAGGTTCAACGAGTTCAAGCTGCGTCAGCTGAATGGTTGCAGGAATCTGCTCGGCCAACTTGCGCAGGAAGACGCCATAACGGGCGGCGCCGTGGCGGTAGAGCTCCACCTGCGCCAACTGTTGCTTGAGCTCCTGCTCACGCCCGGTGGCCTCGGTGGCGCGCTTGAAGGCGGCCTCCAACTGGGAGATGGCCTCGTCGGCCGCACGCGTCTGGCTCTGGGCCATCAGCGTCTGCGTCCACAACCAGGCCCACCAGAGCGCCACGCCTGCCACAATCACGGCAGCGAAGACCGGCGCCATCACATGCAGGCGCACGCGGCTGGAGGAGACGCGCTCCTCATCGCGCAAGAGATTCAGGTGAATGGCCTTATTCATCGCTGGCCTCCTCCAGAACGGCGAGGGCGCCACCAATAGCCGGCCACAACGCGGCCTCCTCTTCGGCCGAAGCCGGGGCGGCGGTGCGCGGCTTGGTAAAGCCGGCGAGCGGGGCCGGGGCCGTGAGTGTCAGCGCACTGCCCGAGCGTTCGGCCACCGTGAGCCACAGGGGGGCCAAGTGCGCGGGCACACCAAAGAGCAACCCGCAGGTGGGGGCCCCTTCAAAGCGCTGGGCCACATAGTCCACCGCCAGGCCAATTTGCCGGAAGAGCGGCTGAAGCACCGGCTCAAGGAGCGGCAGGGGGTCGACCAACTGCTCTTCAATCATGCTCTGCAGCAGCGCCGGCTCGATGCCGAGCCCCGAGGCGAGCGCCTGGGTAACGGTCTCGTTGCCGAGGGTCTGCTCGCGCACCAGTACCGGGCGGCTATTCTGATAGGCCACCAGGAGCGTGCGTTGCGCTTCAACGATGAGCACCACAGCCGTGCCGCCGGCGCGCTCGAACTCCGGCACCGCCAAGGGCGCATTTAGGAGCGCGGCCTGGGCCACCTGAATCGAGCAGGCGGTGGGCTGGTGCCCTTCCGGGAGCAGACGCGAGAGCCAGAGCACCTGATACTCGGGCAGCGAAACTTCCAGGCAGAGATCCGGCGGCATCGCCAGCTTCACCGCCTGGCGCTGACCATTGACCGCCTGCGCTTGGGCATCGGCCGCCGGGGCCTGACGCTGCGTCAGGCGCAGCACCGCCTCCGGGGCGGTGGCCACCAGGGCTGCGTGGGGCGATTGAAAGGGTGGGGGCAGGGACCAGGTGACGGCCTTGCGGGCGTTCTCCCAATCGGCGGGCAGGGCCCCGGGGAGGTCGATTACGGCGGCGGCGAGGAGTTCGCGCTTGCCGCCCTTGGTCTGCAACCGCACGGCGGCCACCTTCCCTTCAGGCAAGTGCCCGAGGGCGAGGCCGACAACATCGGTGGGCGTGCGGCGCTTGAGCAGGTTGGGTTTTGCCTTGGCCATTGCGTTACTTCCTTGCCGAGGTGGGCGAGAGGCGCACGCCAAAGACCTTGTAGGTCTTGCCGCCGTGGACATTGCGGAAGGGGGCCGAGGTGATCAGCCCATTGCGGTAGGGCGTGCCCGGCGGGATTTCGGCCAGGACAGCCCACTGCGGGGCGCTGGCATCGGGCTTGCCGAGGATCTGGATGTAGCCATTGGGCGAGGCGCCGAGCGTGCCCAGCCCATCGAAGGGCTCGACCATCACCGTGGCCTCGACGCGGTTATTCCCCACGCGCTTCACCTCAGCCACGCCGAAGTTGCAGAGGTACTGGGCCGAGATCGCCCCGCCAATCAGCGAAGCCTGCGGCCGCAGATTGAGCAGATGGGCCACATTCACCGCCTGCCCGGCATCCATTTCCGGCGTTTCGGAGGTGGAGCCCTCGAGGGTCAAGCGCAAATCGCCGGCGGCGGAGCGCCCGCGCAGGGCGGCGGCGGTCACGAAGCTGAGCGCTTCGGGGCTCGGCTTGACGGTGGCTTCGGTGCCATCGGGATTGAGCAGCTTGATATGGAGGTTGCCCATGGCCACGGCATAGGGCACATTGAGCGAGAGGGTGTTGCCCTCTAGCACCAGTTCGCACCCTTCGGGAATATCCGAACCCATCAGGAAGTCATCGGCCGAGAGCGTATCCGAGCAGACCTGCCAGGTGAGGATGGGGTTCTTGCCGCCCTTCATCCCGGTGGGGTTGCCCGTGACAATGAGGCTCGAGCCGTGCTGCATCGCCAGCAGCGAGAGGCTCGTCACCTTCCCCGGGGCAATCTCCAGCTGCGCGCCATCCAGGAAGACGCAACTGCCGGTCACTTGCCCGCCGCCGGCGAGCGTGCCGCCCTTGGCCACAATCAGGTTGCCCGTGCTGCGGATGGTCTCGGCCTTCAACACCGCATCGCCCTCAATCTGGAGCGACTGCATCGGCGCAATCTTCAGCTCTTGGGTCTGGTGGAGGCCATTGGTCAAGCGCACCGGCGCCTGCACCGTGAAGTTCCGGGAGAAGCTCCCGCCACTCATCTCCACCGTGCCGCCATTGACCAACAGGTCCAGCGGCTTATTCGGCGAACCGAGGGTGGATTCCACCTTCAGTCCAGAGAGCAGCGGCACCACCCACTTCGTCTGCCCAGTGGGGTCAGCCGTCCGTCCAAGGGTGAGCAAGGGGGTGTTCTGCTGGGTCCAAATCCGCCCGGCCACTGCGCCGGTGGCGGCAAGGGTGGTGGGGCCGGTCAGCTCGATGGCACTCTCGAGCGTGGCACCGGGCTCAATGCGCAGGGCCCCAAAGCCCTCGCGATTCAGCTCGCCGCCGCCACTCACGCCAATCTGCGGCGCATCGAAGGCGCCCTGGCCAACCACATAGAGCTGCACGCCCGGGGAGAGGATGAGCCGCGCCTCGGGGCCAAGCAAAAGCCCGCTGCTGCGCAGCTTCTTCCCGGCCCCCTGTTGCGTGGCGTCATCCACCACCACCACATCGCCCTCAAAGGTCTGCGCGTTGAGCGTGACCGTGAGGTCGGAGAAGGGGCAGCTAATCTCAATGCGCCCGTGGCCCTCAACGGTCAACGGCTTGGGGTTGCCCGCCTGCGCCGGCTGAATTCGCAAGGTGCCGCCCTTGAGCGTATGCTTCCACTCCGGGAGCGCGCCTTGCTTGGGCGCCAAGACGCACGACCCATCGGGAGCGGCTACCGGGAGCTCTACGGAAGGCTTTGCCTTTGCCGGTTCGGCCTTCCGCTCGGCCACAGAGGCCTTCACCACCGGCTTGCCTGCCGGCGGGGTTGCGGAAGTTCCGGACCAGGCACAGACCTCATCCAGCCGCTCGTAGAGCCCCGGCTTGACGCCCGAGGCTACGCCGTCACCGTCGCGCCCCGTGCCGAGCACCAATTCTGTCAGCTTGTCATCGGGTCCGTGCTCGGCCGGGACCTTAAGCCGCTCGACTTCGGTGCCGTCAATAAACAGCACGAAGCTCTCATCCATGTAACAAAGGCGAATGTCGTACCACTGCTCAAGCTCGAGCTTGTTCTTCGGGTGCCAACGGGTCATCCCCTGCACCAGGTTCTGCCCATTATTGCGGAAGAGGGCCATTGTGATGGGATTGTTCTCCCCCTTCACCTCGGCCACTTGCTCCAAGCGGTAGTTATGCTTGCCAAAACGAAAACCAAAGATCGGGCGCCAACGCATCCGGCTACGCGGCCGCAACCGGAAGGCAATCGTCCAGCCCTCCTTCGCCCGCAGCCCTTCAATGTTGCTGACCACCCCATAGCGCGTGCCCTGTGCCGTCGAGAAAACCTCCAGCGCACTGACGCCCAATTCGTCCATCGAAGGCTTGACCGCCTTCCCCTCTTGCGGACCTTGCAGGACGAAACTCATCTTCGGCTTGCCCGAATCAGAGACCACCTGATCCACCGCCCCAGGGTTGAACGAACATCGCACGGCCACTTCGGCCGGCAGTAACCCTGCCAGCCCCACGGCCAACGCTAAGAAAATCTGTTGGTCAATCTGCATACTACTGAACTCCTTGCGCTCCTATGCAAGCGGCGTGCCAATGGGCCGCTTCGCGGCGCTTGGTTAGCAGACAGCCGACAGCGGACAGCTGACAGCGCTGGCGCTCGATGTGCAACACCCGTCTGAGCCGTGAGCGCAACACGATAGGCCGGCGGTTTGTCCATCGCGTTAGCGGCTGTCCGCTGTCGGCTGTCCGCTGTCAGCTAGAGGTTAAACAAGCTATCCTCAAAGCCGCCGTCGGCGGGGGAAGCGGGGGGCTCGGTTCCAGGCTCGAGGGCGTGGGCCACCGCTTCGCTGAGGCCCTCGATGGGCGCAACGGGAGAATCCTGCTCGAAGAGCGAGACGATTTCGTCGGCGTGGTTGGCCGTCTTGCGATACTGCTCGGTGGCGTAGTGGCGCTTCTCGTTGAGCTTCTGGAGGAGGTCGCGGATCTCGATGGCCGCCTCATAGCACATCTCGGTCATCTCCTTACGCCCGGCTTCGTCCACCAGATTGAGGCGCATCATCTCCACGCTGCTCATCAGCACGGTCATTGGCTGACCAATGGCGTGGCAGATGGTCCCAAAGCTCTCCATCATCACGCGCTGACGCTCGCGCTCGCGCTCCAAGCGCACATCCTGCCACATTGCCGCCGCATCGCGCAAGACAATGACGGCCCGCCGTGGCGGCTGACCCTGCGCGCCCACCTCCTCGGGCGTGGCGTTCACCTCCAGCGTCACCTTCGGCTGGGTGAGCTCGGCGGGCTTGGGCGCTTGCCACAACTTTCCGGCGCGCAGCGCCTCCATCATCGGCGCAATCCACGCCGGAACCGGGAACCAGCGCGTCAGCGGCGCCCCCACCGGCATTCCCCCCTCCGGCTGCGGAAAGAGTTCGCGCCAGACGCTATTGGCGTAGAGCAGCGGCCCCTCCGGGCGCTGCAACTCCACCACGCAGGCCGCCACATTCGCGCGCTCAAGCCCCACATCGAGCATCTCATAGTAGGCTTCCGGCGGCTTCGGCCGGTCAAATCCAAAGGACATCATACCCCTTCCTCCTCGTCAACTTCAAGCCATGCTTCGTCATCTTCCGCTTCAGCTGCCGCTTCTGCGGCTTCAGCTGCCTGCGCTTCGGCCAACTCCCGAGCCTGCTGCGCTTCCAACTGCCGGTAGAGCTCCAAGGCCGCCGGCCGCTCCCGCGGCAACTCCCCCTGGTCGCTCTCTAGCGAGCAGGTGACTGGCCGCCCGGGGTCGCCAAGCGTATAGACCCCGCCATTGGGGCACGGAGGCAATTGCCCCTCGTGCAAGAGCCGCGAGAGGGCATCGTCTCCAAACATCTCCGCCTGCCGCTTGGCCATCGAGAGCTCCCAGCGCTTCATCACGCACCGCTCCCGCGCCGTCTCCGTCTGAATCAGGCGGACATGCTCCCACCCCCAATAGCCCCCCAGCGCCCCCATCGCCACGGTAAAACAGAGCGACAGCCACCAAGTCCGCGGCCATACCTGCTGCGTCTGTGCTGTCGCTTCGGACATCCTTGCCCCTCCCCAAAGGTAAAAGGGCGACCTTCACTCGAAAGTCGCCCCTTCCCAAAGGAGTTCAATCGGGAAGATTAGTCGCCAGAGCCGGCGCCGGCGCCGGTGTCAATCGCCTGATAGGCTTCAAGCTTGTGGCCGGGATAGGTGCCAGCATTCGGGCAGGAGGGAGGAGTGTTCTCGTCGCCGAAGGTAGTCTTGTAGTTAGACGTGCTCACAGACGGGCAGTGGAGCTTGTCCAGGGTGACCTTCAGATACTTATTGATATTGGCTTCCGTGAGCGCGAGCCCTTCAATCTGGCACTGCTCCTTAGCAGCCTCAATCTGACGCAGGTTGGCGATGCAAGCATTCTGCTGCGAGGTGCGCCGAGAACGGACGAAGTTCGGGACGGCGATGGCGGCGAGGATGCCAATGATCGCGACCACGATCATAATTTCAACGAGCGTGAAGCCCTGCTTCAACTGCTTATTCATTGTGCGAGTACCTTTCTGTACGGTAGCGTGACTATCGAACTGACTTGGCACACGCCAAGTTGTCTCTCTTCCCTTGCAATGGGCGTGCCAAAGTGAAGCAGAGAAAAACTTTTTTCCTTCGGGCTCCTTTTCGCCTGCGCAGCTTCTCATTCTTGCGCCGCCCCTTCTCACTTTTGCGAAGTGCGGCTCTCAAAAGTGAGAAGGGGCGGCGCGGCCAAGCGCGGCCGGGCCACCGCGCCAGGGGTGTGCTGGGGGTTTTGAGCCAGGCGCTCGCTAACGCTCGCTGCGCGGCGCAAGCGCCGCGC